>JBEMAY010000061.1:0-19325 GCA_040274765.1 Psychrobacillus sp.
CACAATCATGTTATAAAAGTTAACATAAAATAAAATTAATTCAGAAAAATGTATTGACATTCATTCTGTATTAAGTAAAATAAGGATATAAATAAATAATGTTATATTTCCTTACATCAAATGTTAAGAGATGTAACATATAAGAAATGGGAGGGGTCAAAATGGAAGATGTAATGTATTTGATGAACAGCTTATGGACCATGGTTGCTGCAATTTTAGTTATTTTTATGATTGGTGGATTTATACTTTTAGAAGCTGGTTCAACAAGAATGAAGAATGCTGGACACGTTGCCGGTAAAACCATTTTTACTTTTGGGTTGGCGTCATTAGTATTTTGGGCAGTAGGATATGGTTTCATTTTTGGAGGGAATGCTAACTTCTTCGTTGGAATGACAGATTTCTTCTATGCTGGTGGAGGAGAGGATGGAGCAAGTGTTTCTCCTACCGTATTTTTTGTTTTCCAATTAGCATTTGCTGGTATTGCCATTACGATTGCTCTTGGTGGGTTTGCCGAACGTGCAAAACTGTCTGCTTACGTAATATTCACTATTCTTTTCGGCATAATTGTTTATCCTGTAATCGCTCATTGGGTATGGGGAGGCGGCTGGTTAGCGGAACATGGAAAACAAGATTTTGCAGGGTCTACAGTGGTACATTTAACTGGTGCAGCTGCAGCTCTTGCAGCAACGATGATATTAAAACCTAGAATAGGGAAATTTAACAAAGATGGCTCTTCTAATAATTTAGCAGGTCATAACCAAGTTTATACTGCATTAGGTGTACTAATTTTATGGGTTGGCTGGTTTGGTTTTAATGCCGGCAGTACAGTTTCCGTAGATGCAGCCTTCTTTGGGTATGTAGCATTAAATACAGCTCTAGCAGCAGGAGCGGGAGCAGTTGCGGCAACATTTATCTCTTGGGTTGCTTTAGGTAAATCAGATATTCCTACTATTTTAAATGGAGCGTTAGCTGGTTTAGTTGCTATTACGGCATCGTGTGCATTTGTTGACGTATGGGCGTCAGTAGTAATTGGTTTAATAGCTGGGGTACTTGTATTTTATTGTGCACGATTCTTTGAAAAGAGAAAAATTGATGATCCGATTTATGCACTTTCTGTTCATGGAACTGCTGGTATTTGGGGTACTTTGTCAACTGGATTCTTTGCTACAACCGAGCTAGCAACGACAGGAAAACCTGGTTTGTTTTATGGTGGTGGAGTAGATCAGCTGTTAGTTCAATTAATGGGAGTTGCAGCTTGCGGAGCATTCGCTTTTGCAGTATCGTATGCTATTCTGTTTATAATGAAGAAAGTCATGGGTGGTATCCGAGTGACCGAAGAAGAAGAAATAATGGGTCTCGATATGAGTGAGCATGGGAACTATGGTTATCCAGAGCAAATGGTATTAGAGGAAGCAAAAGGTACGAACTAAAATAAATAAACGTCAAAAAGCCTCTGTTTCAGAGGCTTTTTGTATAAAAGGGAGTGTGGTCGTGGAAACGTATGAATCTTTAAGGGAATGGAAGGACCAAAATGTCATGTCCTATTTAAAAGACACCATCTCTCTCAATGATTTTCATGATCAAATTATGCAGCATGTGATGTGCATTGCTAAATGTAAATTAAAAGACGAACCACCTTGTGACTTTACGTGGTTTATAACGGGTAGTGGAGGTAGAAGTGAACAGGGGATAATAAGTGATCAGGACCATGGAATTATATATGAAAAGTCGGGTAATGATTATGAGGAATATTTTAAAGCACTAGGAGAGGAGTTGGCGTTCGGATTACATGTTGTAGGGTATCCCTATTGTCAAGGTAATGTTATGAGCTCTAATCCTCTATGGTGCAAATCTGCAGATGATTGGAAAATTCAGCTGGAGGAATGGATGAGGGAGGAAAGCTGGGAAGCTATTAGACATCTTCAAATCTTTTTTGATGCTCGTATGTTATGTGGAAATCAGAGCCGTATTCATGATTTAAAACTTTTTATCTATCACTTCCAGTTGGATCATCCTTCTTTATTACAACGGTTTTCTGCCAATATTAAACATGTGAAAAATGTTATAGGTCCCCTAGGACAAATTTTAGTAGAGCAGCACGGCTTTTATCAGGGGTGTGTCAACATAAAATATGCAGCCTTTTTGCCGTATGTAAATGCAGTACGTCTATTATCTATAAAAGAAGGCATCTATGAGACTTCTACATTAGATAGGATGAATCAATTGATCCGTATAAAAAAATATGAAAAGATGCTAAAAAACTGTGAAAGAAATTTCTTGGACTTGTTAAAGTATCGCGTTTCATTAATGCAAATAGAAAACTATACGGACACACAGTATTTAAGGATTCGTAATTTGTCTACAGAAGAACGCAAAGAGATTAAGCGAATATTGAAGGACGGGAAAAGGCTTCATGAGGAAGTAATGGCTTTAACTAGTTAAAAAAGGGTGTTGGCGATGGCATTTGAACCATTTATGCAAATATTAAGAGGACTACAAGGAAAACGTACCAATGTTGGAATTGGTGATATTCAAAGTGCTCAGCAAATGGCATATTTACGTAACTTGGAAAAGGAAATGAATAAACAGTATGTGCTCGATATCCCTCTAATGGAGTTAAATGTCGTAGTTTTTGATATTGAGACGACGGGGTTTTCTCCTGAAAAAGGGGACCGCATTATTTCCATTGGTGCAATCAAAATGCGAGGTGAGCAAATAATAGAGGATGAGGTGTATTATTCGCTCATCCATACAGAGCAAAAAATACCGGATGCTATTGTTGAATTAACCGGAATAAGAGATGAACAAGTAAGTGATGCCTCGCCACTCGCAGACGTTTTCATCAAATTCCTTGAGTTTAAACAGGATTGCACGCTAGTAGCCCATCACGCTACCCATGAACGAAATTTTATGGAGCACACAAGCTCAACCTTGTTTCGTAAGCCTTTTAAGCATCGGATTGTAGATACTTCTTTCCTTTTAAAGGTGATAGATCCGAATTTGAATCTAGTGACGCTAGAAGACCTATGTGTTCATAATGATATACCCATTGTTGGTCGGCACCATGCTCTAGGGGATGCCAAAATGACAGCTAAGCTATGGAGTATTTATGTAAAAAAAGCTAAAGAAAGCGGCTGCGAAACGTTAAGTGACGTCTATCACCGCTTAGCTACACTCTAAAAGTGGTATTAGTAAGCCTGACAGTCCATTAACTGTCAGGCTTATTCCTATATAGAGGTTTTTTCGTATTTTAATCGAATAAATAAAGGGGGAAAGGGGGAAATTTTTTGGTGAATCATAAACTTTTAGTGGATGGAGACGATACAATTAATTACTATGAAGCCGGTGATAGACGTAATCCTTTAATTGTATGTCTACATGGACTAGCTGGAAATGCTACCTATACATTTGATCAACTTTCTATATTATTAGAAAAGGATTTTCACCTTATTCTGGTCGATCTACCTGGTCACGGGGCTACTAGCGCACTAAAGAGCGAAAATGATTATTCTTTCGCATCGTTGGCACGGTGGATACAAAACTTTATTAAAAGACTAACAGAAAAGCCTTTTTATTTACTGGGGCATTCCTGGGGAGCTGATATAGCGCTACACTATAGTAAGCATTTCCCATCGGGTGCTATATTAGGTGTAATCCTGTTGGATGGAGGATATACCTTTCCTGTCAATCAACCTGAGATGACCCTGGAAGTGGCACTTGCTGGTTGGGATACATATATGGATGAGTCTACATTTGTGGAATGGAAATCAGTCTTAGACGAATATAAGGGATATACAAATAAATGGGATGACAGAAAGGAAGGATATGTGCGGACGCTATTTTGTGATGAGAATAATCTTTTTACCTTGATTCCCTCTAAGTTTACTATTTTATCCATTATTAAAGCTTTTTTCTCTGAGCCTTTCACAGGTGCTTACCCATACATTCGTGTCCCACTTTTACTCTTGCATGCAACTATACCTAAAAACCTTGAGGAAGCTCGAGCTCTTGGATTTCAGCAGTTAGAAGGGACAATAAAGGAATTGACAATTATAGCTATCAACGACTCGGGGCATATGCTTCAATGGGATCAACCAGAGCAAACGGCAAAAGAAATAAAAAAATGGTTATTACAACAAAAAATGAAGAGGGGTTATTAGAGTGAAAAAAACAACTTTTGCATTAATCGGAACTGGAATAGTGGGAGAACGGATCATTAACCAAATAAAAACTAATCCAAATTGTGAAATTATATCAATTTTTGATGAAAATAAAAAAAGGCTGAAGGAAGTTGCGGAAAAGTATAATCTTAAAGAAGCGGTGTCATTAGAAGAACTTCTAGAAACAAAGCCTGACTGGATATATATAGGGACACCCCCAGTTAGTCATGCTCCACTTACTGAAAAGGCTGCAGCCTATGGTTTAAATATTCTTTCTGAAAAGCCGCTAGCACACGATGCGCAAGATGGAGAACGAATGGTAAAAGCTGTGACCAAGGCAAATGTACATACAGCCATGCATTTCCCTTTAGTGTACAGTCCAGTTATACATAGTCTACAACAATCTATTACAGAGGGTTCGTTAGGAGATATCCTTAAAATCGAGCTACATACATACTTCCCGCATTGGCCTCGAAAGTGGCAACAAAATCCATGGATTGCATCACGAGCACAAGGTGGTTTTATAAGAGAGGTCTTTCCTCATTATTTACAACTATTATATCGTTTGTTTGGGGACTTCACGATAACCGCGCATCATACGTCATACCCTCAGGATCAAGAGCTTTGTGAGTATGGTGTTTCTGCATTAGCGAAAACGGATAGTGATATTCCAATAGTTTTAAATGGATTATCTGGTATAGGGCAGGAGGAACGATTAGAGTTTAAAGTATTTGGAACGAAAAAGGTTATTACGATTAAAAATTGGTCCGAATTATGGGAAAGTGAAGTGGATAGAGAGGCGTTACAAATCACTCCAACTCTAGTGCCTGATGGACTAATGGAAGCATGTCATCAGTGTATAATTGGTGAAAAGTCTACATTAGTCTCCTTTGAAGAGGGTTTGAAGGTACAGGGGTGGATTGATGAATTATTGAGATAAAAGTAAATCATTTTAAGGAAATAGGATATTTAAAAGAGAATAATTTTTTGTTGGAAGTCTTATAAACATCTTTTACCTAAGTCGAATAAAAAAGCTGATGTGGCATTTTTACTGCCTCCTCAGCTCTTAAACGTAAGCTTTTCGGATAAATATTAGAGCTTTTCATTCTTCTTATTACAAATATAATGCAGAAAGAAAAATTCCTAACGCATCTTCATAAATTTCGTCAAATTGTGTTAGAGGCAGGGGGTTCGTACCAATGCCAAGCTCGATAGTAAAACCAGGTCTTCTCCAGTCTTGGATAAACCAGTCCTTATAGCCCGCGTAGCTATTGGTAGTTTCTATTGGAATGTAGCCGCTCGCTTCACCAAATTGTATAGCTAGAACCTCATTTTCTGGAGGCTGAAGATTTTCAAATCCCCAGTAAATGACTTGACCTTGTGTATGAAAAGGGAGTACTCGAGCGAAATCTCTTCTTCTCGTTAAATCTGCCATTGCAATAGCTTCAGGCTGTGTTAATGGAGCTTCCCCGCCATAATCCCTTGGTCCTGGGGATTTAGGGTTCCGATCACGCTCTAGTTCCCATAGGGCAGGGAATTGATCATTTAAATCTACGCCATTTATATTGGCCTTCCAACCTGAGAAGTTTGTACTTCCCTTATTCCATTCAATCACATTACTTCGATAAGGCTCGTCGGAAGGTGGACCATTAATTACTAAATCCACTCCGTCTGGATTAACCATGGGCACTATGGAAAGAAAAGTTTGCTCGTACAAAGGTGTAGTGTGAATTCCTCTAATGGTGTTCCCATTAGTCAGTGAAAGTAAATAGTCATCTAAGAATGTCATGATGATAGGAGTTGTAATCCATTCGTTGGCATGAAAGGAACCATCAAAATGTACGCGCTTGTTCCCATTCCCAACTACTATTTCTTGGAGGTCTTTGCCCATAACAGAGCTTCCGATAGAAGAAATTTTTAAAAATGGATACACGGTTTGAAGGCGTCTAATATCGATGGCCAAGGAATTATAATCATAATCTCTTTTACCGGTGACTACTCTCCAAGTAATTCGTAAAGGGATTTTAATCGTCTGTCCGACCTGCAATGAATTTGGCGTAATATTTGGATTAGCCAAAAGAATGCCATCTACTGAAATTTTTCTACTTTGTGCAATAGCCCAGAGTGATTCTCCACGTCTAATTTGATAGGCTAATCCTACATATCCTGGTATTTGGATTCGTTGTCCTATGGAAAGGTCTTGGGGGGATATATTTTGGTTGGAATCGAGAATTAGTTGTAGGGGAATATCAAACAACTGGCTAAAATAATAAAGGGAATCCCCTTGTCTCACAAAAACATCCATGCGGTTCCTCCACTTCTTTCGATTCATCATAAAATTATATGTTATCGAAAAGGTAGGATATGCCATAAAAGAAAATTACGTGCGAAATTATATTTCGCACGTAACTATTTTAGTCTACTAGTTTTCTTTTGGAAATTACTATACCGTCTGAGTCTGCATATAAATAATCTCCTGGATGCCAATCAGTCCCCAAGAAAAACAATGGTATATTCACTTCACCAGTTCCATCCTTTTTACTCTTTAAAGGGTTGCTTCCGAGTGCTAAAATCCCAATATTTATATCGGCTAATTCCTTTGAATCTCTAAGACAGCCATTAATAATAATGCCTGCCAGGTTTCTATTCTCGGCAATACCAGCCAAGCGATCTCCTAGTAAGGCGCACTTTTTAGAGCCTCCACCGTCCACGACTAGAACGCTTCCCACTGGAATGTCTTCTAATGCTTGATTTATTAATATATTATCTTCAAAAACTTTAACAGTACAAATGGTACCAGAAAAGCTAGTTTTTTTACCGTAGGATTTAAATTCAGAACCTATGACTTGTATCTCGCTGGAAAATTCATCACATAAATCTGCTGTACTAAATGTCATTGTCAATTATTTAACCTCCTGGTTTTAAAAAATATATTTCTATCAATTTACTACTTATTTAAAACATTTGCAAAAATTTTAAAGGAATAGTTTTCAAGACAAAAAAGCGACTGATAGAGTTATCCTACCAGTCACCTTGTTTATCTTTTCATCTGTCTAATTTTTTCTTCATCGGGTGTTACATACAAGGTAGTTTGTTCAAAGTAAATGACAAAGCCGGGCTTGGATCCGTTTGGCTTTTTTACCTGCTTGATCACTGTATAGTCAACTGGCACCGAAGAAGATTCACGAGCTTTACTAAAATATGCTGCAAGGTTTGCTGCTTCTAATAGGGCAGTTTCGGATGGGTTATCTGAATGTATAACTACATGTGATCCAGGGATATCCTTCGTATGTAGCCAAGTGTCCGATTTCTTCGCTAGCTTAAATGTCACATAATCATTTTGTTTATTGTTCTTACCGACTGAAATTTCTGTGCCGTCTGAGGCAATATACTTTTCAGGAGTTGGTTTTACCGGCTTTTTCTTCTTTTTCGAAGCTCGCATTTTAAGTAAGCCTTGCTCCATTAATTCCTCTCGAATTTCTTCTATGTCAGTAGGAGATGCTTGCATGACTTGCTGTTGTAGGAGTTCGAAATAGGCAATATCATTTTGGGTTATCTCTAGTTGTTGTTCGATCTTTAACAAAGCAGTTTTTGCTTTAGCGTAACGGTTGTAGTAACTTTGAGCGTTTTGGGTGGCTGTTTTTCTATTATTTAAAGGAATGACTACTGTTTCTTCATTTTCATCATAATAGTTAACTAATTCCACTTCAGACAGACCTTTATCAATTGCATAAGCATTTGCCATTAGTAATTCTCCGTATAATTGAAATGTATCTAGCTTTTCAGCCTGTTCGAAATCCTTTTTTAATTTTTTCATTTTTAACTTTAGCTTATTTAGTTCGTTTTGTAGCCATCGTTCTAAATCGCCAGCTTGCTGCTTCACTCGATCACGTTCAGCTTTGGCAAAATAAACACGGTCTAACAAGCTGCCTAAATTTTGTTCATCAAACTTTGTGCCATCTATATGATTTAAAGCATTAGGTGAGTAATAAGTTTTCCCGTTTGATTCTACGATTTGCTTAGAAGTACCACCTTGCATAAATTCGCTTATATAGGATTTATATATATCAAGCTTTTCAGTATTAGTAATTTCGTTCATGCGATACATCAATTCCTTCGCATGAAGCGGAGAAAACCCAGAAATCTTATCTACTATTTCTTTAGGGTCAGATGCGTTGGAAATCACGTTTTGTAATTCCTCGGAATATACTAGCGGGTTCAGCTTGTTCTGTGTAGGTGGTGCAATATAGGGCTGACCAGGCAAAATCGTTCGATAGCTATTCATCGAAGGCGATAAATGTTTAATGCTTTCTAGTATCAAGTTTCTGCTTGGGTCTACTAGTAACAGGTTACTATGACGGCCCATTATTTCCATATGAACCTCGCGAGTATTATCATCTCCAATTTCATTTTTACTAAGTATTTCTAGTATAATAATTCGGTCTGTTTCATGTTGGCGAACCGCGGTAATGATTCCGCCTTCTAGATGCTTGCGAAGCACCATACAAAACAGTGGTGGAGTGGCTGGGTTATCGATCGATTCATGTGTAATTTGTATGCGAGAATAGGAAGGGTGTACAGAAAACAGTAGTTTAAAGTTTTTCCCTTGAGCTCGAATTTGCATAAGTATTTCTTGTGCGTTTGGTTGGTGTATTTTAGAAATACGACCTGTTACAATTTGTTGTAATTCAGTTTTCATTGAAATGGTAAATAATCCATCAAAAGCCATAATAATTCCTCTTTCAAAACAGTTTTTTGTATTCTTTTTAACGAAGCTAGATTTATAAAGAAACCAGAAATCAGTGATACTCATTTAACTTGGAGTATGTTACTTCCTACTCATATAAAGGGTTTATCCTATTCAATTTTCCGTTAAACTTTTTAGTATTTTCTCTAAACTTATGTTTTTGTTTAAGCTTCACATACTTAAGGCATATTTTCTTGCTCAATAAACATTTGTAAAATTGTTTATATAGCTAAAGTAACAAACAAGTCCTTGCTTTTCTTTTAATCTTATCATTTTATAGAGGACTTGTGTTATAATCAGTAAAGTATGTATTAAAGTCAGTATTCGGAGATAGCATGTAATTGAAGGAGAAGTTATGCGAAGAGAAAAAGGGATATTAATCGTTTTATCAGGTCCATCCGGAGTGGGTAAAGGGACTGTAAGAAAAGAGTTGTTCTCGGAACCGGGAACGAATTATGAGTACTCTATATCCATGACTACAAGACTCCCGCGCGAGGGTGAAGTAGATGGTGTGGATTATTTTTTTAAAAAGAAGGAAGAGTTTGAAGCCTTAATCGAGCAAGGGAAATTGTTGGAGTATGCATCTTATGTAGGAAACTACTACGGAACTCCGATTGACTATGTAAATGAAACGTTAGACTCAGGTCGAGACGTTTTTTTAGAGATTGAAGTTCAAGGAGCTGCTTTAGTACGCGAAAAAGCACCAAATGCCTTATTTATTTTCCTTGCTCCTCCTAGTTTAAGTGAGCTCGAGCAACGATTGATAGGTAGAGGGACAGAGACAGAGGATGTCATTAACTCCCGTATACTAGCTGCTAGGCAGGAACTAGAAATGATGCACTTATATGATTATGTAGTAGAAAATGATGAAGTTACAAAAGCTTGCTCGAAGATTAATGCGATCGTAGCGGCAGAGCATTGCCGCCGTGAACGTGTGGAAAAAAGATATTTAGCCATGTTGGAAGGGGAATTTTAAAATGTTATATCCATCAGTAGATTCATTAAAAAACCAAATCGATTCAAAATATTCGTTAGTGAGTGTTGCTTCTAAAAGAGCACGCCAGTTACAAGAAGAAGGCGGAGAGCGTCTAGGTATATACGTTTCAGCGAAGCAAGTTGGGAAAGCGCTTGAGGAAGTAGCTGCTGGAGAGCTTAAAATCGAATCCACTAACGAAAATGCTGTATACGAGGATGAAGTATAAGTAACTCTATTTAGCTTGCGTTAGACATCGGCTAAAGTAATAGTTGAATGCCTCGACGGATACCTTAGGAGTAAACGCCAAGGCGAATCGGATGAAAAGACACCTCCCAAAGAATGTATCTGTTCTTTGGGAGGTTGTTGTTTAGAGAGGGGATTTAATAATGATAACTTCTAAAAAAATTCTTGTTTGTGTGACAGGTGGGATTGCAGTTTATAAAGCAGTTGCGCTAGTAAGTAAGCTAACGCAAGCTGGCGCAGAAGTGAAGGTAATGATGACACCATCCGCTATGGAATTTGTGACACCATTAAGCTTTCAAGCGATGTCAAGAAATGATGTCTACTTTGACACGTTTGATGAAAAGGATTCCCATGTAATCGCACACATAGATTTAGCAGATTGGGCAGATTTGGTGCTCGTTGCTCCCGCTACAGCTAATACTATTGCCAAGCTTGCGAATGGGATAGCCGATAATATGGTTGCAACTACTCTTTTGGCAACAACAGCAGACGTTTGGATTGCGCCTGCTATGAATGTACATATGTACGACCATCCAGCAGTTAAACGAAATATTGAACAGCTTTCAAAAGACGGATATTCATTTATCGAGCCCTCTGAAGGCTTTTTAGCATGTGGTTACGTTGGAAAAGGACGATTGGAAGAACCAGAAAAAATTGTCCAGCTTATAGAAAATCATTTTTCTCCAAAAGATTTGCCTCTCAAAGGGAAAAAGGTAGTCGTAACCGCAGGTCCTACAAGAGAAAAGCTAGATCCTGTTCGATTTTTAACTAATTTTTCAAGCGGTAAAATGGGATATGCTATGGCAGAGGCTGCATCTAAACTTGGTGCAGAGACTGTTCTCATTTCAGGGCCGGTTGCAATAGAAGCTCCTCAAAATGTAAAGCTAGTGAACGTTGAAAGCACTGAGGACATGTTTCTTGCAGTACTTGATCATTTTGATACAGCCTCTATAGTAGTGAAGACAGCAGCAGTAGCTGATTACAAGGCGAAAGAAATACACCCCCAAAAGATGAAGAAAAAAGAGGGGGAGGTTACAATTGCTCTGGAAAAAACTACAGATATATTATCAGAGTTGGGAAAACGGAAAACCAGTCAAATTCTAGTAGGTTTTGCAGCTGAAACAAATGATGTAGTACACTACGCAAAAGGTAAGTTACAAAAGAAAAATGCAGATTATATAATTGCTAATGATGTAACAGAAGTGGGTTCAGGATTCGGCACAGAAACGAATGCCGTAACACTTGTAGGGAAAAATGATGTTGATATTCACTTTCCACAAACCAGTAAGAAGGAGCTTGCCCTTCAGTTATTCCGCAAAATCATCGAGCTAGAGAAAGATGAGGCCCTATGATCGTAGAGGTTATTGTTGATGTAGCTGCATATCCAATTGACCGACCGTTTGATTATATTGTACCTGAACATTTGGAAGGTTTAGTAGAACGAGGTAGCCGGGTGCACGTTCCTTTTGGTAATCGAAAAGTACAAGGATTTATTACCAATATTAAAGGAGAAACAGATATAGATCGAACAAAGCTAAAGGAAGTTCTTTCTATTATAGATGTTGAGCCAGTCATTACAGAGGAATTACTGGAGTTGTCTAAATGGATGACAAAGAAAACGCTCTGCTATGAAATTGATGCGCTTCAAGTTATGCTTCCAGCTGCGTTACGAGCATCCTATAAAAAAAATATTAAAATAGTTGACTCTACCCAATTAGAAGAAGAGATACTAGCACTTTATGGAAAGAAAGAAATTCTTCCTTATGAAGCGTTTGAAAAAGCAGGAATGCTACGTTTGATGAAGAAGCATTTAACAGACGGCAGTCTATTGCTTGAAAATATTATTAAGCAACAAACACGAGTTAAAACAATCACTAAATATATGCTAGTGGACGATAAGGAATTTATTGTAGAACAATTAAATAAACTGACCAAACAAGCAATAAAACAAAAAGAGTTGATTGAGTGGCTTCTAGCTCAAGAAAAAAATTCTTTTACTATGCAAGAAATGATTCAAAGTGCAGCTGTTAGTAATGCCACTGTCCATGCTCTTATCAATAAGAAAATATTAGTAAAAGAGCAAGAAGAGGTGTATCGAGAAATTACCTCGCTCGACTATCAAGACCATGATAATCGTGTACAGTTAACTAATGAACAAGAAGTTGCATTATCTGAGATTACGAATGCTCAAAATAATGGAGATCCAACTACTTTTTTATTACATGGTATTACAGGCAGTGGTAAAACAGAAATCTATCTTCACGCAATAGAAAAATCTATAGCAGAAGGAAAGCAAGCAATCATGCTGGTGCCGGAGATTTCGTTGACACCCCAAATGACAAGACGTTTCAAGCTACGCTTTGGTGATCAGGTAGCTGTAATGCATAGCGGTTTATCCACAGGAGAGAAGTTTGATGAATGGCGTAAAATTTGGCGTGGAGAAGTTATGGTTGTGGTCGGAGCTCGATCAGCAGTTTTTGCTCCATTTAAGGATTTAGGTGTCATTATTTTAGATGAGGAACATGAATCCTCCTATAAGCAAGAGGATACACCGCGCTACCATGCAAGAGATGTTGCTATTTGGAGAAGTGGGTACCATGGATGCCCAGTTATTCTAGGTAGTGCCACACCATCTCTCGAATCCTTTGCACGTGCATCAAAAGGAGTTTACAACTTGCTATCACTGACTATGAGGGCAAAAGAGCAAGCTTTGCCAACGGTTAATATAGTGGATATGCGTGCGGAGCTAAAAAATGGGAACCGTTCTATGTTCAGTGTTCCCTTAGCAGATGCCATTCGAGAAAAACTAGAAAAGAAAGAACAAATTGTGCTCTTTTTAAATAAGAGAGGTTTCTCTTCCTTTGTTCTTTGTAGAGATTGTGGAACAGTTGTAGAATGTGACCAGTGTGATATTTCTTTAACGTATCACCGAGAAGGAGAACGCTTAAAGTGTCATTATTGCGGACATGAGGAGCCAGTACCTCATCAGTGTCCGGAATGTCAGAGTGAACACATACGTTTTTTTGGGACAGGTACACAAAAGGTAGAAGAGGAAATTACAAAATTATTTCCATACGCCAGAGTTTTACGAATGGATGTTGATACGACAAGAACAAAGGGATCACATGAGCGTATCCTGAAACAGTTTGGAGACGGCGGCGCAGACATTTTATTAGGAACACAAATGATAGCAAAAGGACTGGACTTCCCTAATATCACTTTAGTAGGTGTTTTGAATGCTGATACAACCCTCCATCTTGCAGACTTTAGAGCTGCTGAAAAAACATTTCAGCTAATGACACAGGTAAGTGGTCGAGCAGGACGACATGATAAGGAAGGTATTGTATTCATCCAAACGTATACCCCAGAGCACTATGCGATAGAGTACTCTAAGGACCAATTGTACGAGCCCTTCTACCATAATGAAATGATTATGCGTAAGCAATATGAATATCCACCATTCTATTACGTGACATTAGTGCAAGTTACGCATGAAAATGTTCTTCTTGCAGCTGAATATGCGAAGCTTGCTACCGATTGGTTACGAGGTAATCTATCGAGCACGAGTATGGTAATAGGGCCGACAGCGAGTGCAATTAGCAAGATACAAAATAGATATCGTTATCAATGTTTGATAAAATACAAACATGAACCACTATTAATTGAAAAACTACAGCAACTGATTAAAATTTACCGTACGGAGTGGATAAAAAAAGGAGTCATACTTACAGTCGACTTAGATCCATCCACTATTTTATAGGCTGTTTGAAAAGAGGAATTTAGAAATGGCAATTCGATCAATCGTTACACACCCTAATGAAGTATTAACCCAAAAATGTAAGGAAGTTCACGTATTTGATGAGCAACTTGGTAAGCTACTAGACGATATGTATGACACAATGATTGCGTCAGATGGTATCGGTCTTGCTGCGCCCCAGGTGGGAGAAGCCATCCAAGTGGCGATTGTAGACTTAGGAGAAGGTCAAGAGGTAATTGAAATGATTAATCCTGAAGTAGTCGAAATAGGCGGATCAGAAGTGGAAGTAGAAGGATGCCTAAGTTTTCCTGACATTTATGGAGAGGTAGAGCGTCCATTTTATGTGAAAGTAGAGGCTCAAGATCGTGATGGCTCTTTATATGAGTTAGAGGCAGAGGACTATGAAGCAAGAGCAATTTTACATGAAATTGATCATTTACAAGGTATTTTATTTACCTCTAAAATAATTCGTTATGTGGATTTGGAAGAGTTGGAGAATGAACAGGAGGATGAGCTATGACTTCTATCGTATTCATGGGTACACCTGCTTTCTCGGCACCAATCTTACGCATGCTAGTGGAGGAAGGCTACGAGATTAGTGCAGTTGTGACTCAGCCTGATCGACCAGTAGGGAGAAAAAAAGTGTTAACTCCTCCTCCAGTAAAGGAAGAGGCTTTAGAGCTTGGATTACCAATTATTCAGCCAAACAAGCTAAAGGGATCTGAGGAACTCAATCAAATCCTTAACCTGGCACCAGATTTAATCGTCACTGCTGCCTTTGGTCAAATTTTACCGAAAGAATTACTAAAAGCACCTAAATACGGTTGTATTAATGTGCATGCATCCTTACTTCCAGCGTATCGTGGAGGTGCCCCAATACACCAAGCAATCATAGATGGACAAGAAAAAACAGGTGTCACTATTATGTATATGGAGGAAAAACTCGATGCAGGGGATATTATTTCTCAGCGTGAAATTCCTATTACACATTTAGATGATACGGGAATTCTGTTTAACAAATTAAGTGAAGTAGGAACTCTTCTTTTAAAGGAAACACTGCCGTTAATCATTACGGGCAGAAACGAACGAATTGTCCAAGATGAGTCTCTAGTTACCTATGCAAGAAATATTTCACGTGAACAGGAAAGAATAGATTGGAATAAGTCTGCAATAGAAATTCACAATCAAATCCGTGGTCTTCATCCGTGGCCTGTAGCTTATACTACTTTGGATGGACTAACGGTGAAAATTTGGAAGGCAGATACACTTGATATAAATACAAATGAATTACCTGGGACAGTCGTAAAAATTGAAACAGATTATTTTGTTGTTCAAACAGGTTTGGGAGAAGCTATCCGAATTGATGAGCTACAGCCGGCTGGAAAGAAAAAAATGTCTGCAAATGACTATTTGCGAGGCGTAGGTTCTAAATTGCGAATAGGAGACAAATTTGAATGACAAAAAAGAATGAAAAAATATGGACTGGTAATGTAAGAGATGCAGCGTTAACTATACTAATGGCTGTTGAAAAACAGCAAGCTTATAGTAATCTGTTGCTACATCAAACAATCGAAAAGTATGACATCGAACCAAAAGATCGAGCATTATTAACCGAGTTAACTTATGGAACGCTTCAACATAAAATGACATTAGATTACTACCTGCAGCCCTTTATAAAAGGTAAGCTAGATGACTGGGTTAGACAACTTCTTCGATTGTCCTTATATCAAATACACTATTTATCAAGAATTCCAGACCATGCAGCTGTAAATGAAGCGGTTAACATTGCTAAGCGAAGAGGACATAAAGGAATTTCCGGCGTAATCAATGGTATTTTACGCTCAATCCTCCGAGAAGGCGTCCGTTCAACGGAAGAAATTCAAGATAAGGTAGAGAGGCTTTCTATTGAGACTAGTCATCCAATATGGATGGTGAAACGATTTATTTCAGAATATGGTTTTGAAACAACTGAGCAAATGCTTAAAGAAAATAACGAGCCTCCTGTTACTACTTTACGTGTTAATTTATTCAAGCGAACAGTAGAACAAGTCATGCATTTAATGACTCAGGAAGGATATGTCGTGGCAAAGAGCGAAGTTATTCCAGAGTGTATTTATCTGTTCAATGGCCAAGCAGCTAAAACGACAGCTTTTCAAAAAGGATTTGTTACCATTCAAGACGAAAGCTCTATGATCCCAGCTTATGCTCTTCAAGCAGAACCAGGAATGTCCGTGCTAGACATGTGTTCTGCGCCAGGCGGAAAAACGACACATATAGCCGAGAAGATGAAGAATACTGGAAAGCTTGTAGCAATGGACATTCATCAGCATAAGCTAAAATTGGTAAAAGAAAATGCTGAAAGACTAGGCTTTAGTTTTATTGAAACAGTAGAAAAAGATGCACGCCAAGCTTCCGAGTTATTTCCTGAGCAAACGTTTGACCGTATTTTAGTTGACGCTCCTTGTAGTGGTCTAGGGGTCATGAAAAGAAAACCTGACATTAAATATACGAAAAGTGAAAAGGATTTCGATTCGCTGAAGCCTATACAGCTAAAATTATTAGATGAAGCATATACACTTTTAAAGCCAAATGGTTTAATAGTTTATAGTACGTGTACTGTGGACCGTGAGGAAAATGAAGGTACTGCCAAGTTATTTATGGAAAAACATCCAGATATGGAACTAAAAAGTTTTCCGGACGTTGTAAAGAATATAAAACAACAAGAAGAGGAAGGTATGTTACAGCTGTTTCCTCAAGACCTAAGAAGTGATGGATTTTTTGTAGCAGTTTTTCAAAAAAAGAGCTGATTGCAACGGGCTCTATCTATAAAGAGGTGAAGGGATAAATGAGGTTCGTTGTTAAAACTGATGTAGGCTTGAAAAGAACCATTAATGAGGATCGTGTAGGAGTATTTAAACGTGAAGATGGTCGCATTTTAGCTGTTGTAGCGGACGGAATGGGTGGTCATAATGCAGGAGATGTAGCTAGTGAGATGGCCATTACAGAGTTCGAAAAGTATTTTCATGCTTACAATCCTGCTGTTGTTCCAGCAAAAGATTGGTTAATGTACACGTTTCAAACCATTAACCAATTAATTGCCCAACATTCATCTTCCAACACAGGTTGTGAAGGAATGGGAACAACTTTAATTGCAGGGTTGTTTGAAAACAGCAAAGGGATTATAGCTCATATTGGGGACAGTCGCGTTTATCAAATTACACAAAACTTGGTTCGTCAAATTACAAGAGACCACTCTTTTGTAAATGTCTTACTCGACTCTGGGGAGATAAATGAAGAACAAGCAAAAACACACCCTATGAAAAATGCAATTATGAAAGCAGTCGGAACTGAACGAACTATTCACCCTGATTTTTTTGAAGTAGAATTTGCAGCAAATTCATATTTTCTTTTTTGCACAGATGGTTTAAGTAACAAAATAAGTGAATCCTATTTACAGCACTTGCTATACTCAAAGAAATCTCTTTACGAAATGGGAGATGAATTAGTAGAGGAAGCTAATAAGTCAGGCGGAGAAGATAATATATCCTTGATCTTGTTAACGAATAAGGATGAGGAGGTGTAAGGATGTTAATCGGCAAAAGAATTAGCGGCAGATATAAGTTGCTAGAAATGATTGGTGGAGGCGGCATGTCCAATGTATATTTAGGACATGACATGATATTAGACAGAGACGTCGCAATTAAAGTTTTGCGATATGATTTTTCTAATGAAGAAGAACTGCGTCGTCGCTTTCAGCGAGAAGCACTTTCTGCCACAAGCCTTACACACCCTAATATAGTAAATATCTACGACGTTGGAGAAGATGAAGATATTCACTATATTGTTATGGAGCATGTAAAAGGTGAAACATTAAAACAATACATACAGCATAATGCCCCGGTTTCGCCCGTTAAAACAGTTACTATTATGAAGCAGCTAACTTCGGCTATTTCTAATGCACATAATAATCATATTATTCATCGGGATATAAAGCCGCAGAATATTTTATTGGATGAGCAAGAAAATGTGAAAATAACAGATTTCGGCATAGCGATGGCTTTAAGTGCGACTTCCTATACACAAACTAACTCCGTCTTAGGAACCGTGCACTATTTGTCGCCAGAACAAGCCCGTGGCGGTACTGCTACTAGAGAATCGGATATTTATGCACTTGGAATTGTGTTGTTCGAGTTATTAACTGGACAGCTTCCTTTTTCAGGAGAATCAGCTGTATCTATTGCACTGAAGCATTTACAGGCGGAAACACCATCGGTTAGAGCTATTAATCCAGTCATACCACAAAGTTTAGAAAATGTTGTTCTAAAGGCAACTGCTAAAGATCCTAGAAACAGATATCGATCTGCAGAGGAAATGGAAAGAGACTTATCAACTGCCATGTCTCCAGAAAGGTCGAATGAACCAAAGTTTGTTGTTCCAGTGGATGATGGAGCGACGAAGGTTCTGCCTGTAATTAAAGAGCCTGTTTCTTTTGAAGATGTTGCGGAAACTAAGAAACTGCCAACAGAGGACAAGCCGACTGAACAAACGAAATCAAAGAAAAAAAGAAGTAAATGGAAAATCGTTGCTGGGATAATTGCTGGTTTACTCTTGCTAGCATTAATCATAATAATAGCTTTTCCTGGGTTGTTTAAACCGGACAAGATAGAAGTTCCTCCTGTAGCTGGTTTAGAGCTAGAGGATGCTATAAAGCTACTCGAGTCAGAAGGCTTTATCATTGGAGAGCAAATCTTAGAATTTGATGATGAAATCGAAAAAGATCATGTCATAGGTACAACACCAGAAGAAGGAAAAATGCGTGACGTAGAAACTGAGGTAGACATCATTGTATCTCAAGGTAAAGAAACTTCGGCAATGGGTGACTATGAAAATCAGGATATTAACCAGGTGAAGGAGTTACTGGGAAAACAAGGCTTTACCGTTGAGGAAGATAATATATATTCTTCTGCATCGGCAGGTACCATTTTAAAGCAGGAGCCTGAAGCTGGAGAAGAGATTATTCCAGAAGAGACGATCGTCCGTTTTCAAGTTAGTCTTGGACCTGAAATGATTACTTTGAGAGACTTAAGGGAATACAATGAGAAAAATTTAAACGAATATGCAACTAATTCGGGATTAAAGGTCGTTAAAACAAAAGAAGTAAACCACGATACAATTCCTAAAGGAGCAGTTGTAGAACAGTCTCCTGGACCAAACCAGAAAGTGGTAAAGGGAAGTACGGTTGAAGTAGTAATTTCTTCTGGACCAAAGGCTAAGCCAACTAGAACGTTTGTAAAAAATGTTACCATTCCTTACTTGGAGCAAGAACCTGAAGGTGAAGGGGAAGAAGGAGAAAATGAGGAAAGTCCAGAACAGGAAGCTGTTCCTCAAATAATTCAAATTTATATTCAAGACAAAACGCATAAATTTACTGACCCTCCTATT
>JBEMAY010000062.1:0-18418 GCA_040274765.1 Psychrobacillus sp.
GACCAAACCAGCAAAGTATGCAGATTTTGAAGATTAGATCGCTCAGCTATAAGTCGATGGAAGAGAGTTTCATCGGCTTTTTATTTTGTGATTTTTGTCTGTAATGATCTATACATATGACAACTCGTCGATGACCAAACTACGCAAAACAAGTTTAGGTGCGAAATTCACAACTTCGGATTGATTAACGGGGAGTTTAGCTGTTTATGGGCGGTTTTCATCCTTTTATGGTGCACTTTTAATGTGGTTATGGGCGCTTTTAACATGTTAATGGGACACTTTTTAATTACTTATGGGCTCATTAGCTGTTTATGGGCGTTTATCTCAATATTATGGTGCACATTGAATGAATTTATGAGCGTTTTCAAGTGGTTTATGGGCGACTTTTATAGTTTTAAGTGCGCCAGCGACACTTTCACAATTTTAGGTGACAGATTGCTCCAGTTTAGGTACGGTTATCGCTGATTTAGGTGTTACTTTCACAATTTTAGGTGCGCATCTCCGGTTTAGGTAACACTTTCTCAAATTTAGGTGACAGATTGCTCCAGTTTAGGTACGGTTATCGCTGATTTAGGTGTTACTTTCACAATTTTAGGTGCGAATCTCTAGTTTAGGTGCCACTTTGCTAATTTTAGGTGACATTTAGCTCCTATTTAGGTGCGGTTCCCCTTAGTTTAGGTGTCACTTTTCCAGTTTTATGTGCGCTCCCCCTTCGTTGTTTTTAACCGTCCCCAAATCTCTCTATTCCCACCGCATCTTTTTACTTAATTTTCATTAAATTCACAATATATTTAATTCATTTTTAGAAAGTTTACAATACCTTTACATTCAGTTAATAGAAGGTTAAGAAATTAGTCTTATGATGGAGAGTAGATAGAAGTCTATAACTTTTGGAGGTTGTCCATGTTATTTAAAAAAGCGATTGTTTCACTCGTTATTCCGTTAGCGTTGTTGGCAGGCTGTGGAAGTGATGATTCCGGTCAAGGTAGTGGCGATAAGCAGACGATCTCGATTTCTGGGTCTACTTCGGTGGGGCCTTTGGCAGAGAAGCTTGCGATGAAGTATGAGGAAACAGAATCGGTCAAAATAGAGGTTAACCAGATTGGTTCTTCTGCTGGGATTACCAATGCAACCAATGGTGTTTCGGAAATTGGGATGAGCTCTCGTGATTTAAAGGATGAGGAAGCAGCTCAATTAGAAGAAATTATCATTGCCTATGATGGGATTGTTATTGTGACACATCCATCGAACAAGGTAGAGAACTTAACGATGGAGCAGGTGAAGCAGATTTTCACTGGTGAGGTGAAGAACTGGAAGGAGCTTGGCGGTGAGGACTTAGAGATCGTGGTTGTTTCGCGTGAGGACGGCTCTGGTTCACGCGATGCGTTCCAGGAGATTGTCGGCTATTCCTCTGGTGAGTTGATACGAAATGCGATTGTTGCTAGTGGGAACGGTAATATCAAGACAACAGTGGCAACAAATAAGCACGCAGTAGGCTTTATTTCCTTTGAATATATCGATGAAACGATCTACCCGATGAAGATTAATGGGGTAGAACCGACCGCACAAAACGTGCTGGACGAAAAGTACAGTCTTTCGAGACCTTTCCTGTTCGTTTATAGGGAAGGCAAACTAACAGCTGCTGGTCAGCAATTTATCGATTATATTTTAAATCCTGAAGGACAGAAAATAGTTTCTGAGGCAGGAGCTATCCCTATTCTTCAATAAAATCTGTGAAATTACATAATGGGAGGAAATTGCGTGACTACACCACCATTCGAGAAGCAAACCGTTGAAATAGAAAAAGCGAACAAACGCAAGTATTTTCTAGAGGGATTGTCTGCAAAGGTTTTCCTTGCTTGCGCCTTATTATCGGTAATCAGTTTAGCGTTAATAGTAGGCTTTGTATTTTATAAAGGCTCCTATCCATTTATAGCAGAGGGCTATAGCTTTATAGACTTTATTTTCGGCTCAGATTGGGTTCCAAGCGAGAATAAATTCGGTATTTTCCCAATGATCGTCGCTTCTTTATTCGCGACAATTGGTGCATTAATCATTGGAGTTCCAATTGGCTTGTTCACAGCGATTTTCTTAGCTGAGATTGCACCGAAGTGGCTAGCTAAATTAATTTCTCCAGCTATTCAGCTATTAGCTGGTATCCCTTCTGTATTGTACGGGGTATTTGGACTTGCGATTATCGTACCTTTTTTACAGGACAATTTTGGCTTAGCGAGAGGGCAAAGCTTGCTAGCTGTCATTCTTGTGCTAGCCATTATGATGCTTCCTACGATTGTAACGGTAGCAGAGACATCGATACGTGCTGTACCTAAGGCATACACAGAGGGCTCCTTAGCGCTTGGTGTATCTCATATTGGGACAATTTTTAAAGTAATTGTTCCTGCTGCAAAGTCTGGAATCATGGCAGCAATCGTCCTTGGATTAGGACGAGCTATCGGAGAAACGATGGCGGTTATATTGGTTGCGGGGAACAGCTTGATCATCCCTACAAGCCTTACAGACAGTGTTCGACCTTTGACTACGAATATTGCTTTAGAGATGGGATATGCGTTTGGAACTCATCAGGAAATGTTATTTGCAACGGGGATCGTTTTATTCTCCTTCATTTTAATTTTAAATTTCGTACTAGCCAGAATTACAGCAAGAGGAGGCAACTAATATGAATAGGGTAAAGGATAATATTTTACGTGGCTTTTTATGGTTTTCTGCATTCATATCGGTTGCCATTCTCGTTGTCATTGTTGGTTATATTTTTTATAAAGGCTTTCGATTAATCAGCTTTGATTTTATATTCGGCGATTACTCTCCTACTGAGGGAGGCGGGATTTGGCCGATGATCGTCACGACGATTTATTCGATTCTAATCTCACTCGCTATTGCTACACCAATTGGTATTTTAGCAGCCGTGTATTTACACGAGTATGCAAAGCAAGGCCGACTAGTAAAAATTATTCGCTATGCAACTGAAAGTTTAACAGGGATTCCTTCTATTATTTATGGATTGTTTGGTGCGGTATTCTTTGTGGCAACGTTAAAGCTTGGTATGTCTATTATCGCGGCATCCTTAACATTAACGATTATCGTTTTACCAGTCATTATCCGAACAACGGAAGAGGCATTAAAGACGGTACCTAACACATATCGAGAAGGCTCACTGGCGCTAGGAACTACGAAACTACAGACGCTTTATAAAATTATATTGCCAAGTGCGATGCCAGGGATTTTATCCGGAATTATTCTTTCCATCGGACGGATTGTAGGAGAATCGGCTGCTATTTTCTTAACAGCTGGAACGGTTGCGGCGATGCCGGAGAGTATTTTCTCTTCAGCACGAACGTTAACGGTACATTCCTTCTTAGTTACACAGGAAACGGGAAATATTGAATTGGCGGCAGCCATCGGTATTGTCCTAATCGTGATTATCTTAGTCCTTAACTTGTCTGCAACGTATATATCGAAGAAATTCAATAAGGCAAATCATTAAACGAAGGAGACCAATATGAAGAAAATATTTTCTAAATCTACCGCTGAAAGCTCTGGTGCAATTACAGCTACGGAGCAATCAAAAATTAATGTGTATGACCTGAATTTATTCTACGGGGAGAAGCAGGCGTTATATGGTGTTTCCTTAGGTATCCAGGAAAAAGAAGTAACTGCATTGATTGGCCCATCCGGCTGTGGTAAATCTACATTTCTACGTACACTAAACCGTATGAATGATTTGATTGATGGAGTAAAAATCACAGGGAGAATTGTTATTGATGAAGAAGATATATACGCAAGTCAGGACGTTATAAAGCTTCGCACAAAGGTAGGAATGGTGTTCCAAAAGCCAAATCTGTTCCCTATGAGCATTTATGACAATGTAGCTTATGGTCCGCGTATGCAAGGCATTAAGAACAAGAAGTCTTTAAATGAAATTGTAGAAGAAAGTCTTCGTGGGGCAGCGATTTGGGACGAAGTAAAGGATCGTTTAAAAACGTCGGCACTTGGTCTTTCCGGTGGACAGCAACAGCGTGTATGTATCGCTCGTGCGATTGCCATGAAGCCAGATGTGATTTTAATGGACGAGCCTACTTCTGCACTAGATCCAATCTCCACGCTTAAGGTAGAAGAGCTCATCACGCAAATGAAAAAAGATTACACGATTGTGATCGTGACACATAATATGCAACAGGCAGCTAGAATCTCTGATAAAACAGCATTTTTCTTAAATGGGGAAGTCATCGAGTACGATCAAACAGACATTATCTTTTCAACACCAAGTGACTCTCGAACAGAAGATTATATTACTGGTCGTTTCGGATAATAAGATGGGAGACGGAAAATGATACGCGAAAACTTTGAAAATAATATGCAGGAGCTAGAAAATAAACTAGCTGAAATGGTTAGAATCACAGAGGAGCAGCTAGAATGCTCCTACCAGGCATTAAAAACGCAGGACATCGAGCTTGCTTTAAAAACAATCGAAAAAGATAATACAATCGATGACATGGAAAAGGAAATAAACCAAATGGCGATCTGGTTTATCTCCAAGGAGCAGCCGCTTGCACGAGACTTACGCCGAATCATTGGCGTTTTGAAAATATCGAGCGACATCGAGCGTATTGCTGACTTTGCGGTTAACATCTCGAAGGCGACGATTAAAATCGGAGAGCGCCCATCCCTGTTACACATGACAGAGCTTGAGCCGATGAAGACGGTATCCATCACGATGCTACAAAAATCATTGAAGTCGTTTATAGAGGAAGACATAGCCTTGGCAAAGGAAGTAGCAGACCTGGATGACCTAGTCGATGCGAACAGTAGAGCCAATTACCAAAATCTTATTCAATATTTAAGCGAGCATCCCGAGGACACAGCCCAGCTAGTCCAGCTCCTATTCATCAACCGTTTCTTAGAACGCACAGCCGATCACATCACTAACATAGCAGAAAGCACCGCTTACCTGATTAAAGGTCGGATGTATGATTTTAACTAATATTGTTGTAACGCCTCCGGAAATTACCTCGGAGGCTTTCTTGTAAAAAGTGATCCGACCGTTGATAAGCAGTTTATCACCGTTCAGCGGAGGTTTATCACCGTTCAACGAGAGTTTATCACCGTTCGCAGAGATTTATCACCGTTCGCAGAGATTTATCACCGTTCAGCGAGAGTTTATCACCGTTCGCGAGACATTTATCACCGGTAGGGAGAAATAACGCATCTCGCATGAATAAAAAATGAACAAAAAGAAACATTTAGTAGAATATATACGTCCTTTTCATTAGTAAAAGCGCTTGTTAAATCATGAGCAGCATTTATTTCCAAAATGAAGAGTTTAACTTTTAGTTGATAAAACTATAGATTGGAATATGATATAATAGTATAGGCTTTATGTGAGGATATTCACGAAGAGTATAACTTTAAGTGTTTGGATAACATAAGAGCATATAGATTTTGGATATTCCAAAGGAGGAACACGTAAGTGAGTTTAAAATATGCAATTATCGGGTGTGGACGAATCTCTCCTAATCATGTTGCTGCAGCTATAGAAAATAACTTAAATATTGTGGCGTTATGTGATGTAGACGAGAGCAAAATGGATGCAACAATTTCCATGTTTGAGCTTCCAGAAACAGTGAAGAAATATACGGATTACAAAGAAATGCTTCAGCAGGAATCTCCTGAGCTAATCGGGATTTGTACGGAAAGCGGAAAGCATGCACAAATCGCTTTAGATTGTATCGAGCATGGCAGCAATCTAATTATCGAGAAGCCAATCGCATTATCCTTAGAGGAAGCAGATCAAATCATCGCTTTAGCTAAAGAGAAAAACGTTAAAGTAAGTGCTTGTCACCAAAACCGCTTTAACAAGTCTGTTCAAAAAATGAGAGAAGCTGTTGAAGAAGGTCGATTTGGTCGATTACTTCACGGTACTGCTCATATCCGTTGGAACCGTGGGGAAGATTACTATACACAAGCTCCATGGCGCGGAACTTGGGAGCAAGATGGCGGCGCGTTGATGAACCAATGTATACATAATATTGACTTGTTACGTTGGATGATGGGCGACGAAATCGTAGAGGTTGTTGGTATGACGGACAACCTAATGCACGGCTTCATCGAGGCAGAAGACCTTGGTATGGCACTAGTTCGCTTTAAAAATGGAAGCTACGGAATTATCGAGGGTACAACTAATATCTTCCCTAAAAACCTAGAAGAAACTCTATATGTGTTTGGTGAAGAAGGTACTGTTAAAATCGGCGGTAAGTCTGTTAACATCATTGAAGAGTGGATGTTTGCTGATGACAAAGATAACTCAGAAGAAGTAAAAGCAAAATACTACGAAAATCCACCATCTGTTTATGGATTTGGACATAACCCACTATATACAGATGTGATCGATGCGATTAAAAATGACAGAGATCCGTATGTAACAGCAGTGGACGGTAGAAATGCACTTGAGCTAGTGTTAGCTATTTATAAATCGGCTGCAGAAGGTAAAAGTGTTAAGCTTCCATTGGAAAAATGCAGTACAATGGACTTTGCAGGAAGATTTTCAAAATAATGATTGATTAGGCAATCGGAGTTTTTCTTCGGTTGCCTTTTTTTAATAAAAAATAGAATAAAATACCTTTTTCTCCAGGAAACATTTATAATAGAGTTACTATTGTTTAAACAGAAAGAAGGGGCTCAATTGTCTTCGATTAATGAACAACTTTACAAATATTTAATAGAAAATTCTCCTCATATATCCCAACAATGGTTGGAAGAAAAAAAGAACTTTAACGATCCTTTTTATGCTAATAATCCTAACCCTTTAATAGATGAAATGCTGAAGGAACAGAACACTTTAACGATTCGGACAGTGGCTACTGCCTTATGGGATCAGAATTTATTTTCTGGGCTTCTAGAAACCTGGGCTGAATCAGTCGCAAAAAATAGAGTGGAAAATAATATAGCGATTCATAACGTGATCGAGGCACTGAATAAGACGAGAGAGATTATTTGGAGCTATGTCGAACGATTTGTACAAGACCAAGCAGGCGATATTACAAATGAAGATATTTTAAAGTGGAGCTCCATTTATAATCAAGCTTTCGACCGTTTGATCTTTGAGTTCTCTAAACGCTATTACCTTCTTTTTACTACTCGTTTTAATGCACAGCAATTATTAATACGTGAATTGAGCAGTCCAATTATACCTATTTTAGAAAAGGTTGGTGTATTGCCAATCGTTGGGGACGTGGATACATATCGCGCAAAATCTCTAAGTGATGAGATTCCACAAAAGTGTATAGAGCTTGGGTTAGATAAGCTGTTTATTGATATTTCCGGAGTTTCTATAATAGATACGATGGTTGCCAATGAGCTGTATAAATTTATGGAGGTTTTAAGCTTATTAGGAATTCGTCCATATATTTCGGGCATTCGCCCAGAGGTGGCTCACACATCGGTTCAGCTAGGGCTGGACTTCGGTAAGATTTCTACTTTTAGCTCGTTAAAACAAGCTTTGCTTCGGACAGGCGTTTATAAAAATATGTAAAGATTAATAGCAGCTAGAGCTATAGCTTTAGTTGCTTTTTTGTTAAGAAATGCTTTAAAGGTGAGGTAAAATGTCATAGGGGAGCGCAAGTAAAGGATGTTTTAATCGATAGTACTGGCGCTTTTGTTGGAATCATATTATATAGTTGGTTAAAGGATTTACGGAAGAGTTCAAAAGCATAGGATTTGGGGTGGCTAATATTTCACAGGGAAAAGTTGAAATTCAAAAATACATAGATTCTCCAGAAGAGCTACAACGACTATATAAAAGAACGTTGTGGATTGTCGTTTTGTCACAGGTGTTTGGAGGCGCAGGACTTGCTGCGGGAATAACAGTAGGCGCTTTAATTGCTCAGGATATGCTTGGTACCGACAGTTATGCAGGAGTTCCTACCGCTTTGTTTACATTAGGTTCCGCGGGAGCGGCGTTAATGGTTGGACGAATTTCTCAGCGATACGGTAGGAGATATGGTTTGTCCGGCGGATTTATCGTTGGAGGCATCGGGGCTATCGGGGTCGTGGTAGCCGCAATGAATGAGAGTATCCTCTTGTTGTTTGCCTCTCTGTTAATATATGGTGCTGGTTCTGCAACGAATTTACAGGCAAGATATGCCGGGACGGATCTAGCTACTGCCAAGCAGCGCGGTACAGCAATAAGTATAGCAATGGTTTCTACTACTTTAGGAGCGTTTGCTGGTCCAAATTTAGTAGGAGTCATGGGGAGATTTGCGGAATCGATAGGGGTCCCATCTCTAGCTGGTCCTTTTATATTGGCAGCAGCTGCATTCCTACTGGCTGGAACGGTTATCTGGGTTTTATTGCGCCCGGATCCTTTAGTCATTTCGACTGCCATCAATAAGCAGGTTGAGCAGGACACCCCAAAGGTGGAAGAGGAAACAGAGGATAAGAGAGGTATTTTCATAGGTGCTGCCGTTATGGTCATCACTCAAATCGTGATGGTGTCTATAATGACAATGACTCCGGTCCACATGAGGCACCATGGGCATGACTTAAACGCAGTCGGTCTTGTCATTGGCTTTCACGTGGCAGCGATGTATTTGCCTTCACTTGTAACTGGGATATTAGTCGATCGCTTTGGTCGAGTGACGATTGCGGTAGCTTCTGGGTTCACGTTGTTATCTGCAGGATTAGTGGCAGCATTTGCACCTGGCGATTCGTTAGGTTTGCTTATTGTAGCGCTTGCTTTACTCGGTCTAGGCTGGAATTTCGGTTTGATCAGTAGCACTGCATTAATAGTCGACTCCACCGTACCTGCCACTCGAGCAAAGAGACAAGGGTCGATTGATGTGTGGGTGGCGCTCGCTGGTGTTTCTGGCGGTGGATTGTCCGGTGTGATTGCGGCGCAGACTAGCTATATGACACTTTCTTTAGTAGCTGGGATTTTGTCGTTCGTTTTCATCATCGGTTTGTGTAAAATTCCAGGTCGTGCTTGGAAATTTTCTTGGAAGAGCTAGATTTGAAGAGCTGTCTTGTTAGGTGAGTTTGTCCACCTAGGGAGGCAGTTTTTTTGTTGTGTTACGACAATCAGGGGGATTACGATAATGACCGAGTATTTTACGACAATCGAGCTCTAGTTTACGACAATCACTCCGTAGATTACTACAATCCCTAATGAGCTTTCCAGTCATAGCTATTTTCACGACAAAACGTCCTAAAATTAAAAAAATGGCCCCCCGATAGAGGAGGCCCAAATATTCATTATTTACGTTTAGTTAGACGTCCAGCAAGGAATGCAGCTGCTGCTAGTCCAATAACGGTGTTTGTTTTTTTGTTGAATACTTGTTTTGTTACAAGTGCTAGGTTTTGTGGGCGTTCAGCTAGGCGACGCATAAAGTAGCCATACCAATCACTACCAAAAGGCACGTATGTACAGAAATTGTATCCTTCCTTAGCTAATTGTAGCTGCATGTCCTTACGGAAGCCATATAGCATTTGGAATTCGAATTTATCGTTAGGGATATTGTTGATTTTGACAAACTGCTTCACATGATCGATCACGTTATGGTCATGGGTAGCGATGGATGTAAATTTACCATTTAGCAGGTGATATTCGATTAGTTGGATAAATTTGCGATCGATATCTGCTTTGTCTTGATAGGCAATGTTAGCAGGTTCTTTGTATGCACCTTTTACAATTCGTAAGCGATAGTTTTTATATTTCTCAATGTTTTCGTCGGATTCATGGAAGTAGGCTTGAATAACTGTCCCGATATTTCCATGCTCTTTACTTAGCTCCTCCATCAGGTCAAAGGAAGGTTGTAAACGATTATAATCTTCCATGTCGAAGTTAACAAAAATATCGTATTTATCTGCAAGTGCGACAATCTCTTTTAGATTTTCATAGCAGAAGTCACGATCGATATCTAACCCGAGCTGTGAAGGCTTAAGGGAAATGTGAGCATCCACGCCATTTTCATGTATTGCTGTGATGACTTCTAAAATTTGCTCCTTAGCAGCAGTTGCCTCTGATTTTTCAAACACGAATTCCCCTAAATTATCTACCGTACAGGAAATTCCTTGTTGATTCAATTCTTTAATGCTTTCAATCGTTTCTTGAATATTAGTTCCTGCCACAACGCTTTGGGCACCCATTTTTAACCCATATTTTTGAGCTGCGTTGTTAAGTGTGCGATTTTCAGATAAAGCGATAAAAAAGTCACGTAATGCCATCTAATATCTCTCCCTTATATTCATCAATCAATTCAACAAGCATTATAACACAAAATTAAATATTGCAATAAATTTATCTTTTTTTTATTATTTATATATTTGCTCACTAACCCCACTGTAGCTGGCTTTATTATTAGAAAATATTAAACTATAAGAAATATATGAATGCAGTATACTTTTCAAAACATATAAAATAATATATCTTTTTAATTAGAGAAGAAAATGATAGAAAGAGAGGATAAGTATGGAGGAATATATTTTAAGTTTAGAAACGATCGATACACATACAATGGGGGAAGCTACACGAATAGTTATCAATGGTTTTCCAAAAATAGTTGGAAAAACAATGATGGATAAAAAGGAATATGTTAAAGAAAACTATGATCATCTTCGTAAACTCTTAATGAACGAGCCTAGAGGTCATAAGGATATGTTTGGAGCGATATTAACTGAACCAACGAATGAGGAATGTGATATTGGAATAATTTTCATGGATAGCGGCTCGTATTTGAATATGTGTGGTCACGGGACTATTGGTACGGTTACGATGTGCCTAACAAAAGGAATTATCCCAAAGAAAGAGCTGATTTATGTGGATACTCCTTCCGGAATAATTGAGTGTAGAGCTTATTTCGAGGGGGACCAGGTGAAGAGTATAGAGTTTACGAATGTACCTGCATTTGTCTTACATAAGGAAATTTCGATTGAGCTAAATGATATCGGCAGTGTAGCGGTGGACATAGCTTTTGGAGGAAGCTTTTTTGGAATTATTAATTCCTCCGACTTAAAGGTCAATATTGACCTAGCAGATAAACATAGAATACTAGAGCTTGCTACAGAGGCGAGAGATTATATCAATCAACATATAAGTATTCAGCATCCAACTATACCTAACATTCAAACAGTAGATTTAATCGAAATTACAGATAAGATTAGTGACCATCATTATAAAAATGTAGTTGTTTTTGGTGATGGGCAGATTGATCGTTCCCCATGTGGAACAGGGACATGCGCAAAAATGGCAGCAATTGGCTTAGAGCCAGGTGTTTCTATTACACAAGAGAGTATTATTGGTTCTACATTTGAGGGAAGAGTGTTGGGTAAAACAAAGGTTGGAGAAATAGACGCAATTATTCCAGCGATCAAGGGGTCCGCTTGGATTACGGGAGAGCATAAATTTATCCTGCAGGAAGCAGATATATATGCAGAAGGTTTTGCGATCTAATAATTTTTAAATGAAAAGGGAGCGCGTATATGGAGAAAAAAGTATCATTGTTTCAAATTGTAGCCATTGGGTTTATGTTATTCGCCATGTTCTTAGGAGCTGGAAATGTGATTTTTGCACCTGTTTTAGGGCAACAGGCAGGCACCAATACACCGATTGCCATGGTCGGATTTTTAGTAACAGGGGTAGGATTAGTTTTACTAGCAATTATTGCTCTAACTAAAGGTGGAGGGACTGTGGAAAAGCTGGCAAGTAGGGTCTCTCCTAAGTTTGCAGTTATCTTCTCTATTTTGTTGTTTTTAACATTAGGACCGATCTATGTTATTCCACGAACTACTTCGGTAGTCTATGAAATTGCTATTAAACAGCTGATTACGGACAATAGTATGATAGGATTATTTTTACTTATCTTTTCTATCCTTTTTATCGCTTTAACGGTTTACCTATCGTGGGAGACTACTAAATTTGTAGACAGATTAGGAAAGTTAATCACACCAGTGTTTGCAACGCTTTTAGTGATCATAGTAGCAAAATCTATTTTTACACCTATAGGAGCTATAGGTGGACCGGTTGAAGGAATGGGTTATGAGACAGCTAGCGAGGCTTTTCTAAAGGGCTTCACGCAAGGTTATTTTACGATGGATGTGTTGGCTGCGTTTGTATTTGGAGGAATCTTCATCAAGTCCATTGACGCTTTAGGCATACGCTCCAAAAAGGAAGTATCCAAGGTGTTTATCAAGGCAGGCCTGATCACAGTAGTCGGACTAGTTTTGTTGCAGGTTTCGATGTCCTGGATTGGGGCAACAAGTGTGGATGCTATTGGCTATACAGCAAACGGTGGAGAGCTTATAGCGTTAGCGTCTAAGGCGCTATTTGGTCAGATTGGGATTTATCTAATTGGGATAGTCATTTTCTTAACGGGTATTACGACGAATGTTGCTTGTTTAGCTGCTGTTGCAGAATACTTTGAACGTATCATTCCAAAGGTATCCTATAAAAAATGGTTAATCATCTTCTCTCTTGGCAGCTTGGTGATCACTAATTTTGGTTTAACGAAAATATTATCTATGGCATCGCCAATTTTAATGCTGCTGTATCCTATTGCGATTGCTTTGATTATCCTTATTTTTACGGATAGCTGGTTCAAGGGTTCGCGTTCTGTTTATGTTGGCGCTATTATTGGGGTTGGACTCGTAGCAGTGATGGATGCGATGAAGGACGCTAACATTTTAGTAGATACACTTAATAGTACATTCGGTTTTATTCCTTTGTTTACAAGTGGAGCTGGTTGGATTGTAACAGGTCTTATCGGCGCAGCAATCGGATATTTCATAAAAAGAGAAAATCAAGAAGACGCTGGGGAATTGAGGGAAGCATAAGAAAAGCTGTCTTGTTAGGTGATTTTTTACACCTGACAGACAGCTTTTTATAGTGGATAACAAACCATCTATATAGAGGTTTTTATGAATACTTCGTCTATGTTTGGTTATTTAGCAGAATTGCCTTAGATCTAGAGGTCACGCCAAGCTTGCTATATATCGTTGTCAAGTAAACACGGATCGTTCCCTCGGACAGAAAAAGGTGGTTTGCGATTTCTCTGTTGGTCTTACCATCTACTAGAAGTTTGTATACTTCCATCTCTCGTGGTGTTAGTTGGTCCAGTATACTATCCGCTACCCGATCATTTTCTAAAAGCTTTTCTACATAGCTTAGCGGCACGGAATCCCATCCTGTTTTTTTTCGTTTTTGTCGTTCTTTTAAATAGGTTTTTAACAATTTAAAACTAGCTTCTTCATCCAGGAAGGTTCGGACATACTCATAAGTAGAGCCGTAGCTCAATGCTTCATGCAACGCATTCATAGCACTGTCCTTATGATCCATCTCCATTTCGCAAATTGCTTCTAATAAGGAAGCTTCCACTATTGTAGATACTTGGTCTTCCTCGATGGCTTTCGTTTTTACTTGGATAACGGTCTTCAACGCTTCTTCTACTTTTGCGGTAGCTAATAATAATCGAGCGTTGACGAGTAACCAAAAAGGTTGTCTCGATTCCGCTTTACGTAGCTCTGCCTCTGCCCTTATAATATTTCCTTCAGCTAAGTAACAACGTGCCTTCATTGTCAGTAAAATATTTCGCCAATGCTTATCGTTTACTGATTCTAATACGTTATCGAGTAAGGCTTGAGCAGCCACAAGGTTTTTATTTAAGATGTAAATTTGTGATTTTAACACATACATCGGAATATATAATCCAGGATCCTTTAAATTATGCCCATGCTTTAGTGCAATTTCTAATTCTCCGATGGCCGCATCCACATAGTTTCTTTCATACAAAGTTTCTGCGGAAATGCCGTAGCTAAAGAGAGTCATATTTTTTTCTTTAAATTCTGTTTCACGGAATAACTTTGCAAATGGAATAGCTTTTTCTAAAGGCATAAATCGGCCTTTGGAGCCAATACTTGTTCGAACAATTTTGTGTTCAAATAAGTTGAATCTTATAGGGATTCCATCCCAACGTGAACTGACATACCCTTTTTCTACTTGGCTGTGAATGATTGCTGACGCTTTTTCAATCTCCGTACCCATGCTAATCAGTGCATATACTTGCAGGGTTATAAAAATATCAGCTATCCCTTTATTCTCCTCTTTATCCATCCATTGCTCCAGCTGCTGTCTTTGCTGTAACTCATAAATGATAAGACCAGCCTCTTCTATCTGAAGGGCAGATATTAAGGTAATAGTGTACATGACCAATATTTCATAATTAACGGGGTGATTGTTTCTTCGTAGAGTTTGGATCCAGCCTAAAAAAGTAGAGGTTTCTCCGTTCTGAAATATTTCTACTAAATGCTCTGTGATCCAAGATTCTGCTAGTGAAAATGCACGCTCTTGGAAGGCTAAGTCAATTGCCGCATTGATATCACCATTAGAGTAGAGCAGCTTTGCAGTTTCCAAGATAATAGAGGAAACCACTTCCTGTGGATACCGAATTTTAAGTTCAATTTGTAAAGCTTCTGCAAATAAATGATGGTACCGAAACATCGGTTGGGCATCATTTAGACGACTAGTGAAGATTCCCTTGTTTTCAAGTTCTACAAGCATTGCAAAGCTATCGCTACGATTCGTTAGCTTGTTACAGATTTCCGGTTCTAAAGAGTGTAAATATGAGGTTCTGAGAAGAAAGTCTTGAATAGATGACGGAAGCGTGTCCAGTATTTCTTGTAATAAAAAATCAGTGATCAAGGGCTGTAATGGGTTCATCTTATCTAATGTAAATGAATTATTGGAGGTGGCTCTCATTGAAATACTCGTTAATTGGATGCCGGCTGGCCAGCCTTCTGTGGTGTTAAATACGTGATGTAGTAGTTTCTCTTCGAGGTTTTTGTTTTTGTAAAATAGTTGAACTTCCTCAAATGTAAAGCATAGGTGGTCCATGCTTATCTCATTGAGCCAAGATTTAACTCGCCACTTGGCGATTGGAAGAGGTAGATTCTCACGACTAGTTACGTAGACGTGTACGTTGTCAGGTAGATATTCGACTAATTGAGTAAGCATTTGATGAATCACTTTATTGTCAATTAGATGATAGTCATCCAACACAATACTAATGGGATTTTCTATCAAACTCATTTCGTTTAAAAAAGAGTCAATCAAAAATTCCAACGTGGAAGAATCCTGTGACTGAAACAATGAGGAGAGCGTGTTATACATATTACTATCTGTGACATTGGATGTCGTGTGAATGACATATTTCCAAAACCGGATTGGATCGTTATCAGAGGTATTTAGGGATATCCATGTAACCAAAGCATTTGTTTGATTAAACCATTGGCTTAAAAGAGTTGTTTTGCCGTAGCCTGCTGGTGCTTGGATAATGGTAATCCTTTTAGATTGGTTTTTCTGAAATAGCTCATATAATCTTCCTCTTTCTAATGCTTCCGTTGTAGCTCTAGGTACTGTTGTTTTTGAACTCAACCAAACCATCTGCATCCTATTTTCCCCCCTGGACTGCTTATACTTTAAAAATGTAAGAATAATTAACTAGTTTCCTTAATAAATCTATTATACTACTAAATTAGAACGTTTTATTCAAAAAATTAAAAATAATTAACATTCCTCAATGTTGAAAAAGAATCATTTACTTTAGACTGAAGGGGTATGTGCTTTTGAAGAGATTTTTTTCCACTATATTATATGTAAGGAGGATATTTAATACAATGTGATACAAAATTGATTTCTTAGCAAGAGGACTACAAGTAAAATCTGGGGGACAACCCCTTAAGGAGGAATAGTTTTTGAGGAATAAAGGATGGAAATCGGTAACTGCGGTAGCATTGATAACTAGTACTATTTTAGCGGCTACACCAGTCGTGTATGGAAAAACAATATCTGTGGAGCAATCGGTTACCTCGGTAAAAAGTGAGTTACAAAAGGTAACTGCCACATATGTATCCCCAGCGCTTGATGGGAAGTTAACTCCAAGTGAATCCGTCTATATGACGTTAAACAATGTGAAAAAGAATTATGAGGTTACAAGAAGCTTAGTTATCTCATCCAACTTATCTGCAATAGAGAGAGAAGATACGTTGAAAGAAATGGATACAATATATCAAGAAAAAGTAACAAGAGGATTGGTTTCATATATAGACGCGTATAATTACGCCACGAAGTATTTGGAGCCTTTATTGAAGGAAATTAATGAGGCAGAATCAAAGAGTGATTTTGCAGGAGTAGCCGCTGGGTACCATAAGCTATCCTATCAATTAAAGAATAGATCCACCATTTTATATCGCTTTTCTGGTAAAGCAGCACGAGATCTCCTATTAGAAAAGTATAAAAAGCCAGCGGATGCAAAGCGTGATGAACTGATGATGCCGGTAACGATTTATATGAAATTAGTAGACTTAAACAGCTTATATATTGCAGGGAAGCAAGCAGAAGCTTTAAAAGTATATGCAGAATTGAATGAATTAATGGAAGGGTTACCGAAAACGAGTAAGTATTCGCCTATTCTATTAGTTGAAGTAGCGAAAGTAAAAGCCATTGTGGAAGGTCTTCCTGTTACATCCAAGGAGCAACAGCTACTGGATGCAAAGGTGGATGGCTTAATAAAGGCAGTTAATGCTAGTCAAAAAAACGTCCAACTATCCTCTTCGGTATCAAATTCTTTAACCATTACGATTAAGGAAGACGCCAGTGTTTTGGACTTTTTAAGTCAAGGATTTTATCCTACCCTTATTAGTAGCTTAGGGGTATCAAAGGTGAATGGCAACGACCCATTGTCTGAGGCCGCAATGAATGAACTAAAGGCATTGTTTTCAGTCGATGCAAAAGTGCTGTCCGATTTAAAAGGAAAGTCGTTTACCCTTCCATTAACAGTAAGCAATGAAACTCCTATGGATATAGTATTTACATTATCGTTTAATTAGCTCCTGCTAGAAGTTATATAGATTAAAAAGGCCATGATAAAAGGATAATCCTTTTACATGGTCCTTTTTTATTTAGCATGGTGAAATGGATGGAGGTTTTTCCTGCTTTTTTATGTGAGTGAAATTCATAAATAGAGGTTTAGGGATGAAATATAAGCGTTCTTCATCTATTGATGGAAGCGACCGACGGCGACTCCAAACAGATAAGCCATCACAACCATGCGCTTAAGCGATGGGTGATGGCTTATCGTTCACCCCACGGAAATGTCCGGGTGGAGAGGGAAGTTATTCTACTTTATAAATTAGAGATTTATTTGTAGTAAATCACCCCAGTCTTTAACATAGACATTTATTTAATTATCTTTCTGGAAACTAAAGTTTTTCACATAATTACATCCTTCACAAGCAAGACCAATCTGCTCCTGGGAATCCGGATGCTGATAGTAAATTTCATCGTATCCACAAATATAGCATTCCATGACGTGAAAAATGAGACGGGGACCAATGACGTTGTCTAACAGCTGATTAAAATCGGACTGCATGTTCTACATCTCCCTCTGTTTTTTTACCAATATAGCAAGTTGAAATCATATAATTCGTCGAAAGGCGGCAGAACTTTGGATTAGGTTTCGCATATTTCTTCTCAATAGATTGTATGTCAGCTATCTCTTATTTTATGATCATTTTTTTAGGAGGAACCTACTAAAGGATAGGTCAATTTTTTAATCTTTTATGCATAGTAATTACACACTCGTTCCATTGAAAAAGTACGATTTTTATTAGTCTTTGGATTATTTGTCGGATGGAACGGGAAAACGAGGGAAAACGGTTAGAAAGATAGATTTATACTATTTGTAAGACAGTCGGAATCTCATGTAACTTATTTTTGGTAGTGGTAGAATAGAGGCATTTTACCCACTTTTTGGAGGCATTTAATTTGTTTTGTCGTATGATGGAGGGGAAAGAGGCCACTTCAGGATGTAAGAAAAGAGGAATGTGAAATGATCGAACTCCGAGACGTGCGAAAAAAATATCGTTCTGGTACGAAGCAGATGGAAATATTACGTGGGATGAATCTACGAGTAGAGCAAGGAGAATACGTTGCCATTATGGGGAAATCTGGGTCCGGGAAGAGCACAATGCTCAATTTGCTAGGAACTCTGGATCTGTTAGATAAAGGTAGCTATCAACTAGCTGGAAAGTCTGTACATAAAATGGGAAAGGCCAGTCGAGCAAGACTACGAAACGAAGAGATTGGTTTTGTGTTCCAGCATTTTCAGCTTATTCCTAATTTATCGGTTTATCAAAATGTACTGCTTCCATTAACTTATGGAAAAAAAAGGTTTAAAGGAAAAAAATCTCGAGTACTTGCTATGCTTGATGAGATGGGAATCTTAGACAAGAAAAAACAAAAGCCGGATCGATTATCTGGTGGAGAAAAGCAACGAGTAGCAATTGCAAGGGCCTTGGTCAATGAACCATCTCTTATACTAGCTGATGAGCCGACTGGGAGTTTAGATGAAGAAAC
>JBEMAY010000063.1:0-18179 GCA_040274765.1 Psychrobacillus sp.
GGCGTCCCGCAGCTCCCGGATCTCATCCACAATGACCAACGTCTTTTCACTCACTTGATTAATTTTATGATTCGTACTATTATTCATAAGGGGCCCTCCTATATATGTTTTGAGTATTCATTGGTTGTTACTCTAGCATCATATAAGAGGGTTCTTTTTTTTTCAAGAGCCTTTAAAGTTTAATACAGGAATGCTCCTACGGGATGAGTGAGACAGATAAGACCTCACAACCACGCGCGTAAGCGATGGGTGAGGGCTTATCGCCCACCCCGAGGAAAGCGTCCGGCTGGGGCGAAAAATCAATTCTACTCTCTGATTTAAATTTTCTTTGTATCATAAATCAACCCTACCCTTTAACATAGCCTTTTTTTATAAAAAAACAGACCTTTGACAATAGTCGAAAGTCTGTTTTTCAACGTTAAAAATATAGACTAATTAGATAATAGCCTGGTGTTCCTTAATTACGTGAATCATTTCTAATGTATCGTCCTCGGGTCCCTGTACTGGTAAACCAGCCTCTAAATTCATTAGAATATAGTCAATGTTTCCTTGGGTAATTATTTCCCCGGGAATAAAAATAGGAATCCCAGGAGGGTATACCATCACGAATTCAGCAGAAATGCGACCACTAGCCTCTAGCAAGGGAATAGATTCAGTCTCTGCGTAAAATGCATCCCGTGGAGACATAGCAAGACCTGGAATATCAGGTAAAGTTACCGATGATTCTACGATCGTAGCGGCAGATTCATAAGCAACTACCATTCTTGATAATGCATTAACAAGCATATCTACTTCTTTTTTTGTATCTCCCAATGTAATAAGGCAAAGAATATTATAAAGATCAGATAGCTCTACTTCAATGTTCGCTTTTTCTCTAAGCCAAATTTCCGCTTCAAAGCCAGTGATTCCTAAATTTTTTACGCTAATCAGAAGCTTAGTCGGATCCATATCGTAAGTAGCGGAGGTTTGGAGTATTTCTCTTCCCACACAATGGATATGCTCAATTTCATTTATACGTTTCCGAGTTTCCTCCGCAATCTCAATTGCTTCCCCGATTAAATCCTCTCCATGTATCGCTAACTGTCTTCTAGCTGTATCTAATGAGGCTAAAAGAGGATAGGATGTAGAAGTCGTAGTGAGCATAGAAAGGATCGCTTGTACCCTTTTAGCTGAAACTAATCCTTCTCTTACATTTAGAACGGAGCTTTGGGTCATAGAGCCTCCTAGCTTATGAACGGACGTCGCAGCCATATCAGCGCCAGCAGCCATTGCAGAAATAGGGAGGTCGTTATGAAAGTGGATATGTACGCCATGGGCTTCGTCCACTACTACCGGAATACCATGTTCATGAGATATATCTACGATTTTTTTTAAATCAGCAGCTAGACCAAAATAAGTTGGGTTAATAACAAGTAATCCCTTTGCATCTGGATGTGTTTCGATTGCTTTTTCTACGGATTCCACAGAAATACCATGGGAAACTCCAAGTTCTTTATCTACCTCAGGATGTATAAATACAGGGATAGCACCTGCAAATACAATGGCAGACATAATAGATTTATGAACATTTCGTGGAACGAGGATCTTATCTCCAGGTCCACAAATAGTAAGGATCATTGTCATAATAGCACCGCTCGTACCTTGGACAGAGAAAAAGGTTTCATCTGCTCCAAAAGCCTCTGCAGCCAAATGTTGAGCTTTTTTGATTGCCCCTTTAGGAGAATGTAAATCATCTAACGGAGCTATATTGATCAAATCAATGGAAAGTACATTATCTCCAACAAACTCTCGAAATGCAGGGTCCATCCCTTTTCCTTTCTTATGGCCAGGAATGTGGAATTGAATCGGATGACGATTTCGATGCTTCAATAATGCATCGAAGATAGGAGTTTCTAATTGTGACAACGCTTATACCACCTCTAATTAAATTTTTGTGCATGTAAACGATTCTAGTAATAATCAATAGAGACGTTGATGCTATTTTAAAAACAAAAGAATTATAGCATTTAAGGAAATTTATTACTATAAAAATTATTGTAAATAATTTAATTGTTCATTTTTTAATGTGTAAAAATGAACTGCTCATTATGTTTCTACATTAGATCCTATTATCATGAGACGGAAGAGTCTTTAATATATACATAACCTACTTGGACGATCTAAAACGGTTTAATTATAATTCTATCTCTTTACTCTATAAAAATAGATCAATTGAATACTATTTAAATATTCTTTACACTAATATATAAAGGGGAGGGATTGGTTTGTCATTTCAAACGAGAGTTACAGATCTTTTGGGAACAGAATATCCTATTGTTCAGGGGGGACTAGCATATCTTGCTTATTCAGAGCTTTGTATTGCGGTTTCAGAAGCAGGTGGTTTAGGGCAGATAACTGCTATGAGTCTCTCTACACCGGAGGAGCTTCACCGAGAGATTACTAAAGTGAGAGAACAGACGAATAAGCCGTTTGGTGTTAACTTTGCTATTGGACAAACTGGCAGACCTTATGAGCATATGCTTCAAGTCGCTATTGAAGAAAACGTCCCGGTAATTTCAATGACTGGAGGCAATCCGGCACCTATTTTAAATGCGCTGTCTAAGACGGAAATAAAAAAATTGGTATTAGTTGCTTCAAAGCGCCAAGCTCTAAAGGCAGAGCAACTAGGAGCAGACGCTGTAATGGTTGTTGGACAAGAGGGCGGTGGTCACTTAGGGAGAGATGACATTGGCACAATGGTACTAATTCCACAAGTAGTGGATGCAGTGTCAATACCAGTTATAGCTTCAGGAGGCATAGGTGATGGACGAGGCTGGATGGCTGCTCATGCCCTTGGTGCAGAAGGGATAGAAATGGGAACTCGTTTTATCGCAACAAAGGAATGCGTACATGCATCAGAAGCATATAAAAACGCCATATTATCTAAAGAGGAAACAGATACAGTTATTATAAAAAAAGAACTGGGATCTCCAGCGCGGGCAATACGTAATAGCTGGACAGAAGCTATTTTGGCTATGGAAAAAGAAAATCCTACATATGAGCATTTGAAGCATCATATTAGTGGGGAAGCAAATAAGCAATTTATTTATAACGGGTTCGAAGACAAGGGATTTGGATGGGCTGGACAAGTAATCGGGATGATTCGTGATATTCCGACAACGAAAGAGTTAATCGACCGGATGGCAGCAGAGGCAATAGAAATAAGAAAAAAATGGAATATTTAGGAGAGAAGAAAATGGAATACACATACCCTTTTTCGTTAGATTGGTCTACAAAAGAGATAGTGGACGTAGTACAGTTTTTTGAAGCGATTGAAAATGCTTATGAAAAAGGCATAAAACGAGAAGAATTAATGATTAAATATCGACGCTTTAAGGAAATAGTTCCGTCGATTGCCGAAGAAAAAACTTATTTCCGTGAGTTTGAAAAACAAAGTGGATATGCGAGTTTCCCCATTATAAAAAAAATGAAAGAACAAACGAACGAAGCAATTATTAAGGGATAAAGTAATCCCTCCTAAAAGGAGGGAGAGCTTGTCTTTATTTTATGTTGGTCATAGTTTTGTAAATGGGAAGAAGTTTTTCAAAGGTATCTTCGATTAAGTCGAATAATTCTTTATCTGTTAATTGAACAGCTTCTTCCTTAAGAATATGACGCCCGACTAAAAATTCACCCTTTTTCACGTCTCTAAGGCGCGTTAGAAGCTCTTCTACACCCTGCGGAGCAACGTCTTCTAAGGAAGAGGCGTCTGGCTTCATATGGTCCCCAGAAACGATAAAATCATTAGGTAGCTTTTTAAATAATTTCTTTTTTTGCAACAAACGCTCTGCAATTGCAACTTTATCTGGTGCTTCATAAATAACTGCTACGATGATAAATAAATGCGTACCCCATAAGCCAATTTGAAAATGAGGTAAAGCCTTATAACCTCTTTTGTAGGGAGCAAAAGCAACCCAGCTATCCTTTGGAGGATTTACTGAACGTCGAGCGTGCTTAGCTACATGGCTAAAAAACTCATCTCCTAAAGCACTGGAAAAGTAAAGACTATATTGCTTGCCAAGTTCTTCAAACTTAGGACGTACGTTCTCTATAAGAGCAGTCATTCTATTCTCTAATCCCTCTATTTGAAACACTTCAAAATCTTTTTCTTGCCAAAAAGTTTTACTCATATATTAACTCCTTTCAATTTCTATGTTTATTTTAGCGGTTTTTTGGGTAAAAATCTTGTAAGCAGTATTTATTAACACAAATCGATTTGTAGCATAATGTATGAATAAAGTTCTGAATATTAAGATAAAATGATTATGGAGAGGTGTTAACTATGAAACAGGTTGTGCATATAATTCGTAAATATGATATGGAAAAGGAAAAAATTCAGACATTGAAATTAGAAATGGATTATCAATTAGCTACTCTATACGATGCAATGCAAGATGGAGACCAGGAAGAAATAAATGAAGCAAAAATGCGATTAACTGAGCTTCATAAGTCACTGGATGAACTAAATGCGTTTACTTAAGTGGTCGTCACTAATAGCACCATGAAAAACACCAGCTAATCTTGTAAGACAGCCGGTGTTTTTTTCTTTATACTAAGGTTAAGTACATACCAAGCGTGTACGATCACGAGTTAACAGGAACATAGAAGGGGTGGTAACATGGATTTACATATGCTCGATAAGTATGCAAAATCATTGATTAAACAAGCTGCGATTCAAATAAGAGGCTCATTTTCAGAGGAGTTAATTATTGAATCGAAGTCAGAAGCGAATGACTTAGTTACTAACATTGATAAAGAAACGGAAAAGTTTTTTATTCGTCATATTAAGAAGGATTTTCCGTCTCATAGAATATTTGGAGAAGAAGGATTTGGAGATAAGATAGACCATCTGGATGGTTATGTTTGGATGTTGGATCCAATTGATGGTACTACAAACTTTATTCACTTCAAGAAAAACTTTGCTATTTCCTTAGGGATTTACAAGGATGGAGAAGGGATTCTTGGTTATATTTATAATGTGATGGACGATGTTTTAATAAGCGCTGCATTGGGACAGGGAGCATATTTAAACGATGTAAAACTTCCTAAACTTGAGAGTACTTCTGTAGAGAAATCTATCATAGGGGTGAATGCTAGCTGGGTAGTGCCAAATGGAATGGTGCAACACAATCAAATGGCGGAGCTGGTACAAACCGCTAGAGGGACTAGATCCTTTGGGTCTGCTGCTCTTGAGATTGCTTATGTGGTCACTGGAAGGTTAGATGCATATCTGTCTATGCGACTTTCTCCTTGGGATATTGCCGGAGGAATGGTTGTGGCAAACGAAGTGGGAGCCGTTGTTACTAACTTGTCTAACGAGCCTATAAATCTTTTAAAACAAAATTCATTTATAGTTTCTAAACCTAATCTTCATGAACAATTACTATCAAAATATATTATTTTAAAATAAATGAGTTAGTTTCATATAAAGGTATTGTCGAAAAACAAAATTTAAGAATATAAAAAAGAGGCTGGTATGTGACGTTAGTCGCGACCAGCCTCCAATAAAGTAGAGGAAAATCTAAAAACTACCAAACGATGGGCTAATTTAGATTTTCTATTCTAATAATCCTTGTTCACGCATTTTCTTTTTTGTTTTAAAGCCATATCCCATTACAACAAATAGCAATGCCAAAAACAATAATGCTAATGGAACATTACGTAAAGCTATAGCAACTCCTATTAATCCCATAGACAACATTGCGCCTAAAGAAAATAAGACAAAAATCCATTTAATGTTACTCAAAACAATTACCCCCAAGAAAATAATTAAAAATATTATAACTTTAGTTCTACTTGTGTTATAATAGCACAGTTATGGACATGAAAAAAGAATATGGAGTGGAAATATGACAAAATTACGTCAAGATTTAAGAAACATAGCTATTATAGCACACGTTGACCATGGAAAAACGACATTAGTCGATCAATTATTAAAACAATCAGGAACGTTCCGTTCAAATGAACACGTTGACGAAAGAGCAATGGATTCAAACGATATCGAACGCGAGCGTGGAATTACTATATTAGCAAAAAACACAGCTGTAAATTATGAAGGCACACGCATCAACATTTTGGATACACCTGGACATGCCGATTTTGGTGGAGAAGTAGAGCGTATTTTAAAAATGGTAGATGGTGTTTTACTAGTAGTAGATGCATATGAAGGTTGTATGCCTCAAACGCGTTTTGTATTAAAGAAAGCATTAGAACAAAAACTAACTCCAATCGTTGTAGTTAATAAAGTTGATAAAGATTCTGCTCGTCCACTAGAAGTAGTAGATGAAGTATTAGAACTTTTCATTGAGTTAGGTGCAGACGACGATCAATTAGACTTCCCAGTTGTATATGCTTCTGGTGTTAACGGAACTGCTTCATTAGACGCTGATCCTGCTAACCAAGAAAAGGACATGAAGTGTCTATTTGAAAAAGTTATCGAATCTATCCCAGCACCTGTGGATAATTCTGATGACCCATTACAATTCCAAGTTGCATTACTAGACTATAATGACTACGTAGGACGTATCGGTATTGGTCGCGTATTCCGCGGTACTATTGAAGTTGGTCAACAAGTTTCTTTAATGAAATTAGATGGCAAAGTTAAAAATTACCGTGTAACGAAATTGTTTGGTTTCTTCGGTTTAAAACGTGAAGAAATTCAATCAGCAAAAGCTGGAGATTTAATTGCAGTTTCAGGTATGGAAGAGATTAACGTAGGTGAAACAGTTTGTCCTACAGATCATCCAGACGCTTTAACTCCATTACGTATCGATGAGCCAACATTACAAATGACATTCTTAACAAATAACTCACCGTTTGCTGGTCGTGAAGGTAAATGGGTTACATCACGTAAAATTGAAGAACGTCTTCGTTCACAATTACAAACAGACGTATCTTTACGTGTAGAAGATACAGATTCACCTGATGCTTGGGTTGTTTCTGGTCGTGGAGAGCTTCACTTATCTATATTAATAGAGAACATGCGTCGTGAAGGTTATGAGATTCAAGTATCGAAACCAGAAGTTATTATTCGTGAAATCGATGGCAAAAAATGTGAACCAGTTGAACGTGTACAAATTGACGTACCAGAAGACAGTGTAGGTTCTATTATAGAGTCTATGGGTGCACGTAAAGGCGAAATGGTAGATATGATTAATAATGGGAACGGTCAAGTACGTTTGATCTTCATGGTTCCAGCTCGTGGATTAATCGGATATTCAACTGAGTTCATGTCCTTGACTAAAGGATTCGGAATCATTAACCATACATTCGATAGCTACCAACCAGTAGTGGCAGGTCGTGTAGGTGGACGCCACCAAGGTGTACTTGTTTCTATGGAAACAGGGAAAGCTACAACTTATGGTATGATGCAAATTGAAGACCGTGGAACTCTATTCGTAGAGCCAGGTACTGAAATTTATGAAGGTATGATTGTTGGTGAAAATACTCGTGATGCTGACATCACTGTAAATATCACTAAAATGAAACAAAAAACAAATATCCGTTCAGCAAATAAAGACCAAACAAACGTTATTAAACGCCCACGTATCTTAACTCTAGAAGAAGCATTAGAATTCCTAGGTGATGATGAGTACCTAGAAGTAACACCAGAATCTATTCGCTTACGTAAAAAAATTCTTGAGAAAAGCGAACGTGAACGTGTAACGAAGAAAAAGAAAAGTGCAGATCAGGAATAGGAACTGAAAGGGTGACAAGCCTTGGAGGAACAAGATCTAGTAATGGGTAGAATGTCTTCTATCGCTAGGTTTATTTATGAAATAATGCCAAACTTTACTGTATCAGGCTATGTTTTATTCATCGTCATATTTTTATTGTCAGTGCTAGTGTACAAGCTTGGATTTGCAAAGAAGTTAGTGTTTAAGCAAAATGTAGTTATCTATATTTTCCTTTTGCTAGGTTGCTTAATGCTGACTTTCTTAGCATTTTTCCTTCCGGTAGTGGAAGCATTGTTAGTTGCTGCATTGATATTAATTATATATAAAATACGATTAAAACTAGAAAAAAGAGGTTCGACTACTTAGGTAGACTACTTTAAATCTATAAACGAGGCTGAGACATAATCCACCTCAAAATTAAAAGCAGATCAAATTTTACGATGAGTAAAATTCGGTCTGCTTTCTTTTTATATCTTCTTCCGAAACCATGTAGAGATTATCTGCTTATAGAAGTAATATTAGTTGTTCGGAGTGAAGGTTGCGACTACTAGAAAGAGACTATAGGCCACAGGAAAGCGTTCACAGTAACGGAGAACAATGGCTACCCCAGTTAGGCGTTCTAGGAAAGACGAAGTTAGACGAAGCTCTTGGGCTCGCATCCATGGTCACAAATTTTAGAAAATATGCAGTACGAGGATGGCATCTCATTATATATTTTCAAGGCTCTGTTAAAGGCTAGGGTTGTTTTTTCGTGAAGCGATTTAGTTTGTGAAATGTTATACTTAAACTAATGAGGTAGTTTAGTTTAAGTAGTAGGTATTATTAAATGTAAGTGTTTATAAAGAGAAAGGGGTTATGACGTTGAGAAAAACAAAAGAAAAAAATGAATTATTTGAATGGATAAAGACAATAGGAATTGCACTTTTATTTGCATTTGGTATTCGATTTTTCCTATTTGAACCTATTGTGGTTGACGGTGCCTCTATGATGCCAACGTTTGAAAATGGTGACAAAGTAGTAGTGAACAAAATCGGACCAGAATTGATTGATTATCAAAGATTTGATGTGATTGTATTTGAAGCCAAAGAAGATACTAACTACATCAAACGTATTATTGGTATTCCTGGTGACCGCATTGCTTATGAAAACGATGAACTTTTTATTAACGGTGAGAGGTACGAAGAACCCTACTTAGAGGAATATAAAAAAGCTTTGTTAGACAATGATACACTTACTGGAGACTTTACATTAGAGGAAAAATTAGGTGAAACAACTGTACCAGATGGTACTTTTTTTGTACTAGGAGATAATCGCCGTGATAGCACAGATAGCAGGGACCCTCGTGTTGGATTTGTTTCAGAGGAAAAAATATTAGGTACCGCAAAAATAGTATTTTTACCCCTAGATAATTTAAAGATAATAAAATGATAAAGTGGTTTGTAAGTGAAATGAGGAAATATTTATTAAGCTAACGAGTGCTTTAGTAAAAACTCAGTATCAAAGTAAAATGAGCCAGGAGGAAATATCCTAGCTCATTTTTATGTGTATTTAAAATCAACCTTTACCTTTAACATAGCCACTTTCAAAATAAAAAGCAAAAAGAGAATTCCACAAAGCAATTCTCTTTTTGCGTAAAATGAAACTAATTATGTACTAGCTTCGTTTTTATTCTCTTATAAGTAAAAGCAGAAAAAAAGACCTAGAAATTTTCTGTAAGTAAAAATTTTAGGTCTTTTTGATTTGGAAGATAAGTATGGTCCTAGTCTTGATTAATTAAAACTCATTTTCAATTAATCGAGAACTTTTGTAGGAGATATACTTACCAGTAGCTAGGCGTTCCTTCGTTTTATACTCGATTCGATCATGACATTCTTCGCACATATAAGTATGAATAGGTCGATTTCTTAGTTTTTTTGCTAGTGGTAAATCAGAAGAAATTTCATCAATTCGATCGCATATCACACATTGCACTTTCATATACAACACTCCTACTCTAATCGAAATGCAGTTACGTATCTAATCGGATCATTCAGGTTAGTTCCATCTTTTTTTATAATATGGACGGGACCATCTTCACGAAGTGGCTTGCCCTTGTGACTAAATTTAACTAGAATATCATCCATTTCATCTAAGGAGATAGTATGATTTCCTTCGCTTGTTTCAATTATTAGGTGCTTTGCCTCTTTTAATGGTTCAGCATTTTGGATAAATGGTTTTAGCTCAATGCCATAAGTGTTAGAAAGCATTTTAGTCTTTTCATACTTCTTTTCTGATTTTAATGTAGGGGGATTTGTAGATCCCTCTATAATCTCACGAGACCAATGAGCGGAAGTTACCTTTGTGTATTCCTCGTCTAAATCTTTATACTCATATTTTCCTTCAAAAAACTCATCTAGATCAATTCTACGATCGTCAAAAATCCACACAGTGGGATCCAGCGTTATATTAAATTTAACTGCTCCTGTAATTGGTATTATAAATTCCATGCAAATTGCCTCCTCTTAACTGTCTAATCTATATTAGTATACAGATAAAAGGTGAATTTTAAAAAGAATATTTCCTTTTCTGTTAAACCTGAGCGAGAGAACACTTGCAATTTTTCCAATCAAAAGATACACTTTAGGGAGGTAAAGAACAAGAAATAATAATAATGGGGGCGTCCTCATGGATACTAATATAGAACTTTCCTATCAAGATAAGGCTTTAGAGCTCTTAAAAAAAGATGCTGAGAAAATTGCCCAATTGATTAAAGTACAAATGGATAACTTAACAATGCCTCAATGCCCTCTTTATGAAGAGGTTTTAGACACGCAAATGTTTGGATTATCTCGTGAAATAGATTTCGCAGTAAAACTTGGACTTTTAGAAAAAAGTGAAGGAAAAGAAATTATAGCTTCACTAGAAAAAGAACTGTCTGTTTTGCATGAGATCCACACAGAAAAATAATGTTAAAACTCAAACAAGTAGACTGTTTGAGTTTTTTTCTATAAAGAAATTGAGGTCTTACATATGAATGCTTATATAAAACGTTTTATTAAAAACTTTGACTATCCTGTTTTTTTCGTTTATATCGCTCTTTGTTTATTCGGGCTGGTGATGATTTATAGCGCTAGCATGGTTTGGTCCGTTGAAAGATATGGTTGGACACCCGATTATTTCTTCAACAAGCAAAAAATCAATTTATTATTATCATTGCCTGTGTTTTTTTTAGCTGCCTTGTTTCCGTACAAGCATTATAAGAGTCGTTTTATGATGCAATTAATGCTAGGGCTAATGTTTGTCTTACTCATTCTCGTTCACATCATTGGTGTTGGGGGAGAAAGTGGGTCACAAAGTTGGCTAGATTTAGGTTTTGGTAATGTGCAGCCATCAGAAATTGCTAAAATTGTAATAGTATTATATTTTGCGAGTATTTTTACAAAAAAATATCAAAATGGCACCCTCGATAAGCTGAACGAATCTGTGGGACCACCTTTGATAGTTTTATTTTTCGTATTTGTTCTCATTATGCTGGAAACAGATGTTGGTAATACAATGATTATAAGCTTTGTAGCCATCTCTGTTATTGCTGCAAGTGGGATTAAATTTAAGTCATATTCCAAATTGATAGGTTTAATCGGTATACTAATAGTTATTGCCTTAACTTTTATATATTTCTTAAAAGATTCTCTTCTAACAGAACGCAGATTAGGAAGACTTGAAGCATTTTTCAATCCATTTGATTATGAACAGGGCTTTGGCTATCAAATAGTAAATGGTTATATCGCTATTGGGTCAGGTGGACTAACGGGATTGGGCTTGGGGAACTCTAACCAAAAATATGGATATTTACCAGAGCCACATACAGACTTTATCATGGCAATTATTGCTGAGGAGTTAGGCCTAATTGGTGTTCTGATTGTATTATGCGGTTTGTTCTTCCTTGTATTTAAGGCAATAATGATTAGTATAAAAACTAGAGATCCTCAAGCTAGAATGATAGCTGCAGGAATCGCAAGCATCATAGGGTTTCAAACATTTGTCAATCTTGGCGGCATGCTTGGAATAATCCCGCTTACTGGTGTACCACTACCATTTATAAGCTACGGGGGGACCTCCATCATTATTTTATCAGCTGCCATTGGTATACTGATGAATGTGTCAATGTTTGTTAAACTGGAAAAAACTAAATCATAAGGGGTGCAATGGATGAATAATATTAAAAAAATAGTAGTAGCAAATAGAGGCGAGATAGCCATTCGTATTTTTCGTGCTTGTACGGAGTTAAATTTGCGTACCGTAGCTATTTATTCAAAGGAAGATAGCGGTTCTTTCCACCGCTTTAAATCCGATGAGTCGTATTTGGTAGGTAAAGGAAAAAAGCCTATCGACGCTTATCTAGACATTGAAGATATTATTCGCATTGCAAAAGAAAGTAAGGCCGATGCTATACATCCAGGTTACGGTTTCTTATCGGAAAACGTGGAATTTGCGAAAAGATGTGAAGAAGAAGGAATTATTTTTATCGGTCCAACATCCAAACATTTAGATATGTTTGGAGATAAGGTAAAGGCGCGTGAGCAAGCGGTAAAGGCAGGGATTCCGGTTATACCAGGAAGTGATGGACCGCTAGAAAGTTTGGATGCTATAAGAGACTTCGGAAAGAAGCATGGCTATCCTTTAATGATCAAAGCTGCTCTTGGCGGTGGTGGTCGTGGAATGAGAGTAGTACAAACTGAAGAAGATCTTGAGAGCGCTTACGATAGAGCAAAATCGGAAGCTAAGGCAGCTTTTGGCTCTGATGAGGTTTACGTAGAAAAATGTATTTATGAGCCAAAGCATATTGAGGTACAAATTTTAGGAGATAAAGAAGGTAACCTGATTCATCTTTACGAGCGAGATTGTTCTATACAACGTAGACATCAAAAGGTAGTAGAGATTGCTCCATCCAATTCACTAAGCCCAGAGCTAAGAGACGAAATATGTAATGCAGCCGTAAAATTGATGAATAATGTAGGATATATAAACGCTGGGACTGTAGAGTTTTTAGTGACAGAAGATGAATTTTATTTTATCGAAGTAAACCCACGTATCCAAGTAGAGCATACGATTACAGAAATGATAACTGGGATAGATATTGTTCACGCTCAAATAAAAATAGCGGATGGGATTCCTTTAAGTGCTCCTGAAATGGGAATACCTGATCAAGCAAACATTCCGTTATTTGGTTTTGCAATTCAATCGCGTGTCACTACTGAGGATCCACTAAATAACTTCATGCCAGATACAGGTAAATTAGCAGTTTATCGATCAGGAGGAGGGTTTGGTGTCCGCCTAGATGCAGGTAATGGCTTCCAAGGGGCAATTATTTCACCTTACTATGATTCATTGTTAGTCAAAGTTTCCACATGGGGAATGTCATTTAAGGAAGCGGCAGCTAAAATGGATCGGAATTTACAAGAATTTAGAATTCGTGGTATTAAAACAAATATTCCATTCTTAGAGAATGTTGTTAAACACCCTTCTTTTCTATCTGGGAAATTCAATACAAGTTTCATAGATACTACACCTGAATTATTCCTGTTTCCAAAAAGGAAGGATAGAGGAACCAAGCTTTTAAATTATATTGGTAATGTAACGATTAACGGTTTTCCAGGTATAGAGAAAAAGATAAAACCGGAGTTTGGTTCTGTTAGAAAGCCAAATTTTGATTTATCTTCTAATCCTCCTGCCGGAACAAAGGATATTTTAGAGCAGCAAGGTGTAGAAGGACTTATACAATGGGTGAAGGATCAAAAGGACGTTCTATTGACAGACACGACATTCCGAGATGCCCACCAGTCTTTACTTGCAACTCGCTTGCGATCTTTTGATATGTACAACATTGCAAAAGAATCTGCGCACGGTATGCATAATCTTTTCTCCTACGAGATGTGGGGAGGGGCAACCTTTGACGTCGCTTATCGCTTTTTGAAAGAAAATCCTTGGGACCGCTTGATTAAAATGCGTGAGATGATTCCCAATACTTTATTTCAAATGCTTTTCCGTGGTGCAAACGCGGTAGGGTATAAAAACTATCCTGATAATGTGATTCGTGAATTTATAGCAAAATCTGCTGAAGCAGGAGTAGATGTATTCCGAATTTTTGATAGTCTTAACTGGATAAAAGGAATGGAAGTAGCTATTGATGCAACACGTCAGTCTGGTAAGATTGCTGAAGCAGCCATTTGTTACACTGGAGACATTTTAAATGACTCAAGAGATAAATATACGGTTCAGTACTATAAAGACATGGCAAAAGAGTTAGAGGCTTTAGGGGCTCATATTTTAGCGATAAAGGATATGGCAGGTTTATTAAAACCGGAAGCAGCCTATCGTTTAGTGTCAGAATTAAAAGAAAGCGTAGATATTCCTATTCATCTACATACACATGATACAAGTGGAAATGGTATTTATACGTATGCCAAAGCAATTGATGCTGGAGTAGATATCGTAGATACCGCACTTGGAACAATGGCCGGATTAACATCCCAACCTAGTGCTAGTAGCTTAAGCTATGCCATGCAGGGGTCTGGTCGCAACGTCATCGGTGATGTACATGCTTTTGAAAAACTTTCTAATTACTGGGAAGATGTTCGCAAATATTATCAAGATTTTGAAAGCGGCATGATCAGCCCACATTCTGAAATATATGTACATGAGATGCCTGGAGGCCAGTACAGTAATCTTCAGCAGCAAGCAAAGGCTGTAGGCCTAGGCGATAGATGGGAAGAAGTAAAATCAATGTATTCACGAGTGAATCTTCTATTCGGAGACATTGTAAAGGTTACTCCTTCTTCTAAAATTGTTGGAGATATGGCTTTATTTATGGTTCAAAATAATTTAGATGAGCTATCTGTTGTAACTAGAGGAAAGAAGATTGACTTCCCGGACTCTGTTATCGAATTTTTTGAAGGCTATATAGGACAACCGCACGGTGGTTTCCCTGAAGAGCTTCAAAAAGTTGTTTTAAAGGACCGTCAGCCAATTACAGTAAGACCAGGTGAACTATTAGAGCCAGTGGACTTTAATGCCGTTAAAGAGCTTCTATTCAACAAATTAGAGCGTCCGGTAAATAGTCAAGAAATACTAGCGTATACTTTATATCCAAAAGTATTTGATGAGTACTGTGCTACGGAGAAAAACTTTGGTGACGTTTCGGTTCTAGACACGCCTACTTTCTTGTATGGTATGAGACTAGGTGAAGAGATTGAGGTAGAAATAGAAGTTGGTAAAACCTTGATCATTAAATTGGTTTCGATTAGTAAGCCAGACAAAGAAGGAAATAGAATTATCTATTTTGAGCTTAATGGCCAGCCACGGGAAATCACGATTCAGGATATGAACATGGAAGTAAGTAGTTTTTCTAAGCTAAAAGCTGAACCGGCAAATGAAAGTCATATAGGTGCCACGATGCCAGGGACTGTATTGAAAGTTGTTGTTTCTACTGGTGATAAAGTAAACCGTGGTCAGCATTTAATTATTACAGAAGCAATGAAAATGGAGACGACTGTTCAAGCACCATTTGATGGAATAGTAAAAGCAATTCATGTAGGAGCAGGGGAAGCAATCGCAACTGGTGATCTATTGATAGAAATGGAAAAATAATAAAGATAGATGAGATTTATCAAAAGTCAAACTTCTGATAACTTAGACTGTAGACAAACACTATGAATTTTGGTGTTTGCCTACAGTTTTTTTTCGCAAGTCAATATGTTGAAGGCTGACGGCAAGAACGTCTTTGACCTCCCAAAAAAAACGTAAGCATGCTAGAAGGTTACTAGTCTGCTTACGCTGATATTAAAAGTAAACATGATTCCCAGCCAATTAACCTTCCTCTAATAAAAACGAGAACGATGGTTTTAATTGCAAAATATAGGGAAAGTTAACTAAGATAATCTCTGCATTTCTAGCTGTTTGCTTTGCTCCTTGATAACAATAAAATGAGGTAACATAACAGACCGAATAAAAGAGAAATAAATAAAGAATGAAGTAATGCGATATAAAGATTTAATTTAGTTAATACTACAATCATACCGGTAACTACTTGGCAGGATACAAGTATAAGGGAAATAATCCAACCCCAGTAGATTGCCCGTTGATCCTTATAATGTTTAATGACATGAATAGCTATGATCAAGATCCAGATGAATATTAGCCCTGCAGCTGCTCTGTGTCCCATTTGGACCCATTCATACATATTAGTCGGTAAGGCAAAGCTATCATTGTCGCATAGAGGCCAGTCGTTACAGATTAAACTAGACTCGGTATGACGAACCAATGCACCTGTATATATAACAATGTAGGAATATAAGGCTACTCCTATTGTATGAAACCTTAACGTTTTACCGATTTTAATCTTATCAGTATCAAATTTTCTGTCTACTTCGAAGATCAGAAGAGTTAAAAGTAATACTGCTGCAAACGAGATAAGAGAAATTCCAAAATGTAATGCAAGGATAAAGTCGCCTTGGCCCCATTTCACTTGAGCGGCTCCGATTAATGCTTGCAACACCAGGAAGAAGAATGCCATAAAGGATAAGAACTTAGTCTCACGGACATGACCCAATGCGCGCCAAGCCCAAATGGATAATGCTACAATTAATATTCCAACAGCCCCTGTTACTAGGCGATGTGAAAACTCAATTAAAACTTCTGCAGTAATAACATCTGGTATAAGCTGTCCATTACAACCAGGCCAATGTCTACCACAACCCATGCCGCTGTCCGTTTTGGTAACCAGTGCTCCACCTAATAAAATTAGAAGCATACCAATGGTTGAAGCTACAGCTAGCCATTTTAAATATTTGTTTATATGCAATACGTCACCTACTTTATGTATATATTGCTCGCTTTTTAAAAGCGGTATCTGCTACTAGATAATATCGAAACCTGAGCAAAAATACAATGTAAAACAACGAAACACTTAAATAAGACAAACTCTATTCACAAATTGTTCATAAAATCGTTAATTAGTATTCACACATGAGGGGGGGAAATGATTTACTATTGATATGTTCAGTTTAGAAACATAAATTCCTAGTACTATTATGCGAAAATTCTTTTCAGTGTAGAAATATGTTATAGTTTTCGCTATAGTATAAGGTAGCGGAATATGCTTACAACTTTGAAAGGAGGGTGCAGCATGTCGAATGGTCATACTATAACCGCTACTACCGAAACCGATAGAGATCCGGTAACTTCTTCTTTTTTGAAAGACTTCCTTTCATTGATTAAAATTGGAATTGTCAATTCTAATTTAGTTACTACTTTTACAGGTTTATGGTTAGCTTTCCAGTTTACGAATACAAACTTTCTTCACGAGCTAGATTTATTGTTTTTTACGCTGTTTGGATCCGCATTAATCATTGCAGGTTCAGCTGCAATGAACAATTTTATCGATCGTGATATTGACCCAGTGATGAAGAGTAAGAAAGGTAGACCAACGGTTACAGGTAGATTTAACCCGACAACCGTGCTGATTACTTCTTTCACATTTTTAGTTGTAGGCGAGGCTTTCTTATTTCTAGCATCTACTTCTGCAGGTATATGGGGACTAGCTGGTATAATCAGTTATGTAGTTTTATACTCCATGTGGTCGAAAAGAAGGCATGTTAGTAACACGATTGTAGGAAGCATTTCCGGTGCAATCCCACCGTTAATCGGTTGGGCGGCGGTAGAGCCAGGTTTAAGTCTGGGTGCATTAGGCTTGTTCTTGATAATGTTTGCTTGGCAGCCACCACATTTTTACGCTTTGGCTATGAAGCGGACGGAAGAATACCGGGCAGCCAATATTCCAATGCTACCTGTAGTCAAAGGTTTCAAGCGTACAAAGGTTTCTATGCTAATCTGGGTGATTTTATTATTCCCACTTCCGTTTCTTTTAATGGAGCTAGGAACAGCTTTTATTGGACTTGCAACATTGTTAAACATAGGATGGCTAGTTTTAGCTGTTAAAGGATTTAAAGTAGAAGACGATATTAAATGGGCGACTAAAATGTTCGTTTATTCATTGAACTATATGACAATTCTATTTGTATCCATGATTATCTTCTCTATGTTTGTTTAATTTTGGGGATTCTTTCTTAGTCAACAAGAATTCATATAAAAGAACCACAGTCCAAATGTACTTGAAAACAATAATGAAAGAGGGGTTTGATTTAGCTATGATGAAAGGGCTTAAAAAATGGCGACTTTTTTCACTGTTAGCAGCTCTTACGATTTTTCTGTCGGGTTGTGGCGAAGAATATTTATCAACGCTATCACCTGCGGGAGAAGTCGGAAGAGATCAATTTAATCTATTACTACTAGCATCAGCTATTATGGCATTAGTTATTATAGTAGTAGTGATAATTTATGTAATTGCTCTAACAAGATATAGTCGCAAAAAAGTTGGAGAAGATGTGATTCCTAAACAAGTGGAAGGAAGTCACACACTTGAAATTA
>JBEMAY010000064.1:0-17572 GCA_040274765.1 Psychrobacillus sp.
CACATAACAGCGGTAATAATCATTAATAATTCACCTTTATACTTCTTCATGCTGAACCTTCTCTCTAATACATAGCAAGAACATTTTAATATAATCTTTTTTTTAATTTAATCAATATAAGAATCATATTATTACTTTTTCACAATATCAACTAGACAATAAAAAATTTTTTTATATTTTGTTATAAACTATCTCTAAGTAATTACTAAAAGCGTTGATTTTCAAAATCTTAGAACATAAAAAAGGACTGCCTAGTAATAGACAGTCCTACTGTATTATTTTTCTATTCTTACTAGCTGAGTTTTTTCTACATCATATTTTAATCCATCAGCACTCGGATCTATATCGTATTTTAATACAGCCATTGTTTTTTCCGTACCTTCTATTGCATCCCAATCTGCATTATTGACGATTAGGAACATATCTGTGTATGTTCTTCCTTCACCAATGATTAAATTACCCTCATATTTTACGTTTTCCATAGCATCCAGTTTTTCTACCTTTTCCTTTGCAAAAAGTAATCCTTCACCTTCTGAAACTTTCGAAAGAGATTTGATTACTTTTGATTTCCCTTTTTCTTGGTCAGTTATTTCACGAATTAACTGTTTGCTTACAAGTGCTTTTGCAGTTTCTTCCGTTATAGTCATTACTTTTTGTTGACCTTGCTCGATCATCTTAATAGTGAACTGTTCTTCTTCGATTATCTCTTTTTTATCTCGCTCGACAGAATCTATAACATCCTGTTGTTCTCCATACAATATAACTCCATTAGCTTTTGCGAACATCCCACACCCTGATAATAATGACACAGCAACAATAGACGTAAGAAATACTATAAATAATTTTTTCATGTTTTTTAACCCCTTTTCTATTTTTAAAGCCTTCCTTGCTATGACTTTATTATAGGGGATATATTTACGAGGAGCCTTCGCTTTAGATGACGTTCACATTACAATATTGCAACCTTGGATTTCCATTTAAACAAAAAAGAACCATTCTACTTTTCAAGCAGTAGAACGGTTCTTTTAATATGTTATTGTCCAAGTAACGCTAACTTGCTTTTAGAGGGCGTTTCGTATTTGATGTTGGTGGACTTTTGAATATAGCTCCCCCCGCCTACTCCATATAATCCGCCATTATTGCTTTTGTAATTATATACGCGGTATTCTTCGCCTTTTTTAAGCGTACGGACAGTCGTCAATGAACCGCTGCTATCCATTTTTACTAAGTTTGTATCAGATATGACAGTAACCTTACCTATTTGTCCTAGTTTAAGTTCAGTTTTCCCCCACATGACCTTTTTAACAGGTTGAGTATTCATTTTTTTGTTAATGTAAGCAGAAGATATAAAACCTACATGTTTTTTGTCTTCTGTTCTAACTGGATACCATACAAATTGATTTATACTCGTTAGTGACTGATCATATAAAAATGTTCCTTCAATAATTAAGGTCGTATTCTTACCTAAAGTAGTTGAAGCAGATGAAGTGCTGGGCTGCGATCTTAGCCTTACATTGTCTTGAGCTACACTAACCTTGTCTCCCTTTTGAAAATAATAGGAGGAAGTATGCGTCGGAACCGTTAAGGTGTACTCTTTCTTCATAAAAACTATATTTTCAGTGCTGCTAGTATCATATTCAAAATCCTCTAAACGGAAGTCTAGCTTTCCTAATTTAGTATTGTTCAAGTAACTATCCTTTTCGATAAAAGAAAAGACCTTCTCCTGATATGCCCCACTATTCTTTAAACCATTGGATTTATAAACAGGGCTATTAGCTGGTTTTATACCGTTATAAGCCATGACCGGAAAATACCAGCTCTCGATAATTTCAGGTCCTGCTCCTTTTATTTTCGGTAGATCATTACGTTGATACATACTCTTAAGGATTTCCACACCAGCTTGAATATTGTAGGTGACATCGTATTTTAATCGTTCTTGGTCATAAGCAGACTGATTAGTTATTTGCATAATACCTATCCCTTGATCCGTTGAAACGATTGGCTGACCATTTTCATTAAATTGTTTCCATCCACCATTTTCTTTGGACGCTACAGCTTTTACAACCTCTGGAGGAATATTAGCATCTAAAGCTGCATTTGTAAGAAGGCAATTCATATGTTGATAGGAGGGATTTTGATTTTGCTTAATATCTCCATATGAAGAACATTTAGCTTCCCAAGTTGGCTCGGCTGAAGCTGCATCATATGTCCAAACTAGTAGTAACAAACACGTTAGAAGGCCTGCAATAATTCTAGAAATTTTCATTAATAAATACTCCATTCGTTGAATATTTTATATTTATTAGTATATTTTACCATAAAATATCAATAATGAGTTTATTAATAACAAAAGGTAGGAATTAGAAAAATAGATGATCAGATACATATATTAATATAAAGTTATAGTTTTTTCCCAAGTTAACTCATTTCCCTGGTCATCCTTGAAAATAAATTTAACCTGGCCTTCCTCGCCTTTCATAGCATCCGAATAGAAGAACCCCGAATACTCGCCGTTTCCACTAATATAGAACCCATCTTCTCCGTTAGCTCCATGTTCAATGGCTTCTTGAACAGTATTAATAACTTCACTTTTATTGGAAATCCACTGCATTTCTGTTAAGGAGAAACCCTCTGGTACCTCTTTTATGAAAAAATCAAAGCTATTCCCTTCAATTGGCTTAGCTGTTTGGTCAATAACGATTAAAATCTCATTGTCCGTCACTTGTTTCGGTTGATTGTCTTCATTTTTAGTTTCATTTTCGTTATCCGATGTTCCTTGTGCTGCTGTTGACTCATTTTGATTTTCTTCCGACTTGTCAGATGTAGTAGAATTCATTTGTGTTCCACAGCCGCTGGTAAGAAATAGTACCGTTATAGCTATCATGTAAATAGATTTATTCATCATGTTCTCCCCTATCCTCATTTAATGTAAAAGAAAATGCTACTCCTTGATTTGTATTCATCCCTCGATATTCACTTTGATGAAGCTCGAGTATATGTTTCACAATGGCTAGTCCCAAACCTGTTCCACCGGATTTGCGGTTTCTTGAGCTTTCGATACGATAGAATTGTTCCCAAATATTGCTTAGCTCTTCCTCTGCGATGAATGAGCCAACATTTTCTATCATTACTGTCACTTTACTCACTTCTGTTCGAGTAATACTAACGGTTATTATAGTATTCTCGGAGGCATGCCGAATTGCATTGCTCAAAAGATTGAAGATAACTTGTTCAATTTTTCTGTAATCTGCTTTCACTAATATTTGATCAGCTTCATAGTCATAGCTGAGTAGTAATCGCTTGCTCTCCAACTGCTGAGAAAAAGATTCAGCTACATTCTCTATTAAATCGGTTAAAGAGAAGTTTTCCATCTGTAAGTGGATAGCCTTAGCCTCATATTTCGAAAGCTCTAGCATATCTAAAATTAAGGCATTCATCCGATCCGTTTCACTAACGATGAGAGATAGATAACGTTCCCTTTTTTCTTTAGCAACGTTATCCTGCAAGCCTTCAGCAAAGCCTTTTATAATTCCTAGAGGTGTTTTCAGCTCATGAGAGAGGTTTGCAATTAACTGTTTACGTAGTTTCTCAGCTTGCTGTTTCTCTTTTATTTCCCCTTGTAATTTCCCATTTGCAAGTGTTAAATCATTTAAAGCTGCTTGTAAATTATTTGATAAGGAATTCATGTCTCGCGCAAGTTCACCAAATTCATCCTTGGAACGGATTTCTATTTGCTCAGAAAAGTCTAGTTTAGCTAGGCGCGTTGCAGAACGGCTTAACATTCTTATTGGTCTTGAAACAATCCTAGAGTAAATCATAGACAGGATAATAACCAGGGCAATGACAATTGGTGCTATTAGGATAAAATATTGTTTGAGTACCTCTACTGCCTCTCCAACAGGCTGTAAAGAAGCCATAACCATTAAATACCTGTCCTGATCCTCTAAGGCGGATATTAATACAATGTAATTTACTCCGCTCCATTTGTCCTGCCATTGTCTTTGTACGATAGATCCATCTTTTAAAAGTGATAATTCTCGAGAATTAGGTATCCACTCATTTAAGACTTCTTCGATGAGAGTGTCTTGATAGAGAGGGTTGTATGACCTTTGTTCTGGTAGTAGATAGTCAGTTACCTTTCCCTGAACTCTTGACAGTCCCATTTGGACTCCCCTAAATTTAGGAGGGTTAATCTCAACTGGCTGTAACCTTGTATTCTTTTCATCTATGAAAATTCCATCTATAACTAATGTTGTCCCAATCTCGAGTTCTTGTGGAATTGATCCCACCTCCATCCCCTCATTGGGAATTCGAACAGAGATCAATGTTTGGTCAACATTAAGCTCGATAAAATATGGTTCTATTGGCATGCGGTTAAAGTTTTCATTAAGCATAGAAATTGTTGCATCATTTTGATTCATTAAAGAAGCGAATTGCTCGTTTATTTGTTGATCATTTAGTTGCTCCTCACTGATTTTTTCTGCAAAAGAAGTTATGTTCTTTTCTAATGTTTGTACCTTTGACGAATGGTAAAACTTTTCGAAAAAGAACACTTCAGCCAGCATTACCGAAGTAAAAACGATTAAAATAAGAGTAGTTGTTACAATAAAAAGTTTAAAAACTACACTATTTCTTCTCATGATTCCACTTCAAATTTATAGCCAGAACGTATCACTGTATAAATATATTTCCCCTCTACTCCAAGTTTCGCTCTTAACTTTTTTATATGTGTATCTACGGTGCGTAAGTCTCCCATATAATCGTACCCCCATACAGCGTTTAAAATATATTCTCGGTGCAATACTTTCCCATAATGCTTGGTAAGAAAGATTAGCAAATCATACTCTTTTGGTGAGAGGAGTAACTTTTCGTGAGCAATGGAAACTGTATGTGCAGACTTGTTAATACGTATATTCCCGTAAATCTCCGTCTCTCCATCTTGTACGACGATAGCTTCCCTTCTTTTCATTAATGCATTAGCGCGGGCTACCAATACTCTTGGACTTAGAGGCTTAGTAACGTATTCATCTGCACCTAGTTCAAATCCCAAAATCTGATCTTCGTCTTCTGATTTAGCAGTAATAATTATGATAGGTACCTCCGATTTTTCTCGAATGTACTTGCATACAGACCATCCATCCATTTTAGGCATCATAATATCCAAAATAACTAAGTCAAAAGTGTTCTGGCTGAAACGTTCAAGTCCTGCTTTCCCATCTTCTGCTTCATCCACTTCCCAATTATCTCTTATGAAATAGTCAGTTATAAATTCCCTCATTAACATGTCATCCTCAATCAACAATACCTTTTGTTTCATAGTTTAAGACACCCGTTTCTCTCTTAGTTATCACCTCTTGGGATAACTATAAAGTTCTTCTGTGTACATTGTGTGTATTTTAAATTATTTTATAAAAGAATAATATAATTATAGTGAAAATCTTCCTTAATTCCTATTTTCAAGGGCCTTAAAGGTTTGAAAAATGATTATATAAACTTAAGACTCTGCTCCTACATATTGTAGAGAGAATAAGAAAAGGGAAATGAGCAAATGAATTTCGTTTTTTTCATTTGTAATTGGCACGACATAGCGGTAGGAGCAGTACTTTCTGTTATATTTGTGGTGAGGTAAGAAGAATAGAAATTGTAGTATATCTTTTACATTACATTTAGGTTATCCCTTTACTTTCATGTTTGTTGTTAATTGCTATGGGTATTAAATATTTATGTACAAATAACAATCTAATTTGAAGGGATTGAATAGAATGGAAAATAAAAAGAACGAAAAAATTCCAGCACAAGAACAGGAACGTCAACCAGGGTTTGAAACAGAAATGGAGCCTAGACCAGATTTTAATCAAAATTTTGCAGGTAAGTCACAAAGACTTGCTGGAAAAACCGCTTTAATTACAGGTGGAGATAGTGGGATAGGACGAGCCGTAGCTGTAGCCTATGCTAAAGAAGGTGCAGATATCGCAATTTCTTACTTAGATGAGCATGAGGATGCAGAAGAAACTAAAAAATTTGTAGAGAATGAAGGAAGAAAATGTCTCTTATTACCTGGAGATATTGGTGATGAATCTGTGTGCCAGGAAATCATAAGCAAGGTAATAGGCGAATTTGGAAAACTCGATATACTAGTTAATAACGCAGGGGAGCAACATACTCAAGACTCGTTAAAGGATATAACAGCTGAACAAATGGAAAAGACTTTCCGAACGAATGTTTTTAGTATGTTCCATTTGACCAAGGCCGCACTTGATCACTTAAGCGCAGGAAGTACGATTATTAATACTACTTCTATTACTGCATTCCAAGGTGCACCTAATTTGATAGATTATTCCGCTACAAAGGGTGCTATTTTAACCTTTACTCGTTCGCTTGCAGGCTCTTTAGTAGATCAAGGAATCAGAGTAAATGCAGTTGCACCAGGGCCAATTTGGACACCACTTATTCCAGCCTCTTTTGCAGCTGATGATGTCCAAGGGTTTGGAAGTCAGACACCGATGAAACGACCTGGTCAACCAAGTGAGCTAGCATCCGGATACGTTTACTTAGCATCAGAAGACTCTTCTTATGTGACAGGGCAAGTACTTCATATTAACGGTGGTACTCCTTTATAAAACAATATATGTTTATAAAACAGGTTCCTCTTTCTATAGACGAGGAACCTGTTTTTTAGTTTAGTTATGAAAAGGAAGTATAATATCTATACCTACTGATAGCAATAAATGGCTTTCAAGATGGTCGGAGAATCGAAAAAAGCAGCCTGCTTGGAGATTTATTTTGCGCTTAATTCCCCATATAGCTCCCGCATTACTAATTGAATAGTTTTTTTTATGTCGCAACTTTTCAAAATAATAGTTCGATGACTATGAATGTATTTGTTATTTTCCCAGCTGCGAAGTTCTTATTCGTTGTTGTTTTTATGATGGGATTCGTTCTGAGCGCCCGGAGAATCTATTATCGAATAACATTTAAAAAAGATGCTGGATCATAAAAAATTAAAATTTTAAAACGCTCAGAATTATTCTGAGCGTTCTCTGTCATTTTGAATTTAATTAAAAAATACTTAACTTAACTTTGTTTCTGATAATAGACTTCTTCATAAGGTTGTACAATAACAAAGCCGTCCCCTTCGAACTTCATTTGTATTGACTCTCCACTTCCTCTACCGACGAAGGTCTTAAACGAAATATCTGTTTGGAAATCTGGCTTAAGGTTACCAGACCAAGCAACGGTCGCATTAGGATCTGTAAAAACAGGTTTCCCTGGAGTGACTCGTAATGTAAGAGGCTCATAATGAGAGGTAATAGCTACTAAACCAGTTCCCTCACACCTAACATTAAATAAGCCTCCAGATATCATCCCAGCCACTTTTTTCATGATTTTAATATTATGCTTAATCGTAGGCTCAAAGGCTAGCAAATCATTCCCATTTACATAAATCGCTTCATTTTGTAGATGAAGAATAATAATCTTTTTGCCACCGTCGGCAAGATATAGCTTTCCATGACCGTTTGCTTTCATAAGCGAGGCACCTTCACCAGTCAAAGCCTTTTTGAACATTGCACCCATGCCATGCTCTAAAACGCCCTCTCGTTCAAATTTAATCTTGCCATGATAAGCAACCATAGCACCTGCCTTCGCCCACACAAGCCCCTCCAGATTAACTTCCAGTAGTCGCTCCGTTTCTAGCTCAAAGAAGCCCTGTCCTTTGTCCTCCTGCTCCGTATTGCGTATAAATTCTGCTATTGAGTATTGATTCATCATATACACACCCCTTCTTCCTATCATATACGATGGAAATAAAAACTATGTCTGGAATAAATGTGAGGCTATAATTTTAGTAAGATGTGCATGATCTTGCTAACGATGTCACGATAGTCAGTAATATCAAAGTTTATAAAAATTGTGATGCTCATACGATTTCCTTATATTAATAATATTTATCTTTCTTATCCTTAAATAATTGATCGTTATTTTAAAAGGATTGATTGTTATACCGAGCTACTTCTCTATCAGAGTCCGCTTGAGCAGCTACCTGGTTCAGGCTTTTCTTATGCTCCAGGTTATATTTCCTACTACTTAAACGATCCACTAGATAGGCAGCTAGTATGATACCTAAAAAGAAACTCCAGAAAACCCACATGATCCAGTGTATGATGACCACTCCCTCTAAGTTATATTAGACACGTATGCTTCACTAATATATATACGTTCGAGTATTCAGAAAGTTTCGATTTATTATTGAGGTGCAAAATAGCGCGTTTAAAAAGAAAAGAATCCTATCGCTAGGATTCTTTTTTAAAACTCTTTCAGTAAGTTCATCTCTTTTTTATATCCGATGATAATTTTCGCGGTTAAGATAATCCAGAAAAGCGTCATAAACGTTATCAGGTACTTTAATGCAATAGTAACTGCAGACGAAGATACATCTAATACCCACTGCATATATAAGGATTGGCCTAAAACTAGTAATAAGAATAGAGTGATTGTTATATTCATTTTAAATGCTTTTTTTATTTGCTGTCGTTTTTCTGCTATGTCATAAGTAAATGAAGGTTTAGGTGCTTGCCCACAATAAGGCATTGACCAGATAGAGTAATTCAGTACGGACATATTGGACGTATACTTAAGCTTCCATCCGATTTCCTTGTGAAGCGTATAATAATCCGATTTCAGCTTAGGTTCAAAAGTGACCTCATATGCCATTTTTTCATGCTTAGAAGGAACAAAAGAAAATACGGCAGCATATACGCGATCAAGCTCATAGCCTTTCCTGTGCATTTCATCCAACCACCTTTTAGTTTGAAGCGGTTGATACATCCATGCCAAACGGATTTTCCTTATTTTCTTTATGCTATTTTTGTCCTCTTCGTTAAGATCAAATATATATTTTTCATATGCTCTATAGGATATAAAGACAAAAGTTGTAACACTGGCTAATAGCGATAATATAAGTAATGGAATAATAATAGAAGCAAAGTTAGGGATATTATCATCGTAAGAGTTCAATATCAAGAAATTTACGGGACTTGTGGATAAATAAAAGATGGATATGATTAAAAATAAGTATGCATGTAACCGAATTCTTTTAAACAATCTCTCATTTGAAGGATAAAATGGAATATTGGCTTCTTCATTTTTCAAGATATTCCACTTACCTACCTTTAACTGATCTTGCCAGCCGGCTTTTTTTAAACGATCAGATAAACTACCGAATTTATATTGTACCGAATAGGTTACTGCACTAGGCGTGGACCTACTAAAAGTAAAGGTACGTGTAAATCTGTTCATATCTTTTAACATAAATCCTTTTGAAGCCATACTCTCTAGCCATCTTTCGGTTGAATGTATACGATAGCTCCAAAACCATCTAATTCTCTTCATCAAATTCCCCCTTGTAAAGTAAAATGTTCTCGTGTACTTCCTGTAAGCGTTCCATTTCCTTCCGCATGACCAACTTACCTAGCGCTGTAATCTCATAAATGGTTTTTCTTTTTTCATCTGAAAATACAGTGATCATTTCATCTTTTTGCATTTTAGTGAGTGTTCCATAAATAGTACCCGAGCCTAAATGAAGCCTACTATTTGTTAACTCCTCTACTCTCTTAATAATTCCGTAACCATGGCGCGGCTCCGTCAAAGAAAAGAGTATATAAAATGCAGTCTCCGTCATCGGTATATATTTCTTAATGAGTTTATCCAAGCTGCTCCACCTCTTCATATATGTCACAACATGACTATATCACAACGTGACATATTATCCAAGTACTAATTCTTTAAATAACTGATTATTTGTTCATTAATAAAATAATAATTCCTTTTCAGATATTTCTTTCATAAAAACTTGTTTAAAGTTCATACTTAAAATAGTTTATTGAATTGGGAGGTATCTTTTTGTCTATAAAAAATTCGACCGTATCCGTGTTTGCGCTTGGCGGTATAAATGAAATCGGAAAGAATATGTATGTGATTGAATCATACGATGATATTGTAATTATTGACTGTGGAGGTAAGTTTCCGGATGAAAGTCTACCAGGTGTAGATCTTATAATTCCTGATGTTACATATCTTAAGGAAAATGAAAGTAAAATACGTGGATTAATCGTTACTCATGGACATGAGGACCATATTGGTGGGATACCTTACTTTTTAAAACAGTTGAATGTGCCTGTCTATGCAACAAACCTTACCCTAGGTTTAATCGAGATTAAATTAAAGGAGCATGGGATTCTTCGAGACAGTAAGTTATTTTTGATAGATGAGGATAGTGTGTTAAGGCTTGGTACTATACGGACTACCTTCTTCCGGACGAGCCATAGTATACCGGACTGTCTTGGGATTACTTTTCAAACTCCTGTAGGCACAATCGTTCATACAGGAGACTTTAAGTTTGACTGGACTCCAGTAGATAAACAAGCTGCAGATATTCATCGGATGGCATCTATTGGTCAAGAAGGTGTGCTATTACTTCTTTCAGAAAGCACAAATGCAGAAAGACCCGGCTCCTCTCCTACTGAAAAACTGATAGAAGAACATTTAGATGAAACCTTTAGAAAGGCAACGCGGAAAATTTTTATCACGACCTTTGCCTCTAATGTGCATCGTGTACAGCAAATAGTAGATGTTTGCATTAGAAACAACAGAAAAATTCTTTTACTCGGTAGAAGTATGGTGAATGTTGTAAGAGTTGCTATGCAGCGTGGATATTTGAGAATACCGGAAGGAATGTTACTGGAGGAAAGTGAGGTTCCAACCATGTCTCCTGAGGAAGTGGCGATTCTTTGTACAGGTGGACAAGGTGAGCCTATGGCTGCTCTTTCTAGACTAGCAAGCTCTAGATTTCGTAAACTCGAAGTACATCCTGAAGATACTGTAATCTTTTCATCTAGTCCGATCCCTGGAAATGAAACGAATGTCACGAGAGTAGTCGATAATTTGTTGAGATTAGGCGCCAATGTGATTTATGGCTCAGGCAGCAAGACTGGTATGCACGTTTCCGGTCATGCTTACCAGGAAGAGCTGAAGCTCATGCTAACGCTGATGAAACCAAAATACTTTGTACCAATCCACGGTGAATACCGTATGCTCCATATTCATAGAGAGCTAGCACAGTCCGTGGGTGTAAAACGCTCTAATATATTTCTCCTAAATAACGGGGATGTAGTTGATATAATAGACAACAATGAGGTCATACAGACGCGCTCCGTAGAAGCAGGTGACGTTTTTGTAGATGGGTCTGGAATTGGAGATGTCGGAGAAATCATTCTTCGCGATCGTCGCGTCCTTGCTGGAGACGGAATGGTTGTTATCGTCATAAGTCTACAAAAAGGATTGAAAAAAGTACTAAATGGACCTGATACATTATCGAGAGGCTTTGTATATGGACCAGATTCAGAAGAATTGATTGGATTAATCAATCAAAACGTCCGTACAACAGTAGACAAATGGGATAACAATAAAAATCAGCGTACACTTAAAAAGAACATTAAAAACTCGGTAGAAAATCTCATATATGCTCGTACAAAGAAAAAACCAATGATCCTGCCAATCATTATTGAGATTTAAAAGCTATCAGCGCATCCTCTTTAACAGGTGATGCGCTGATTTTTCACTTTAGTTTACATTTATCCAAAAGCAACATCTAATATCATCATGATTGTAAAGCCAATCATTAAGCATACTGTTGCTAAATCGCCATTCCCATATTCTTGGGAGCCGGGGATTACCTCCTCCACGACAACAAAAATCATCGCTCCAGCTGCAAATGCAAGCGCAAAGGGTAAGATAGGAGTCATAAAGGATACGGCTAGGACACCGACTACTGCTGCTAGCGGTTCGACCATACCGGAAAATTGACCATACAAGAAACTTTTCCTACGTGACATCCCCTCTCTCCTTAAGGGCAAGGCGACCGCTGCACCCTCCGGTAGGTTTTGTATACCAATTCCTATCGCCAATGCTAAGGCAGCTGTTAAAGACGATGTATCTAACCCAGCTGCCACTGCTCCAAAAGCAACCCCGATAGCAAGGCCTTCAGGAATATTATGAAGCGTGATTGCAAACACAAGCAACGTACTTCTTCTTTTACCTTGTGGCTTTATCCCTTCAGTTGTGTTCGAGTTAGAGGAAGGGTGCATATGTGGAATGATTTTATCAGCACTCCATAAGAAAAATCCTCCTAGTAAAAATCCTGTAGCTGCTGGGAACCACGCAGGAAAAGACCCTTCCTTTGACATTTCTATTGCAGGGGCAAGAAGCGACCAAAAACTTGCCGCAATCATGATTCCGCCGGCAGAGCCAAGCATTCCATCCATTAGCTTTTGATTTACTTTTTTTGTGGTGAATACTAAAGAGGCGCCTAGTGCCGTCATCCCCCACGTAAATAACGTTGCTAATAATGCCTGCATGACTGGACTTATTGTAGATATGTAAGCAATCATAAGACCTGTCCCTTCCTCATTTTCTTCTACTATTATATGATAGATTAGGCAAATTTATCTCTTTGCGTACTAAGCTTCTAAACATTTGGACACAAAAATACGCCTTGTAGGTATTAACCCACTAGGCGCATGTTAAACTTATTTCTGCCAATCACTTGCCAGTATACCGTAGACTTCGTGATCCACATAGTGATCATACAGCCATTCTGATTGACGAATAGTGCCTTCATGTGTGAAACCAAGTCTTTCAGGAATTGCTCTACTTTTCTTATTCTCTACCGCAGCTCGAATTTCTACACGATTCAATCCTAAATCGATTAATGCATAATTTACAAAAGCTTTCACCGCATTAGTCATAAGACCATTCCCTACAAACTTATCTCCTAACCAATACCCGATGCTTGTGGATTTGTTGTTCCAATCAATTTTATGGAACCCAATTACCCCTGCCAGATTGCCTTCATACCATATTCCTGCTTGGATCCCATTGTTTTCACTGAACTGCTTCATCGTTGAACGGATAAAGTTCTTAGTATCATCAACAGTCTTAGTGTAATCAATAAACGGTAACCATTCTCTTAAAGAATCCTTCGAACCTACCGTAAGTTCGAACAGTTTTTCCGAATCCTGCAAATCTAGCATTTTAAGTTTAATTTTGTCGTCAATTTCATATGTAAACATTGTATTTGCCCCCTTTTATAAGAGTATAAGTTATTTTTAAAATAATGGGAATATTTATTGGTTTACATAATAAAATTATAACAAATAAAAATGGCTATCCATTGTTTTATGGATAACCACTCAATCGTTTAATTTTAGTTGCTGCTATCTTTTAATAGTGTTTCTTGCGCTATGGCACAAGAATTGCGAACGACTAGCTGATGAGGAATGATAATACGCTTCACAGGTTCGTTCTCGTTTTCTAATATTTGAATTAAACTTCTGGCTGCTTGATAACCTAGCTCAACAATATTGATATTAATAGAAGTTAGCGGTGGACGAGACATTTCAGCAAATAAAGCGTTATTAAAACTGATAATAGATACTTCGTTAGGAATGTCAATTGCCATTTCTGTAAGAGAGTTAACTACTCCTAGCGCCATCAAATCATCCGTCACAATTAATGCAGTTGGAGAAACGCTTGTCGAAAATAGTTTGTTAACCGCTTCCTGCCCGTCTTCTCTCAAGAAGTGTTCAGAGTGAATGATATAGTCCTCTTGTAAGGAGATATTTTCCTCTCTCAAAGCATTCTGGTAGCCTTGGAGTCTGTCAAGCGTTACGGTCAAGCTTGGACTACCTCCAATGAAACCAATATGCTTATGCCCTAGCCCAATAAGATATTCAGTTGCCTCTTTAGCTGCGAGAAAGTTGTCATTGTCTACATGTGTTATTTTTTCTACATGTTCAAATGGCTTACCAATCATCACGAACGGGAAACACCGAGATCTTAAATAACTTAAAATATCATCATTCACTCGAGAGTAAAGGAGTATTATCCCATCCACTCTGCCACCTTGGACCATCTGTACTACTCCATCATATAGCTCTTCTTCCGTCGTTCCAGTAGTCATTTGAAGTGCATAATGTTTTTCATGCACACCATCACTAAGTCCGTGCATAACCTCTGCAAAGAATGGATTTTGAAAAAATGCACCGGAAGAAGGAGGCAATACTAGGCCAATTACTTTCGTAGATTGGTTGGCCAGACTTCGGGCGATAAAATTAGGGTGATACCCTAACTGCTCCATTGCCTCTCTGACACGTTTCTTTGTTTTCTCACTAATGCGGGGATTATTGGCAATTACCCGAGAGACCGTCGAGGGAGCGACATCTGCTAATTTTGCTACATCTTTAATCGTAACTGCCAAAGGAATTCACCACTCTTTTTCTGTTTTCTTCATTTTTCTATAGAATATCATTATATAGACAAGAGTAATGATTAACTAGTCTAAGTAAATCACTGTATGAAATGAGACTTTATTTAGACAGGTATACTCTCGTCTCATAGGGCTTTAAAGTAACATTTGCCGTTAATGATTGAGGTGCCCCCTCATAATTACTTAACATAAGATGATAATCCTTCTGCTCCAGCTCATGAAGATCCACTTCAACTGTTTTGTTCCGGAAATTGCATAGGACAACAGCGATTACATTGTCCAAGGATCTTGTATAGACATATACATCTGAATCATTCTCTAAAAGTAGAGCATATGTCCCGTATACGAACACGTCATGTTCCTTACGTAACTTAATCATACTTTTAAAAAAGTGGTAGATTGAATTTTCGTCCATTAACTGTGCCTCTACATTAATAGAGGAATAGTTTGGATTCACCTTCATCCAAGGCGTACCAGTAGTAAATCCTGCATTTTCTGTGCTATCCCACTGCATTGGAGTTCTAGAATTATCTCTTCCATTAGTCCAAATAGTCTCCATCACTTCCAAGTGTGGACGACCCTTTGCTATTTCAATCTCATAGAAGTTACGCATACCTATATCATCGTAATCCTCTATAGAAGGCAATTGAACATTTGTCATACCAATTTCTTGTCCCTGATAGATGAACGGTGTCCCTTGCATAAGGAAATAGCATGCTCCAAGCATCTTAGCACTTTCCTGCCAAAATTCTTGATCGTTCCCCCAGCTAGATACACTTCTTGTTTGATCGTGATTTTCTAAAAATAGCGCATTCCATCCTCTTTCATGAAGGCCCTTTTGCCATTTCGTTAATGTCTTTTTTAATCCGATTACATCAACGGACTTATCGACGTCTTTATTCCACAGACCTAAATGTTCAAATTGGAATATCATATTGAATTTACCGTTTGTTTCACCAACCCATTCATCTGCTTCGTCAATACCAACACCATTAGCCTCTCCGACTGTCATGATATCATATTTAGAAAACGTTTCTTCCTTCAATTCACTTAGGAATTCTTGGATACCTGGTTGGTTTGTATGCATATCAAAAGAGGAAACATACTGCTCTCCATTTGGATTAGGCATGTCAGGAAAGCCTTCTCGTTTTTTTAAATGACTGATTGCATCTACACGGAATCCATCAATTCCTTTATCAAGCCACCAATTCACCATCTTATATAATTCTTCTCTAACTTCATCATTTTCCCAATTTAAGTCCGGCTGTTTAATAGCAAAAAGATGCATATAATATTGTTCGGTTGCCTCATCGAACTCCCACGCGCTTCCAGAAAAAATACTTTCCCAATTGTTAGGTGGCTCAGTTCCTTTACCATCACGCCAAATATACCAGTCTCTTTTAGGATTATCCCTTGAGGAGCGTGACTCTACGAACCATGGATGCTCATCACTTGTATGGTTGATGACAAGATCTAAGATAAGCTTCATGCCTCTTGCATGCGTTTCTGCGAGTAATTCATCAAAATCCTTCATATCTCCAAATTGCTCTGAAATCCCTTGATAATCACTGATATCGTAGCCATTATCCGCATTTGGCGATTTAAAAAATGGAGATACCCAAATGACATCTATCCCCAAATCTTTTAAATAATCAAGCTTGGTTATAACCCCTCGAAGATCACCAATGCCATCCCCATTGCTATCCATAAAGCTTCGAGGATATACTTGATAGCTAACCGCTTCTTTCCACCAATTTCTCTTCATATAAAAAATACTCCCTTCGTTATAGGGAATGTACATATCTCCTATAACTATTAAACTTTCTATTAACGTTTACTTTCTACCTACTCTTGATCGTTTGTTAACTTCTTTTATTCCTAGTAATAATATAATTAGGAAGGACACAATTACTGCAGATGATAGAACTATAAATAGCCAGTTAGGTCCAGGCTTCTCTGTTAGTTCAAAAATCTCTGCTCCACCACTCTCTAATTTAATCGAGTATTCGTTCCCATTCGACTTAAAGATACTATCAGAGAGCAGGCTAACTAGCCGTTTTCCATTTTCCAGCTTATCCTTAAGCACAATAGTTTGATCATTCGATGAGTTGTTGAGGGCAACCACGATTTTCTTTCCATCCAATTCTCTTGTATAAACTGCTGTTCCTTCTTCTTCATGCAACAACTCCATCTCACCTTTAGCTAAAGCGGGATGCTCTTTTCTTAACTTTCCAAGCTTCGATATGTAGTCTACTACATTGTTTTCAGTGTTAAAATCCATCATACGACGATTATCTGGATCATTTCCTCCATCCATCGCCACCTCTGTACCGTAATAAACAATAGGCACACCTGGAGCGGTATATAGAAAGGTAAGACTTTGCTTAAGTTGTATCAAAGGATTTTCTTTTTGATTGGTCACCAGATGACTAAATCTAGTCATATCGTGGTTGTCGATAAACTGTCCGAGCAAGTGGGACCGTTCGAAAACTTTCTCGTTTCTATCTGCATTTGAAAACAGCCAGCCAAGAGATTGGTTGGATCTCTCGAAAGCAGTGCGCAGACTACCATTTTGAGAAAAATCAAAGAAGCTATCTATTCCTGTTTCCTCATATGCTGCAACGACATTTGGGTTGTCATGCCATACTTCCCCTATTAAATATAAGTCTTCCTTTTCTGTCTTTAAAGCAGACGCAAATTCTTTCCAGTAATCTTTTGGCACATGTTTGACAGTGTCTAATCGGAAACCATCTATATCTGTTTCCTTTATCCACCACTTAGCTGCTTCTATTAAATAAGCAGCTACCTCTGGGTTACTTTGATCCAAGTCTGGTAAATCATACAGCCAGCCATTTTCTACTTCCTGCTGGTCATTCCAATTCGTAATTGGTTGTTTGGGATGAAACCATGCTTCCTTTGAAGGGTCATTTAGCCATTCATGATTTGGTCCCACATGATTGACAACAAAATCTAGTATAATTTTGATATCTCTTTTGTGCGCCTCGGCCACAAGCATTTTAAATTCATCCATTGTGCCGAAGTATTCATTTGTTTTATAGTAATCCTTTGTCCAGTAGCCATGGTATCCTTTAGGCATATTTTCAAAGATGGGGGTCAGCCATATTGCTGTGAAGCCCATTTCTTCAATATAATCTAGCTTATCTGTAATGCCTTTAAAATCACCACCATGATAAGCATAGGGATCTTCGGGATTAGCATCCTTGTCATTGGACGGATCACCGTTATTAA
>JBEMAY010000065.1:0-17539 GCA_040274765.1 Psychrobacillus sp.
CTACTGTTTCTTTCATGTCATCCCCCTCTTCGTCAAATTTAGACATAATATTACGAAATAATAATATTTTCAGATTATTATATTAATATTAATGAAGAAAATTTCTTAAGTCAATACCGTTTTCCATTTTATTGCATAGTACTAAAGCAGAAAACAGGGAATTAGAGAGAATTGTTTGTAACACAGGGACAGGCACAACTTCTAACCAAATCCCCCTCTACCAACGATTCACCCAAAAGAATTGTGTCTGACACAGGGACACACAAAAAAAATACCTGTGTCAGCCTCCACATAGATGCTGACACAGGTATTCCCACCGATTTGTAGAGAATTGTGTGTGACACAGGGACACCCCCCTCTACTCCACGATCGACAAAAACTGTCTAGTCCTCTCTTCCTTCGGGTGAAGAAATATTTCCTCTGATGTTCCCTCTTCCACGATTACACCCTTATCCATGAAAATGACTCGGTCCGCTACGTCTTTGGCAAAGCTCATTTCATGAGTCACGATAATCATCGTCATTCCTTCACGTGCCAGGTCCTTGATAACCTGGAGCACTTCCTTTACAAGCTCTGGGTCTAATGCAGAGGTCGGCTCGTCATAGAGCATGACCATTGGGTTTAATGCTAACGAGCGTGCAATAGCTACTCTTTGTTGCTGTCCGCCTGACAACTGCGCTGGGTAGTAATCACATCTGTCCCCTAGCCCTACTTTTGTAAGAAGTGCCTTCGCTACTGTTCTAGCCTCTTCTAGCTTGCTCCCCTGTATGACGATTGGTCCCTCCATCACATTTTCGATAGCTGTTTTATGCGGAAACAGATTGAACGATTGAAAGACGAATCCGGTTTTCTTTCGAAGCTCTCTTATTTCTTTTTTTCGTTTTCGATTTGCCTTGCCACCGGTATCTACCTGAAATTCACCAATGCGAATGACACCCTCCGTAGGCTCTTCTAGAAAATTTAAACAACGCAATAACGTTGATTTGCCTGAACCGCTTGGACCCATAATGACAACTACTTCGCTTTTCTCAACCGTTAAATCAATACCTTTTAATACCTCATTTGTTCCAAAGCTTTTCTTCAATTGATTAACTTGAATGATACTCATAGCCATCCCCTATCATTCGTATTTATCGGACCAAGTACTTGGATGTACGAACTTCTAATTTATCTAAAATAGTTGTGAAGAAGGTTATTAACACCCAATAGATAGCCGCAGCTATTAAATAGATGGTAAGTGGCTCAAATGTTTTGGCAATGATCAAGCTCGACATTTGCAATAGTTCTGTTACGGTAATAACCGAGACCAAGGAGGTATCTTTTATAAGTACGATAAATGTGTTTGATAACGTAGGAATAGATATGCGAAGACTTTGCGGGAGAATAATTCTCCTTAAGGCTTGTGAATACGTCATTCCCATGGATAGTGATGCTTCCATTTGGCCATTATCCACCGCAAGAATGGAAGCTCTAAATGACTCTGATAAGTAAGCGCCAGCGTTTAAGCTCAATGCCACGATTCCCGAGGATATGGGATCTAATGAAATACCGATTTGAGGTAAGCCGTAGTAGATAACAAATATTTGAACAAGTAAAGGAGTTCCACGAATAATAGAAACGTAGGCTGTGGCAATGCCATTTAAAACTCTCACTTTTAGAATTCTTATGATTGCAGCGAAAAATCCAATAATGAGCGCTATGATAATGGATATGGCTGCCAAAAATATAGTCATGAGCGTCGCCTTCAGTAAGGATGGCAGGGAATCAATAATTATCGTAACATCCATAGATCGACCTCCTTTCCGACAAATGATTGGATTAGATTACAACGTCTTCTTTAAAACCTATATGAATTCCTAGATTGCGTAATTCCTCCATAAACGGCTCGAATCTTTCCCTAACAATGAGGCTCTCTACCGGTACAACCCCTGTCTCTATGATCCTTCCAGACGCAATCCATTTCGCTAGAATTGCTGCAGGAATGGCAGTAGTTTTAGCCATGGACGTAATGTTTCGCCCATGATCGTATATATCAACCATTTCCCATGTAAATTTAGTAGCTTGGCCTTCCTTCATTCCACTAACCTCAACCCTTAGCACCGTTATATCCTCCTGTGAGGCACCAACCATTTTAGGCGCTAAAATCTGTTCTGCAACTGCTCGAGGAGTTGTAGTAACTCCTGCGACTGTTATAGGTTTATTGTCTAGAAACCCTAGCTCCCCCAAAACGTTCATCTTGTCCCAATGCCCAGGATACCTTACCGTTTTTTCGTATAGGTTTTTCACCTTGTCCTTCAACACATAAGCCGTACTATGCGCATCCGTAATCACTGACTCACAGTCACCAACGGGCTGAGGGAAAGTCATCTTTTCTAAACCAGACAAAGGAGCTAATTCCACAAGCTGTCCGTTTTCAACCGCAATAGCAGGTTTTGTATAGAGACCTAGCACACTCTCTAAGCGAAAAACGACCTGATACCATAAAGGTGGCACGGGATGCCTCGGAATCCCTCCACAGATCATGATCGCTTCTTCTGCTTCGTCTAGCATCTCGATTCCTTGAGCTGCCAAAAAGTTCGTTATTCCAGGAGCTACACCACAGCCTGGAACGATGATCACCCCTGCATTTTTCGCTGCTTCCTGTAATTCTATTTTCTCTTTGAATAAAGACCCAACTAAATCTACCAAATGACAGCTAGATTCTATCGCTGCTTTTATAGCAACTAGACTCAAGGAATGTGGCAGGCAGGCAACCGCAACATCCCCACCTTTTAACACGTCAGCAATATCCTCCATTGTCTCTAAGGAGACAACCTTACCAATCACTTTGGGACTTTTAGCAATTTCTAAGCATTTATCAATACTTTCTTGTCTGACATCCACTGCAGTGATGACATCTATTTCAGGGAATTTGGCAAGCTCGCTTACTACGGTCGTCCCAATCATTCCCGTACCTAAAACTATAATATGCACGTGTTATTTCCTCCCATCATTTTATTGCTCCACAGGATCTGAGCCAAACCACTTTTTATAAATCTCGTTATACGTCCCATCCTCTTTCATGTCACGTAAAGCCTCATTCACCTTCTCGATAAAATCTTCGTTCCCTTTGTTCACTGCCATTCCAACCTCGTCCACCTTCAGAATCTCGCTTGCAACCTTGATTGGCAGCTTATTTTCTTTTATGTTATAGCTCATTAACAGCTGGTCATTAATGATGACATCTAACCGTTCATTTTTCAGATCCTCTAAATAATCCGTAAATGCTTTATATAGCTTCACATCCGCACCATCTACACTCTTGGCGATTTCCTCAAAGGTAGTTCCACCACCAACACCAACTTTTTTCCCTTTAATGTCCTCGAGCTTACTAATATCATTCGTTTCCTCACGAGTGATTAGCACAGAGCCTGTAATAACGTAGGGATCCGTGAAATCCACACTTTTTTTCCTTTCCTCTGTCACAGTCATCTGCCCGATAATAATATCGAACTTATCTGCCTTAAGACCGCCAATCAAACCCTCCCACTTAGAAGTGATAAAGTTGGCTTTCACGCCTAATCTTTTTGCTAGCTCGTTGGAAATATCTACATCAAAGCCAGTTAATTCACCTTGATCATCTAAATAGTTAAAGGGTGGATACGTTCCCTCAAAAGCAACATTCAGTACCTTCTTTTTCTCCATACGCTCTAGCACTTTACCATCTCCAGACCCGCAGCCTGCTAGTATACTTAAAACAAAAACCGTAATAATGGCCAACATGATATTCTTCTTCAACGCTTGTCCCCCTTTTATAAGATTGAGGAAATTACTAAAGATACTTCCTTCCTATAATGTATTCGTTGAGAATGACTTTTATTAACAGATAATCTAATAAATTATCATTCCCATTAACTCAAAAAAACCGTAGGAACAAGTATCTCGTTCCTACGGTTCACTATCGTTATATTTCAATACCTACTAGCTGAAGTCATCAATCCTTAAAAACTGCCATCGGCAATACAGCGCTTACGATGAATTGACCCGCATCTACAATTTCTGAGATTTTCAAATCGACACATAGACTAGACAATAAATAGGCATCCTTTGGCTCCATTTCATATGTAGTAGCAATGTGGTCTACCATCGCACGAAGCGCATCCTGCGAGGCCTTCATCAAATCTGGACCGACGCCAGTGGTGCCGAAGAAGCCCTTATGGTTCACCTTTGGAGTAAGCTCACCACTAGTCAAAAATTGAGGCGAAGGAATCGTTTTGCCTTTAATAAGATTGAACTTTAAGGTAGCGGTCATCGGACATTCTAAGGCGGAAACACAAACCTCCCCGTCTCCTTGAGCTGCATGCGCATCTCCACAGCTAAACAATGCCCCAGCCACTTGCACTGGTAGATATAGCTTCGTCCCAATCGTCAGCTGGCGAACGTCCATATTCCCTCCAAACGTTCCTGGAGGCATGATCGGCTGACCACTAGCATCCTTAGGACTCACTCCCATCGTTCCTAAAAACGGCTCAATCGGAATCTTAATATCGTCGCGGAAATGAATAAACTCTCCGTCGGACAAGTCGAAGGTTCTTAAATAAGCATCCGGAAACTCCTCTGGCAGCAACCCTAGCCCAGGCAAAATAGCCGTCCAGCCCCAGCTTCCTGTCTCGAGATTTACAATTTCCACCTCCAGCGTGTCTCCAGGCTTAGCTCCCTCAATGGCCACTGGACCTGCAAGCGGATACACCTTGTCCCAATCTAAGGTAGCAATAGATTCCGTAGTAGACTCAATCGAAAATTGGTTGTCCGTGACCTCTCTCGTCTTAAAGATGACCGTGTCTCCACTTTCAATCGTCAGGACAGGCTTAGGATCCTTCTCCCAAGCATAGTGCACAACTTCCTCCGGAAAATGATGGATTTTTGCTGTTTGAACGTTCATAGTATTCCTCCTTATCAATCTATCTATTTACAAAAATATCATAATTCTACTATAGTTTAAATGAAAATATTAAATTTTCTGTCAATAAAATATACTATTTTACATCCTCCTCAACCTGCTGACGAGATTCTAAACAGTATAGACAATATGCTTAATTAGTTTTTTCCAAAGGAGGAGGTAAAAGTTCTTTTAAGAAGTTTCTATCTAGGAAACGAGGACAATCCTTAATTTCGTGGAAATAACAGGGATAGGAGCTATAAGGGTAGGCTTCTAATCGATTAACCATAGGCTTTTTAGTATCAATAGGATTACGATGAATATAACTGCTCACTACAAGCAAACCTTTTCGAGATCTTACCTCTTTTGCAAAATATCGCTTTTGATAAATTCTGCCTACATGGTTATAACGCTTAGAATAAGAATCACTATACCTCCTATTAATAAGAGCCATAATCTTACTAAGCGGATCTTTAGTAGGCTTAATCAACATGTGATAATGGTTGGTCATAAAACAATATGCAAGAACAGTAAATGGATACCTATCATGCACATGCAAAAGAGCTCGCATAAGCTCCACCATATCCTCGTGCGACTTAAAAATAGCCCCACGATTATTACCTCGCATAATTACATGATAATACGAATGTGGATTAAAATTTCGTCTCCTTGTCATTTCACTTCACCATACCAAAAAAGAGAATTGTGGGAATAAAAATATACAGATCGAAAAGAGTATCGCGAGGTATTAACCATATTGAGAAAAATCGAGGGGGAAAGTAAACCACTAAACTGTACATCGGCAGCTCTACCAAATAAATATCTAACCACTTATAGTCATCCCTACTTCCTAATAAATTTTTGTACAAATCCATTATAAACTACTAGTAAATAGTTTTCAAAATATTAAATCTACTTTTAGTAGAAGTAATCCAGGGAGAAACAAAACCCCATGGATATGCATCGAAATAGAGATGAACATAAAGACTCGCCTTCGAATTGTGTCTGACACAGGGATTCAGTCACCCCTTCGAATTGTGTCTCACACAGGGACAAACACAATTCTCCCAAAAACCGATCTACCACAGGGTTCACCAAAAAGAATTGTGTCTGACACAGGGATCCAGTCACCCCTTCGAATTGTGTCTGACACAGGGACGCGCACACACCACACACGACCCCCGACACCAACACCCAAAACTACCCCTCAAGCCACGCTCGAACCTCAGCACTCAAACCAGCCCAGTCCTCACGCTCCAAAAACTCTTTCCGCACAAGCGCACTACCGGCTCCAACGGAAACTGCTCCGGCATCCAAATAAGACCTCACTGTTTCCTTCGTAATCCCACCAGTCGTCAGGATATCAATATGACCAAGTGGCCCCTTTACATCCTTGATAAACCCTGGTCCAAGTGTAGATGCTGGAAACAGCTTGACCATAGCTGCTCCTGCTCGATCTGCCTGAACCATTTCGCTTGGTGTAAACACTCCAGGTATAAAAGGAATGTTTTTCTCTACAGCGTAAGCCAACACGTCAGAATTGAAATTTGGTGCAACAAGAAACTGTGCGCCTGCATCCATAGCACGTTCACAATCTTCTATCGTTAAAACGGTACCCGCTCCTACTAACATTCTACCGGAAAAAGTCTCCACTGCTTCCCGAATCATGTCTTCTGCGTTTTCCGTATCCATCGTAATTTCTACTGCTCTAATCCCACCATCATATAGCGCCTGTATGATACTAGCACTCTTCTCATATGGAATCTTTCTAAGTACAGGTATTATAGGACAATCCTTTAACTGGTCCAAGACACTCACAAGCCTCTCTCCCTTCACTTATCGTTGAACTTCTACAAAACTAGGGTCAATCTGGTTTTCATATGGATAGCCTTCTGCATCACCCGGTACGGTTAGAGCAAACGAAGCTACACGGTTAGCTAGTTTCACAGATTCCCCTACTGGATAGCCTCGCAACATCCCTGATAAAAAGCCTGCTGCAAAGCCGTCGCCAGCACCAATCGGATCGACTACTTTTTCTACTACAAACCCTTCTACATACCCTGACACACTCGCGGTCCCATAGTAAGCACCACTTTTCCCCAACTTCACTACTACCGTCGTCGTCACGTCAGACAAAAACGCTTTAGCAATAGCTTCTGGAGTCGTCTCTCCAGTGAGCATAGTTCCTTCTTCAATACCCGGTAAGACCACATCACATCTACTAGCTATATCTCTTAGCACTGGTGCTGCCTCTTCCTTTGTCCACAGCTTCAACCGAATATTCGGATCAAAGACTACCTGCACCCCATGTTTTCTAGCAATATCAATACTATGATGTACGGTTTCTAGACAGGAGGCACTGAGAGCAGATGTAATACCTGTTATATGTAAGTACTTCGCCTGCTTAATGTAATCCTCACTTATATCGTTAGGCGTCAACTTTGAAGCTGCAGAGCCTTTTCGGTAATAATAAACCTTAGGCTCGCCTTCCATCTTTCTTTCCTTAAAGAAGACAGCAGTAGGACAATCACTTAGAAACTTTACTTGTGACGTGTCTACCCCTTCTCCTCGAATCGTGTTCCTGACATAGATCCCAAAGTCATCCTGCCCTAACAGCGATATCCACCCTACCTGATGACCAAGTCGAGAAAGGGCGATTGCTACGTTAGATTCCGCACCGCCAATCGTCTTGTTGAACTTAGCTGCATATGTCATGGAGCCTACTGATTCAGGTGTAAATAAAACCATGGACTCGCCTATCGTCACTACATCCATCATTACTACCTCCTACACTCCAGAATAAGCCATAAATCCACCATCTACTGGCACAGTTATGCCCGTGACAAACCCAGACATCTTGTCATCTGCAAGCCATAACAGCGTTCCAAGTAAGTCCTCTGGTTTTCCAAAGCGACGCATCGGCGTATGCGTAATGATCTTGTTTGAACGCTCCGTTAAAGAGCCGTCCTCATTCGTTAATAGATTTTTATTTTGTTCCGTTAAAAAGAAACCTGGCGCAATAGCATTCACACGAATACCTGCATCCGCAAAATGAACAGCCAACCATTTAGTCAAATTCTCGATACCCGCTTTTGCCGCACTATAGGCCGGAACCTTCGTCATAGGAGACGGAGCACTCATCGAGGACATATTAATAACCGTTGCATGTTCCTTCTCAATCATATCTGCTGCAAAAACTTGAGTCGGCAGCAACGTCCCCATAATATTAAGATCAAACACAAATCCAAATCCTTCTTTCGTTAAATCAAAAAATGTTTGAATGGAATCATCCTGTAGATCCTCTTGGACAAAAACTTCCTTCGTTGTAATTCCTTTAGGATGATTACCGCCCGCTCCATTGATTAAAATGTCACAAGCCCCAAACTCCTCATTCACTCGCTTTTTAGCTTCCATAATAGATTCCTTATCTAATACATCACATGAAAGAGCCAATGCCTCTCCGCCTTCTTTGCGAATTTCCTCGGCAACTGCTTCTCCTTTTTCTAGCGTACGGTTTAAGATCGCAACCTTCGCGCCCTGTCGTCCCATTTCTTTTGCCATCGCACTACATAACACGCCACTGCCACCTGTAATGACGACCACCTTACCTGATAGATTCTCATGTACCTCAAGCATTTTCTTCACCTCCAGTAGATTCCAAGGCATCCCACAGACCCCATAAGTACATCACGCCAAGTGCTCGGTCATATAAGCCGTAGCCTGGTCTGCCTACCTCTCCCCATATATCTCTTCCATGGTCTGGTCGTATATATCCTGTATAGCCGATATCTCGGAAGGCTTTCATCACACCTAGCATATCTACAGAACCTTCTGACATCTTATGAGATGTCTCGATAAAGTCGCCATTCTCATAGCGCTTTAAATTTCGAACATGCGCAAAATGGATACGCTCACCATATTTACGAATAATAGCTGGTAGGTCATTCGCTGGGTTTGCCCCTAGAGAGCCACTGCAAAACGTCAGTCCATTAGATGGGCTGTCTACTAACTCTAGTAATCTACCAAGATTCTCTTCATTCACAATAATTCTAGGAAGTCCAAAAACTGGCCAAGGTGGATCGTCTGGGTGGATGGCTAGCTTGATGCCATACTTTTCAGCCGCGGGAATCACTGCCTCTAGAAAATACTTCAAGTTATCCCATAGTTTTTCTTCATTAACTTCTTTATAGGCAGTCAAAATCTCCTTCAACTGCTCCAGTCTTTCTGGCTCCCAGCCTGGAAGCGTAAAGCTGCTATCCTGTAATACTCGATTCACCAGCTCAGATGGCTCGATGCCTTCAATAAGCTTTTTTTCGTAAAATAATGCAGTAGAGCCGTCCTCTAATTGCTTTTTTAAATCCGTTCGAATCCAATCAAACACGGGCATAAAGTTATAGCAAATGACCTTTACCCCTACCTTTGCAAGCTCCTGCATCGTCTCAATATAATACTCTATATATCGGTCCCTTGTCGGTAAGCCAAGCTTTATATCTTCATGTATGTTCACACTCTCTACTACTTCTATATGCAACCCATGAGACTCTATCTTCTGCTGTTCCGCTTGAATGTCTTCAAATGACCATTTTTCGCCTGCTGCCACATGATGCAACGACCATACGATGCCTTTGATACCAGGGATCTGTCGAATATGCTCTAACTTCACATGATCATTTTCTTCACCAAACCACCTAAAAACCATTTCCATTTATATCACCTAACAATTCTTATTTTTCTATTGATAAATAGTTTTGTACATTGTTATAGCAAATATCTTTTATTATCTTTTCTAATAGCTCAAAATCTGGTGGATATTCCCCTGTTTCCACCCAATCACCGATCAAATCGCACAAAATTCTTCTAAAATATTCATGGCGTATATAAGAAAGAAAACTTCTGGAATCGGTCAGCATGCCGATAAACCTTGCTAGTAAACCAGTGTTGGAAAGCACCTTCAATTGTTCCAGCATGCCGTCACGCTGATCGCCAAACCACCAAGCAGTTCCAAACTGAATTTTCCCAGGCACATTCCCTTGGAAATTCCCAACCATAGTTCCTACCATATAATTGTCCCTTGGATTTAAGTTGTAGATAATCGTTTTCGGCAGCTCATCCGTATAATCTAAAGCATTCAATAGATTAGACAAATCGGAAGCATAGGAAAAATCATTTATCGAATCAAAGCCGGTATTAGGTCCTGCAACCCGTAGCATCCTTTTATTGTTATTTCGAATAGCCCCTATATGCAGCTGCATCGCCCAGTCTTTTTGAGCGTACATCTTCCCAAGCTCGATCATCGTTGCTGTTTTAAACTGAACGACTTCCTCCTCTGACAAAGGAGAGTTGTTTAAACCCTTCTGAAAGATAATCTCTATATCTGTTTGCTGAAACTCTTTATAGAAGGAACTGTCCAATCCATGGTCTGACAAGCGACAGCCAGCCTCATGAAAAAATGCCACACGTTTATGTAACCCGGATAAGAAATCACTAAAAGTATAGACCGTCTGCCCACTTGTCTTCTCTAGCTTTTGAACCCACTCCGAAAAAGTATCCAGTTCTATTCCGAGCGCACCATCTGGTCGAAAGGTTGGAAGCACCTTGACTGGAAAGCTATCATCCATTTGGATTGCCTTATGATATTGCAAATCGTCTATCGGATCATCTGTCGTACAAATCACTTGCACATTCGACTTTTGGATAAGGGAACGTGCCGTGAACTCTTTTGTTTGTAACAGCTTGTTGCAATGCTCCCAAATCTCATCAGCCGTTTCCTTGCTCAATTGCTTTTCTAACCCAAAATACCGTCTTAATTCTAATGAGGTCCAATGGAACAACGGATTGCCAAGCGTATAAGGAACAGTAGCTGCCCACTTATCAAACTTCTCCTTGTCAGTAGCATCTCCTGTTATAAATCGCTCCTCTACCCCATTTGCTCGGAGCGCTCTCCACTTATAATGGTCGCCCTCTAGCCAAATCTCATGTAAATTTGCAAAAGCTTTATCCTCTGCTATTTCTTTAGCAGAAAGATGACAATGATAATCGATGATCGGCATATCCTTCGCATACTCGTGATATAGCTTCTGAGCAGTCTCTGTTTTCAATAAAAACTGCTCATCCATAAATGCTTTCATACGTATCCCCCTTAGTCCATTAGCATTCCACCGTTAGCCTCCACTATTTCTCCTACTAGATAGCTAGAGTAATCGGATGCCAGAAAAAGTGCTACCCCCGCTATATCGTCTGGTGTTCCCGTTCTTCCCAACGGAATTTGTGCAGTCATCTTATCCAGTAGCTCCTGAGAAGAATATCTTTCATGGAATGGTGTTTCTATAACTCCAGGGGCAATACCATTCACACGAATATTGTATTCTAGCAGCTCCTTAGCAAGCCCCCTAGTCAATGTGCTCACCGCACCTTTTGCCGATGCATAGGCCACTGCACCACTGCCTCCTCCATTTCTAGCTGCAATAGAGGTTATATTCATGATATTTCCATTTGCAGACTTCTTTAGAAGAGGAAGCGCTGCCTTTGTTACATGAAAGACAGAGGATACATTAATATCAAAGATGCTACTCCATGTATCATGATCGAGATCCTCTATTTTAGAACGCTTTACCATCGTTCCTACATTGTTGACTAAAACGTCTATACGTCCAAACCGAGCATTTATTTGCTCCACCATTTCCTGTATATGAAAAGGCTTTGTCACGTCACCAGTCACTAGTAAAGCCTCTGCACCCAATGCCTCCACGGCGTTCATTGTTTCCTTTGCTGCGTCTATATTCGAATTGCCATGAACCACTAGCTTTGCCCCAGCTTTTGCAAACGCTTTAGCGATAGAACTGCCTATTCCCGTGCTACTTCCTGTCACCCATACAACCTTGTCTGTAAATGAAAACATGAGATACCCTCCAAACATATTATTCTCTTACATAAATAGATCTGGTAAGAACATTACAATAGAAGGAACAAAGGTTAATAAAAGAACCAATGCGAATACACCTAATATAAAAGGAATCGACTCCTTCACATAATCCTCTAATGGCACCTTCATAATCGAGGTAGTCGTATACATCGTGACACCGACCGGCGGAGTCATTCCTCCAAATGTAACAATCGTCATCATCAAGATCCCAAAATGTACCGGATCCACTCCTACTTGTTGAACAATTGGTAGGAAAATAGGCGTCAGTAACAGAACTAATACGGTAGACTCGATGAACATTCCCGCAATAACAAGGAAGACTAAGATTAAAATGATCATTAGATGTTCATTAGTCGTGATTCCTATTAAAAAGTCAGCTGCATTTTGTGGTAAGCGATCGTATGTAATTAAGAAACCTAGAATAGAAGAAACGGAAATTATTAATAGAATAGAAGCATTGTCTGTCACCGATTGGGAAAGTGCCTCTTTGAAGTTTTTCCAGTTTAACTCCTTGTAAATAAAGAAACCAACGATTAATGCATAAACTACTGCAAAAGCTCCTGCTTCAGAGGCGGTGAATATACCAAAACGAATACCTACTACTAAAATGACTGGGAACATAAGCGCCCATATACTTTCCTTTAAGGTGATCATAATCTCTTTAAAAGTTGCTCTTTTTTGAACAATGTTGGTGTCATAATTACGTTTTCTTGCTATCACGTAAGAAATGACCATCAGACATGTCATCATCAAAAAGCCTGGAATAATCCCTGCCAAAAACAGTTTTCCAATAGACACTTGCCCGACATAGCCATAGAGAATCAGACCAATACTCGGTGGAATAGTAGCAGTGATCAACGAACTAATCGCAATAACGGATGCAGAATATCCACCTGAATAGCCACGTGCAATCATTTGATGACCAAGTATACGGCTCTGCATGGCTGCATCTGCATTAGCTGAACCTGATACTCCTCCCATTACTGTACTGAGCACAATGGATACATGCGCTAAACTTCCCTTTAAATGTCCAGTTAATGCATTGGAAAACCGAATTAGACGCTCTGTAATCCCTGATGCATTCATCAGATTCCCAGCAAGTATAAAGAAAGGGACAGCTAAAAGCGGAAAGGATTGGGTTCCTGCTACCATTCGCTGTGTTGTTAGTTCAATAGGTAAGTCGGAGCCTATTAAAAAGTACATGAGACTCCCAATACCTATAGCAAAAGCAACAGGCATATTGAGCAGAAGTAAAATAAAAAATACAATAGCAACTACTAACAAGTGATTCCCTCCCTATGATTTCAGCTCGTTTGTGGTAGATTTAAACCCGCTAACTTCATCTTTTAACTGACCCAAAATAGTTAGGATCATTAACACACTTCCAACGGGAACAGCAGACGTAATAAAAGAGTAGCTCAACGGAAGATTACTGATTTGACGTGCTGAATTCTCCATACTTAATTGAAAACCATACTTTGTTAAAAAAACTAAAAAAGCTAGGACGAGCAATTTAGTAAACACTTCAATGACATTTCTTACTTTCTGAGGCATGGCCTTCACAACTACATCTACGGTAATGTGTTTTCTCTCTCTTAACGTTCGGTTGGCTCCTAAGAAGATAGCCCAAACAAAGAGCAATTGAGCAAATTCAACCGACCATGAGAGGGGCCAGCCAGCCCACCTCATAACCGCTGCTAAAAAGACGAAGAACACAATTCCAATCATTAAAAAGTTTGTCAGGAAGTTTTCAAACCTCACATATACTCCTGCAACTCTATTGATCATTGCAATCACTACTTTCCTAGAATATTGTTCACTTCATCCTTCAAATCTGCATAGCCATCTATCTTTTCATACACAACCTCTGTCACTTTTTTAAATGCTTCGACATCTACTTCGTTAATCTCCACACCAGCCTCTTTCATCTTTTCTTCAAAATCAGCTAGCTGTCCGATTGTATTTTCAGAAGCTTCTTCTCCAGCCTTTTGAGCCTCTTCATAAATGATTGCCTGATAGTCCTCTGGTAGCTCAGCCATCCAATCAGCTCCAGCTACAATTCCTGTGATTAACTGGAAATGACCAGTCTTCGCAATATACTTCACAACCTCGTGTAAGTTTGCACCATACGACGCTGGATGTTGTGCCTCAGCACCATCAATAACCCCTTGTTGAATCCCTGGGTATACCTCGGAGAATGCCATACCAGCAGGACTAGCTCCCATTGCAGAAATAGTTTCTGTCCATACAGCCGCTCCCGGTGTTCTAATTTTTAAGCCCTTCAAATCAGATGGCTTTTCAATTTTTTTATTCGTTAAAAAGTGTCGATCCCCTTGATACCAGTTAAACGATAAAATTTGTAAATTATGATCACTCGCAAGTTTCTCTTCCCATCCTTTAAATAGGTCAGACTGAGCTACCTTGTTTGCCTCATCATAGCTATCTACAATATACGGTGCCGAAAGAATACCGATCTCCGGAACCATCTCCGCTAAACGGCCAGAGTCTACTAGCACAGCTACATTAGCTCCTACCTTCGCTTGCTCCAATACATCGCTATCATCACCAAGCGAACCATTTCCATAAATTTCAACAATTACTTTATCATCTGTTCTTTCAGCAACCCGATCTTTAAACGCTTCAATGCCTTGATAAATTGGATCAGTTGAAGCTAATGCAGTGTTAATCTTGAGTGTATAAACCTTATCCGCACTAGCCGTCGTCTTACCATCATCCCCATCCGAGCATGCTGCAAGCAATGTGAAAACCATGAAAACCAAACTTAATAGTAAATACTTTTTCCCTTTCATTGAAAAGCCCCCTTGTTTTTTTAAAATAAAGCGCTTACATTTATCTACAAAAAAAATTACTTAAAATAATCCGGATATTCCTCTTTTAATGAATCAAGTTCAAAGCGTAATTTCCTTAAATGCTCTCCCATCGCTTCATCTGCAAGCTGGGGATCCCCATTTTCTATTGCGTTAGCAATCACCATATGCTGAGACAAAATTTGTTCCCAATTATAGTTAGCTGCCAAGCTCAACATTCTTATTCTATTAAGATGGGAATTAAAATTTTGGAGTACGGACCAGATCCTCGGCTTTCCAGCACCAATGGAAATGATATAGTGGAACTCTTCATCCAGTTCAAAAAGCTTCGTATAGTTTTTTTCTTCTATACAATACCGCTGCCTCTGTAAATTTTCTCTCAAAGAAACGAAGTCCACGTTTTCGGGACGTTCCGCAGCAAGCTTAGCCGATGCACGTTCCAACAACTCTCGAATAAACCGCACCTCTTCCACATGCTCTAAATCTATTAAAGAGATAAACGTACCACGCTGAGGATATACCTCCAGCAGTTCCTCCTGCGCAAGCTTCACAAACGCTTCTCTAACAGGCGTACGACTGACACTAAGCAACTCAGAAATTTCTTTTTCCGAGACACTCTGCCCCGGTTTCAAATCCAGCTTAATGATGCTTTCCTTTAACGTCTCATACACATGATCTCGAGTAGAGACATTCTTTCTCTTATTAAAATTATCTGCTAGCAGAATACTCACCCCTTTACTAAAGTCATATTACCATAATTGTATACTTGTATGGTAGTATATATTTTAACATTCAGAAAAATAGTTATATTTTAACTTTATAGTTTTATTGATAGTAGTACTTTTGTGATACCACATCCGATTTTTGCTAATAACATCACAAGGACAAATAAAAAAAGCATCTTATAATTAAGATGCCTTGTAAACTTTCTTATCCCAAGAATTGTAGAGAATTGTCTGTAATACAGGGGCAACCACAATTCCTTGATAAACCCAGCTACCACAAGGTTTCCCAAAAGGAATTGTGTCTCACACAGGGATCGAATCAACCCTTCGAATTGTAGTGAATTGTGTCACACACAGGGACAAACACAATTTTCCGAAAGACCCACCTACCACAGGGTTCACCTAAAAGAATTGTGTCTGACACAGGGATGGCTATCCACCAAACCCATAAACAATCCCCGCAAGTATCCCATAAAAAATCAGCAAGCCAAAAGCCGCTAGCACTCCTAGCCAGCTAGTACCCCCGCGCTGTTGAAGCTCTGCCTGCATGAATTCCTCGCTGCCCTGTTGCTGCTCCGTTACTCTCTTAATCTGCCTATTCGCATGCATGAGATATAAATTGTTTCCTAAAAGACCGCAGACGACTCCTGCTGTAATTCCGATTGTCTGATCTACTCCAAAGTTAACCCCACTTAAAACAATGATGATATCGTATAAAAGAAAAAGACCAAATATAATAAAGATATATCCATACATTTTTCGATAGCCTAGCCAAAAGAACGAAAGGAAAAAAGCTGCCCAATTCCATGATAGCCCCTGATTCCACTTTCGGGAATAATACTCCCATTTGCTAACTCCTACAAATGCCCCATGTAACGACTCATCTAACTCGGGATAATTCTTAGCCATCTCTGCATGTCTCCCTTTGTTATGTGCTCTATTATATGAAAACTCATATACCTACCACTTCATTCCTAAACCTTTCCTTCTATTATAAGGTTAAATAAAGAGAAAAATTAGGTATGAATAATCAATTTACAAAACATTACTAAAAGACTATAATTTTATAATATTTCTATTAATAAAGTAAATTTATGACCGAAAAAATTGGATTAACTATTAAATTTGAAAGAAGGTAATACAAATGTTATCAGATTTCCACCATAACCTAGACAAGCAATTAGGTCCTAGGCGGATATTGCATATTAAAGAATGTGAAGTTTGTGGATTCGATGAGATTTACTATGTGGATCCGGAAACGAATAAACAAATTGGTATGGCTTGTGAGGGATGCAATTTTATAAAAAGGTTTGCTTTCAGCTCTAAAACCCAATCGAAATGAAGCAGTTTAATCCGCCATTAAAACAACTGCTCCTTTTGTTTCACTATAAGTTAAACCCCTCCTACACTCACTTCTGGTTGATCCTTTAAAACAGCAGTCATTTCATCAACCCACTCCTCACACTTATTAGGCAAATAAGGAAATGGATGTCTTGGATAATCTCTTGCTTTGTTCCAGTATGCCTTTGGTTCTTTCCCATTCAACTTCAGACCTTCAATCGGTAAAAAACCATGCTCCAGAGCAAGCCGCTTAGCTTCAGGCTTTGATCCCCAACCATACAGTACATGATCCACCAAATTTGTCATCTCTATAAATTCTCGAATATTATTAGCATAGCGTGAGTTTGGAACATTTTGCAGCTCACATATTTTAAGCAATCGCTTGAATTCAAAGGAGTCTCCCTCACACATGTCGGATAGATTCACTATTATTAGTTCATCCCAATTCATCCGCTCCATCAAGCGCATTAGCTGGTATTGCGTTTTATCTGGAATACTTTCCTGCCATGCCTCTTTTAATTCTTCTTTTGGCAGACAACTCCCTGGGTTTTGCATAACGATTAATGCATCAGCTTTTCTATTTGATAAATCTTCAGGTAATGCTACACCCTTCCTTATAATCCTAGCCTCTGGTCTAATTAAAACCTGATGCAATTCAAACTGCTTATACCCAAATCTAGCCATGACGATAAACTGCTCATTTAATATTTTTCCACTTATCATCGTATTCCCCCTCGTATATTAGTAATAAGAGCTCTTTCCGATAGAATTTCCAGTTGATCCGGACAGCTGGAGGATCTGTTGG
>JBEMAY010000066.1:0-17403 GCA_040274765.1 Psychrobacillus sp.
ACTAGTACGCCTCGTGCATTCGCTACTACGCACGAATCAGCTGTACATACCACCAGAAAGGAGAGACTGAGTTAACCAACTCACAACCTTTCACCCGTTAAATAACTTCCATTTTTTTCTTTTTTAAAAGCAGAAAAATGAGAGGTTTATTTGGTATGCGCAAAAAGTGTTCATTTGGAAAGTATCACTTAAGTAATTTCCAATTCATTTCTTTTTTTCGCTTGACATATTACCACTGGGCTCTTTTATCTCTTACTTTTATTATGCCATCAGTTGACAGAAAATAAAAGAAAAACTTTAGTCTGCTAATACGATAGTATGGTGAAAAGAAAAAGAGAGACCTTATTTAGGTCTCCCGCCAAATATTTAGTTTACAACTGATTTCTTCATAACATAATCATTTACTCTTTTCGCAACCTCTTGACCTTCTTTGATTGCCCAGACAATCAGGCTTTGGCCTTTCCTAGCATCTCCTGCTGCAAATACACCTTCCACATTCGTTGTATATTCTTTAGCAGATGCAACGATACGTTTGTTCAATACCTTTACACCAAACTGATCAGCTAAAGGAGTTTCTGGGCCTTCGAAGCCGATTGCAACAAAAACAAATTGTGCTGGCCATACTTTTTCTGAACCTGGTACTTCTTTAAAAAAGTAGAAACCATCTTCACCTAATATCTTTTCCATTTGAACAGTATGAAGCTCTTTCAGCCTACCGTCTTTATCTTTAATCATCTTTTTTGTTTGAATTAAATACTCCCGAGGATCCTTGCCGTATTTTGCATTCGCTTCCTCGTATGCATATTCCAATTTAAAAACATTTGGGTCTGTAGGCCATTGGTTATCCTCCGCACGGACTGCTGGTAGCTGTGGATGCTTACCGAATTGTACGACACTTCTACAATTTTGACGGATAGCTGTTGCCACACAGTCTGCACCAGTGTCACCACCGCCAATTACAATGACATCCTTTCCCTTCGTATTAATAAACTGACCGTCTGCAAAGTTGGAATCTAACAAACTTTTAGTTGTAGAGGTTAAATAGTCCATAGCAAGATGTACTCCCTCTGCGTCACTGCCTTCCATATGAAGTGCACGCTGTTTTTGCGCACCGATACATAAGATGATCGCATCGTACTGAAGCTTTAGCTCATCTGCAGTAATATCCTTACCTACCTCTGTATTTAAAACGAAGTCGATACCTTCCTGCTGAAGCAGATGAACTCTTCTCTCCACTATTTCTTTTTCAAGCTTCATATTTGGAATTCCATACATGAGGAGTCCTCCTGCACGGTCTGCACGCTCATAAACAGTAACCGAGTGACCTGCCTGATTTAAGTTGTCTGCACTAGCTAAACCAGCAGGACCTGATCCAATAATAGCTATTTTCTTCCCAGTTCGAGCTACCGGTATTCTTGGTGTGATCCATCCATTTTCAAAGCCTTTGTCAATAATAGTTCTTTCAATATTCTTTATGGAAACTGCAGGATCCGTAATAGCTAGCGTACAAGAGCCTTCGCATGGTGCTGGACAAACTCGGCCAGTGAACTCTGGAAAGTTGTTGGTCATTAATAATCTCTCTAAAGCTTCCTGCCACTTCCCTCGATAGACTAAGTCGTTCCATTCAGGAATTAAATTATTGATAGGGCAGCCAGCTGTTGCACCTCTGATCTCAATACCCATATGGCAAAATGGAGTTCCGCAATCCATGCATCGTGCACCTTGTTTACGAAGAGATTCATCGGAAAGTTTAGATGCATATTCCTCCCAGTTTTTTATACGCTTAAGAGGAGCTACTTCCTTGGCTTTTTCTCTGTTATATTCTATAAACCCAGTTGGTTTACCCATATTAAAACTCCTCCTTTCCTTAATGGCTCGTTTTTTCCTATAGAAAACCCTGTTTTATTTCTTTAAAAGGGTTGGCTTCTTCTCTACTTTTTTTATAGATGTGGATAAAAATGCCTGCATCGCTGCTTCGTCTTCTGTCAGACCATCATTTTTAAATGCCGCAATTTTATCTAGCATCTTTTTATAGTCATTAGGAACAACCTTCACGAATCTTTGGACTGTATTCTCCCAATTATCCAAGATATTCATAGCTTTCGTGCTTCTTGTATAATAATAATGGTCCATGATTAGCTGTCTAACGCTATGAGTCTCTTCTTTAGATTGAAGTTTTTCAAAACCAATCATTTCCATATTACATTTAAATTTGAATCCTTCTATATCATCCACTAGCACATAAGCAATACCACCAGACATACCTGCTCCAAAGTTTTTACCTACATCGCCCAGAATAACTGCTCTACCGCCTGTCATATACTCACAGCCATGATCGCCTATTCCTTCCACTACGACATCCGCTCCACTATTCCTTACTGCAAAACGCTCCCCAGCACGACCGTTAATGAATACTGCTCCATTAGTCGCCCCGTATAATGCAACATTGCCTGCAATAACATTTTGTTCTGCTGTTCCGGATAACGGAGAAGTAACTACTAGTTTTCCACCTGATAAGCCCTTACCAAAATAGTCGTTTACATCACCATCTACAAACATCGTCATTCCTTGTGGAATATATGCTCCAAAGCTCTGACCTGCTGCTCCTTTAAAACGTAAAGTAATAGAATCATCCGGTAAACCGCTAGCTCCGTATTTCTTAGAAATTTCGCTTCCTATAATAGTTCCGACAACACGGTCCGTATTTGCTATGGTGAATTGTAAATCGACCTTCGTTTTATGGTCAATTGCTTTTTCCACATGAGGCAGTAGCTCTCTGATATCAAATGACTTTTCAAGCTGATGGTCTTGAACTTGTTTACATGTACGATCTCCACTCACCTGGTACAGCAATACAGATAAGTCTAATTGCTGTGCCTTCCAATGAGCTTTTGCTCTCTCACTAACTTCTAATAGATCAGTTCTACCAACCAATTCATCTACAGTTCGAATGCCAAGTAAAGCCATATACTCCCTTACTTCTTCTGCTACAAACTTCATGAAGTTTACGACATAGTCCGCAGAACCACTAAACTTATCTCTTAGCTCTGGGTTTTGTGTAGCTATTCCAACCGGACAAGTATCCATATGGCAAGCCCGCATCATGACACATCCAAGTACAATTAGAGGGGCTGTAGCAAAGCCAAATTCCTCTGCCCCTAACAAGGCAGCCATGACGACATCTTTACCTGTCATTAGTTTGCCATCAGTTTCAAGGACCACTTTGTTTCGCAGGCCATTTAGCATTAACGTTTGGTGAGCTTCTGCAAGCCCTAACTCCCACGGTAATCCCGTATGCTTGATGCTTGTTTTCGGAGATGCGCCAGTACCACCATCGTACCCGCTAACTACAATTACATCTGCCGCGCCTTTTGCAACACCTGCAGCAATCGTTCCAACGCCAGATTTTGCAACTAGCTTTACACTTATCCTAGCTGATCGATTAGCATTTTTTAAATCATGAATTAGTTGGGCCATATCCTCGATTGAATAGATATCATGATGTGGTGGAGGAGAAATGAGTCCAACCCCTGTCGTAGAGCCTCTGACATCTGCTACCCATGGGTATACTTTATTACCAGGAAGCTGGCCACCTTCTCCCGGCTTTGCTCCTTGAGCCATTTTAATTTGAAGCTCATCGGCTTCTACTAAATAGTGGCTGTTTACTCCAAAACGACCGGAAGCAATTTGTTTAATAGAGCTACGACGATTATCTCCATTGGTATCTAACACGTATCGATTCGGATTTTCTCCGCCCTCTCCACTGTTACTTTTCCCTCCAAGACGATTCATCGCAATAGCTAATGTTTCATGTGCTTCTTGGCTTAATGAACCAAATGACATCGCACCTGTCTTAAATCGCTTTACAATGGAATCCACTGATTCTACTTCATCAAGTGGGATCTTTTTCGAGCCCTTCTTAAAAGTAAGAAGATTTCTTAAAAAGCCGATTCTCTCTTCATTTGCCATTTCTGCATACTGACGATAAAGTCCGTAGTCTCCTCGTCGCGTGGCCCATTGGAGTGTATGGATGGTTTTTGGATTGAAGGCATGGTGCTCTCCAGTACTTCTCCATTGAAAATCACTACCTGAGTCTAAAGTATTGACAGTAGATTCCACTGCTAGTAAATGTCTTCGAACCGCCTCTTCTCGAATAGTTTCCAGGTCAATTCCACCGAGCTGAGAAATCGTTCCTGTAAAATATTTTTCGATTACATCTGCGCCAATTCCTATTGCTTCAAAAATTTGTGCTCCTCTATAGCTTTGTACAGTTGAAATGCCCATTTTAGACATTACTTTAACAACACCTTCAGCTACCCCTTTACTATACTTGGCAACAGCTTCCTCATAGGTGCTTTCTAAATGGCCATCATGGATTGCCTCTGCTATAGTTGCGTATGCAAGATAAGGATTAATGGCATCGACTCCATATCCAATGAGTGCAGCAAACTGATGAACCTCTCTCACTTCACCAGTCTCAACTAGGATACTTACCTTCGTTCGCTTACCTGTTTGAAGTAAGTACTGATGAAGGTGACTAGCCGCTAATAGAACTGGAATAGTTGGCTGAGAAACATTTAATAATCGATCCGATAAAATAATAAGAGAAACTTTTTTGTCTATTAGATCATCTGCTTGTTTGGATATGCCATCTAAGTCTTTTTCCAAATCTTCAGACATGTCGATATATATAGTTCCGCTTTGGAAGCTTTCATCCTTTATTTCCTTAATTGCTTGCAGTTGGCCGTTAGTTAAAACTGGTGTTTCCAAATAGATACGATGAGCATTCAATTCACCTGGGTTTAACAAGTCACCTTCTGCACCAAGCAACGTCACTGTAGAAGTAACAATATGCTCACGAATCGAATCGATTGGTGGATTTGTTACTTGCGCAAAAAGCTGCTTAAAGTAATTGAAAAGAGATTGCGGTCTATCAGATAGCACAGCTAATGGCGTATCGTTCCCCATTGAACCAATAGGATCTTTTCCTTCTAATGCAATTGGAAGGATATATTTATGGATATCCTCATACGTATAACCAAATGCCTTTTGACGGAACAAGAGATCATCTAGTTTCTCCTGTTGATCTTCTTTAACTACTACCGTATGTTGATATTCATCTAACCATTGCTGATATGGCTTTGCGCTTGCCATCTCGGATTTTATTTCTTCGTCTGAAATTATTCTCTGCTGCTCCAGATCAATCAACAGCATTCTTCCAGGGCTCAAGCGTTCCTTATAAAGAATATTTTCTTCTTCAATATCTACTACTCCAACCTCAGAAGAAAAAATTATATAGTCATCCTTGGTAACGTAATAACGTGCAGGCCTTAAACCATTGCGATCTAAAATAGCCCCGATTTGCTTTCCATTTGTAAATGAAATAGCTGTAGGACCATCCCATGGCTCCATTAAAGAGCTGTGGTAAGCATAAAATGCTTTTTTCTCTTGTGAAATATGAGGATTTTCTGTCCAAGGTTCTGGAATGAGCATCATAGCTGTATGAGCTGGAGACCTACCTGCTAACACTAAAAATTCAAATGCATTATCGAGCATAGAAGAATCACTTCCATTAGGATCAATTATAGGAAGTAATTTTTCTAAATCCTCTCCAAAGGCATCCGAAACAAATTGTTGCTCACGAGCCTTCATCCAGTTCACATTACCTCTAAGTGTATTTATTTCCCCGTTATGAACAATATAGCGATTTGGATGAGCACGTTCCCAGCTTGGGAAGGTATTTGTACTGTAACGAGAGTGTACTAAAGAAAACGCAGATGTAAAAAGTTCATCCTGTAAGTCTACATAAAACTCGTCTACTTCCTTAGGAGTCAACATTCCTTTAAAAACGATTGTCTGGCTGGAAAGACTTGGACAGTAGAATTTTTTTGCCTCCTGCTGTGCCCAGTGCTCTACTTGTTTTCTAATCACATATAGTTTTCGTTCAAAGGCTAACGAATCTTGATTTTCTTTTGATTTAACAAATACTTGTCGAACAACAGGAGCAGTGTTTCGTGCGGATTCACTTAACTGACTTGCATCAGTTGGAACAGTTCTCCATCCGATTAGCTCCTGGCCTTCTTCTAAAATCATTTCATTTATTTTCAGCTCTATCGCTTGTCTCTCTTCATCATCGGGAGTAAAAAATAACATACCTACTCCGTAATGTCCTTTTTCTGGAAGATCCCAATGACTGCAAACTACTCGGAAAAAAACATCCGGTATTTGCACCATAAGTCCTGCTCCATCCCCTGTTTGACCATCACTGCCTTTTCCAGCCCGATGATCTAACCGACATAACATTTCCAAGCCTTTTTTTACAATATCATGTGTTTGTAAGCCTTTTATATTAGCATATAAACCTATCCCACAGGCGTCATGCTCTAATTCAGGATTATACATCCCCTGTGCTATAGGTAATTGGTGAAATGTCATGCAATCGACCTCCATTTTCCAAAAAAGTGTGTTAGGAACATTGTATGTTTTCAAAATAATATAAACAATATATAATTTGGATATAAACAATCTACTTTTGAGATAGGTTAGGTGCAAACTATGGAGATTAGGCAATTAAGATACTTTAAAGAAGTTGCGGAACGAGAGCATATTTCAGATGCAGCCATTCATTTACACGTAGCACAGTCTGCAGTGAGTAGACAAATCGCAAATTTAGAAAGTGAACTAGGTGTAGAACTATTTGAGCGTATTGGGCGAAATGTGAAATTGACACCCATAGGTAAGATTTTTTTAGAGCATAGCCTTTCTGCGCTACAAGCAATTGATTTTGCGAAAAAACAAATTGATGAGTATCTCGATCCTGAAAAAGGAACGATTAAAATTGGTTTTCCAACTAGCTTAGCTGGTCATTTATTACCTACTGTTATTTCTGCCTTTAAAAAGGAACACCCTAACGTAGCATTCCAATTGAAACAAGGGTCTTATAATCATTTAATAGAAGCAGTAAAAAAAAGAGAGATTAATATAGCTTTTTTAGGGCCGCTTCCACCAAAGGATACTACTATTAATACCACCATATTGTTTTCAGAAAACTTTTCTGTTCTAGTACCTTTGAATCATCGATTTTCCAAAAGAGAAAAGATCCCTTTAATTGATATGCGCGATGAGGATTTTGTTTTATTCCCTGAAGGGTATATTTTACATAAAATCGTATTTGATGCCTGTCATTCCGTAGGATTCAAACCAAAAAGTTCTTCCGTGGGAGAAGATATGGTTGCCATAAAAGGTCTAGTTGCAGCTGGTGTAGGGGTTACTATTCTACCAGACAGTACTTTTTATGATTCTATTCCTAGATCTACAGTTAAAATTCCGCTTCTTTCGCCGCCACTTCAAAGAACGGTAGGTATGATAAGTCCCGCAACTAGAGATTTATCTCCCTCTGAGACGGTATTCCATGAGTTTACCATCCAGTTCTTCAAGCTATTGAATCAATACCAATAAATCTCCTAAGTAGGTCATTATTGCTATATTGTGGTAAAATAAATGGAAGAGAATGAAGAAATGGGAGGTAGGAAATTTGAAGACAAAAAGTGGAAAAAAAGAATTGCTGGAATGGATCGGATCGATTGGAGTTGCTGTTTTGCTCGCCTTTGGGATACGCTACTTTTTATTTACACCTATAGAAGTGGAAGGGGCCTCTATGCTTCCTACCTTTGAAGACGGAGATAAGGTTATGGTAAATAAAATTAGTCCCCAATTTAAGGACTATGATCGCTTTGATGTTATTGTTTTTAAGGTTGATAAAGAAATTAATTACATCAAGCGAGTGATAGGTTTACCTGGCGACCATATTACCTATAAAAATGATGAGCTTTTAATAAATGGAAAAAAATATGAAGAACCTTACTTAGAAGAATTGAAAAAAGAATTAATTGATAAAGGCACGCTAACACAAGACTTTACACTTGAAGAATATTTAGGTGAAGTAGTAGTACCAGATGGTTCGCTATTTGTACTTGGCGACAATAGACGCTTTAGTAATGACAGCCGAGAGCCTAGCATTGGATTTATCTCTATGGATATAGTACTAGGTACAGTGAACATGACGTATTATCCTTTAAATAACTTTGGGTTTATTAGATAGTATAGACTGAGGGAAATAAATAGTAGATCTTTAATCTTTCATTTCGTTATCATACAGCTAGTATACTCATAGACTCTCTCTATTTGAGTTAATTACTCGAGGTAGAACTCTTTAAGAAGCCTTCTTTCCTATTAAATAGATATGGATATAATCAGTCCCATAGAAAAAGCCCTGAAATTTTACTCATGTAATTTTTCAGGGCTTTTAATTTGGGTAGATATTAAAGTTGAAACTTACTTATTTTTCAAAGCTGGAAGCTTACAACATCAATGAATACACACTAAATTACACTATAAGCACACGCAAACTATAGCGAAATAACATCATTATTATTTCACTATTATTTACAAATATTACAGGTGCCTGGCACCTGTAATATTTGCAACATTTGTAACACCTGTAACATTCGTGACACTCTTTTAACCTACTATTTCGTTTGCGATGATTAACATGATTAAAGAAGTTCCCCAAGCTATAGTTGTTGGTATAGACCATACTAAGATTTGTTCTTTTAGTTTGGTAATTCCTAACATACGGTTAACAACCCAGAACAAGGAATCATTAAAATATGAGAACAGCATCGCACCTAGTGCTGCTGCTTGTGCAGCTAAAACTAAGTTAACGTCAAGATTAGCCAAGATCGGAGCAGAAATGGATGCTGCGGTGATCATCGCAACCGTACCACTTCCTTGTATTAATCGTACAATAGAGGCGATAAAGAATGGGATTAGTATTGCAGGTAATGGTAATCCTGCAATTATTTCAGCTAAATAATCCCCTGTACCACTGTCTCTTAATACTGTACCTAAAGCACCCCCAGCACCTGTAACTAACAGGATAATACCGGCAGTGGTCATACCTTCTTCCATTCTTCCTAGCGCTTCTTCTTTTTTCATTTGATTAGCTAATCCGTAAATAGCGACAACTAATCCAAGTGCTAATGCGATAATAGGCTGCCCAAGGAACAACACATAATCCCAAGCCCCTCCTGATATTTCTAATGCCGTTATCGTAGTATTTAAGAATATCAATATGATTGGTAATAAAATCGGCAAAAATGAAATAAAGAAAGACGGCAGTTCTTTTTCTCGATCAGCAGAAGCGGCTAAGAAATCTTTATACACCATTTCAGAGGAATCCTTACGCACAAAGCCTTCTCCATCTTCTTCTGGTACTTGGTATATTTTTTTACCAACCCATTTCGCATAAAAAACACCTATAACAATAATTGGAATAGCAAAAATTAATCCCCATAGAATCATTTCACCAATATCTACTCCAAAAATCCCTGCGACTCCTAATGGACCTGGTGTCGGCGGCACTGCATGGTGTGTTACAGCTAGACCTATCGCCAAAGCAACACCCAATGTCACTACGGATTTACCAGTTTTACGTGATAAAGACTTTACTAAAGGATTTAAAATGACAAACGCCGAATCAACAAAAATAGGAATGGATACAAAATAACCAGCAATCGCCATTGCCCATTCTTCCTTCTTCTTTCCAACTACTCGAATTAACGTATAAGCAAGCTTTTCAGCTGCTCCCGTTACTTCTAGAATTCTTCCCATCATAACTCCTAGACCTACCACAATCCCTATGGAAGCCAGAGTATTACCAAAACCACTTGTAATCGAGTTGACTACCTTTAACGGCTCCATCCCACCAATAAGTCCTGTAATAGAAGCAGCAATAATTAAAGCTAAAAATGCATGAATCTTTGTTTTTAATACTAGTAAAATTAATACAGTAACACCGATCACTAACCCCAATAACATTTGCATTTCTAAATCCATCTCTGAAACCCCTTTCAATTTTATATATATAAATAGGAAAGGGGTTTCCCCCTCTCCTTTCTATAAAACCTACAAAGACTCGCGTGTAAACTTAGGTGCATATTCTGCAGCAAGCTTGATACATTCGTACATACTTACTTCAGATGCGATATTTTTCCAGGCAATATCAAAAGCTGTGCCGTGATCCACGGATGTACGCAAGAATGGAAGGCCATTTGTAATGGAGATAGTACGATGGAAATCAGTCATTTTCGCTGCAATGTGACCTTGGTCATGATACAAAGAAAGAACTGCATCATATTTCCCATTTAACGCTTGGAAGAATACCGAGTCAGCTGGAACTGGTCCATATGCATCGATTCCGTCCGTTTTAGCAAGCTCTACACCTGGTTTAATCTCTTCGACCTCTTCCATGCCGAACAAACCACCCTCACCGGCATGCGGATTTAATCCTGCAACAGCCAATTTTCGATTTTCTACACCTAGGCGTTGTAGAGCCTGATCACATCTAGTTAGATAATCTCTAACTCTCTCTTTCGTCATTTGTTTAATAGCATCCGCAACAGATAAATGACGAGTTAGGAAGAAAATACGCATCCCATTTACCTGAAACATAGTTAAAGGATCTGGAGCACCACCAAGATCTTCTAGCATTTCCGTGTGTCCAATGTACGGAACGTTCGCAGCTTTTAAGGATTCCTTATTGATAGGAGTAGTTGCCAATGCCTTTACCTCTCCAGCCATAGCTAGCTCCACTGATTTTTTTATGAATTCAAATGCTGCTTGACCGTTTTGAGCAGAAACTTCCCCTGGTTTAAATTGCTCTACATCAATATTGTTCATATCTATGATATCGATTACTCCATATTCATAAGTACCTTCCGTTGGAGAAGAAACAATATTAACCCCTAATTTCACACCGGTTACTTCAATCGCTTTGCGAATAATCTTAGCGTCACCTACTACAAGTGGTTTACACATAGAGTAAATTTCTTCTTTAGCTAGTGACTTAACTGTAATCTCTGGACCGATTCCCGCTGCATCACCCATTGGTATCGCAATAATTTCTCTTGTTGTCATACTAAAACACTTCCTTCTTCTTTTTTATTCGTCAAAAATCTCACGCATTTATATATTGAATATTTATCTCCTACCATGCCACCTTTAGTAATGACAGGTATCCCATCAAAGGTTCCTCCTATAAAATGACCATAAGCAGCTAAAGGTATCACTTCATCCTGTAGGCCTATTGCAGTTGCATTACTAACTGCACAAATAGCCGCAGTTACATCCCCTCCGCTTGAAAAAGTGCCATCTATTTGGTGGTGTGTCTGCTGAACCACATTGTTGGTCACTCTAGCTAACCCCTCTGTTAAACGCTTTGCCAACTTTTCTTCCGTAACCCCTTCTGTTAAAGCTATTTTTGAAAGGTCAAGCTTTTCGGTTCCAGGTGTGTAAGTAGTAATGATTAATACTTCTTGATCCTCTAATTTAGACAAAGCTTCTTCAGTAGCACGTTCAATTTCTTTATCCCATGAATTCGTTGTAGATGCTAAAGCACTAGCCTGTACGTATACAGGTTCCGCATTCTTTTTATCTATTAGATAGTTTAATTGTCTCCCAGTTAAGGGGGTTATACTGCCAACGGTTACGATAAATTTATTTGTTTGAACATGTTGATGGGCTTTCATTCTCCCGTAAGAGGCAGAAAGCGGACCTGGATCCACAGGGATAAAGTCTATTCCATCTATGGAAGCCATCGCCTCTGCAATATTATCTATTTCTTCATTTGTCACTGCATCCACCACTATAATTCGATTCATGGCTTCAATTTGTTGAATGAACTGTAATTGAATGGACTCTTTTCCCTTTAAAACTGTACCGAGCCCTACATGAGAAACCTTTAACTTACTTTGGTTTTCCATGATTGTTGGGACATGTGAGATACTAATGGGATTCATAGGGTCTTTAGCAACATCTGTTGCCTCCACTGGCACCCCATCCACCAAAAGATAACCACCAGATACTACTCTTCCGGAATCTGGATATGAAGCTACCACAACGGCTATAGACTTATCACCAATGGCATTTAACAGAGCATCTGTCTCTACACCCAAGTTACCCCTAACGGTACTATCAATTCGTTTGCCAATTACGCTTGCTCCCCAACTGGTCAGCTGTTCATATGCCTTCAGAACTCTCTCTTTTGCATTAGTCGGGGAACAGTACCTGCTATCTGTATCTATACTTATAGAGGTAAAATCACTATTTTTAGGTACTTCTCCTCCGAAAACGACTGTAGCACTCATGAATCCATTTTTCGCTAGCCGGACTCCTGTGGCATTTGCGCCAGTCAAATCATCTGCAATGATACCTATCTTCACTTTGTCACTCCCTTTATGAAAGTAGCTTTTTCCTTATAGATGTCTTCTACTTCTTTGGAAATAGTACTATCTGTTATGATGCCGGTAACCGAGTCCACATCCGCTATTTTAGCAAATGCTTTTTTTCCAAACTTCTGTGCATCTACAGTTAGATATACAGCTTCACTGACGTTTATCATTTCTTTTTTTATAGATGCTTTCTCAAATGTCGCAGATGATATACCAAGATTCGAATGTACAGCATGTGCTCCTAAGAATAGAATGTCCACGTGAATGTTTTTAAGCATTTGTTCTGCGAATGATCCTAGTATAGCTCCGACCGCATTCTGTACCTTACCACCAAGTAAAATTACTTCTAGTTTAGAGTCAGTTAGTTCTGCTGCAATTTTTATATCGTTTGTTACTACTGTAATATTGGAACGTGTTTTTAATAGTCTGGCAATCTCTAATGTAGTAGTACCAGAGTCCAATAGAATTCTCATTCCATCATCTACAAGACCCACTGCAATTTGAGCAATTTCTTTCTTTTGCAGATGAGCTTCTGAAAGCTTTTGTTCATAAGACTGCTCTCCTATAATTGCTTGTGGAAGTGCCGCTCCCCCGTGAGTTCTTATTAATTTCTTTTGCTTTTCAAGTTCGTCCAAATCTCTTCGTATAGTCATTGCAGAAACCTTCAAGAGATCTACAAGTTCAAAGATTTCAACCTTTCCCTTAAGTGAAAGTTCGTCAATTATTTTCTTTTTTCTGTTAATTGGAAGCATAGTTTATTCTCCTCAAACTCACTTTATGTTAACTATGAACATATTATGTTCTAAGTTAACATTAATGTCAACATAATGTGTTTGAAATTAACAACACACCTAAAATGTTATATTGTTTTGAATTATCAAAAATATATTAGGGGTTTATTGCTGTAGTGTGTTAAAATATACGAATAATTGAAATGAAATGAGGAGGTATTTTATGCACCTGGCGGAGACAAAATCACTACAAATTAAAGACGTATTAAAAGCTCATCAATTTTTAAAAGAGGTCGTTTTACATACACCTCTTCAGAAAAATGATTATTTATCTGAAAAATACGAGGCTAATATATATTTTAAACGGGAAGATCTTCAACATGTCCGCTCGTTTAAACTTCGAGGGGCTTACTATAAAATTAAAACAATTGAAGAAAATGCTCGTGAAAATGGAGTTGTGTGTGCAAGCGCCGGAAATCACGCGCAGGGAGTGGCCTATGCCTGTGCACAATTGGGAATATCCGCTAAAATCTTTATGCCTCTTACTACACCTAGCCAAAAGATTGAGCAAGTAAGAATGTTTGGAAGAGAGTTTGTTGAGATTATTTTGGCTGGTGATACTTTTGATGACTCGGCTAACAGTGCGGTTGCTTATGCAGATGAGAATGACCATATGTTTATCCATCCTTTTGACGACTTGGAAATTATCGCAGGCCAAGGAACTGTAGCTGTAGAAATCATGAATGATATCGATGAGAAGCTCGATTACGTTTTCAGTAGCATTGGAGGAGGAGGTCTAGTATCTGGGATTTCTTCCTATATAAAGAATCTATCTCCTACCACACAAATTGTTGGGGTTGAACCAGCAGGAGCTGCCAGTATGAAAGCAGCAATGGCAAACAACGGTCCCATCATACTTGATACGATAGATAAATTTGTAGACGGCGCCGCGGTTAAATGTGTCGGCACACTAACACATCAACTGGTTGCACAGTATGTAGATGACATCACACTTGTTCCCGAAGGCAAAGTATGTACGACCATATTAGACTTGTACAATAAACACGCAATTATCGCAGAGCCAGCAGGGGCATTGACAGTAGCTGCGCTTGACTCCTACAAGGAAAAAATTAAAGGAAAATCTGTTGTATGTATTATTAGTGGAGGCAACAATGATATTGGGAGAATGCAAGAAATCAAAGAAAAATCTTTAATACATGAAGGGCTACTTTACTACTTTATCGTGAACTTTCCACAGAGAGCTGGTGCCTTACGACAATTCCTCGATAAGGTACTTGGCCCAAACGATGACATCACGACTTTTGAATATACAAAAAAGAACAATAAAGAAAGTGGACCAGCATTAGTTGGCATTGAATTGAAAACTAGTAGTGATTATTTAGGGCTCTTATTGAGAATGAATGAGAATGGTTTTTCATATAAGGAAGTTAATAAAGACAGTACCCTTTTCGACCTATTAATATAGGAAATAACCTATATATCAACGTTTCGACAACATTAAAAATATAATTTTTTGGTCACAATCTAATAATTTTAATAAAATTTCACAATCAAATTCTAGCATTCTCACTTACCCTTTGATATAATAATTCTTGTATTATAAAGATTCTAATCTAGGGGGAATAAGAATGTCTGAAAATCAGAACAACAAACTAACAACTGTAGCTGGTGCACCGGTAGTAGATAACCAAAACTCTCAATCTGCTGGTAAGAGAGGTCCTCTCTTATTACAAGATGTTTGGTTATTAGAAAAACTAGCAAACTTTAATAGAGAAGTAATTCCAGAACGTCGTATGCATGCAAAAGGATCAGGTGCTTATGGTAAATTTACTGTAACTAATGATATTACTCAATACACTTCAGCAGCTCTATTCTCTGAAATCGGAAAAGAAACAGAAATGTTCGTACGTTTCTCTACAGTGGCTGGTGAACGTGGAGCTGCAGATGCAGAACGAGATATCCGTGGATTCTCTATGCGCTTCTATACAGAGCAAGGTAACTGGGACTTAGTTGGGAACAACACTCCTGTTTTCTTCTTCCGTGATCCACTTAACTTCCCAGATTTAAATCATGCTATTAAACGTGATCCTCGCACTGGAATGCGTAGCGCTAATAGCAACTGGGATTTTTGGACATCATTGCCAGAGGCACTTCACCAAATTACAATTGTAATGAGTGAGCGAGGAATTCCTAAGTCCTACCGTACTATGCATGGTTTTGGTAGCCATACATTCAGTATGATCAACGCTAACAATGAACGTGTGTGGGTTAAATTCCATATGCGCTCACAACAAGGCATTGAAAACTTAACTGACCAAGAAGCAGTTGAAGTTGTTGGTGTAGATAGAGAAAGTCACCAACGTGACCTATATGATAATATTGAAGCAGGTAACTTCCCGAAATGGAAAATGTATATTCAAGTAATGACTGAAGAACAAGCTAATAACATGCCATATAATCCTTTTGATTTAACAAAAGTTTGGTATAAAAAAGATTTCCCACTTATCGAAGTTGGAGAATGGGAACTTAACCGTAATCCAGAAAACTATTATGCAGAAGTAGAGCAAGCTGGTTTCGCTCCATCTAATGTGGTACCTGGAATTGGTTTCTCTCCAGATAGAATGTTACAAGGACGTTTGTTCGCATACGCTGATGCACAACGTTATCGTTTAGGTGTTAACTATCACCAAATTCCAGTTAACGCTCCGAAATGCCCTGTACACTCTTTCCATAGAGATGGTGCTATGCGCGTAGATGGTAACTTAGGTAGCACATTATCTTACGAACCAAATAGTTATGGTCAATGGAAAGAGCAGCCACAATTTAAAGAGCCTAAGCTAGAGTTACAAGGTGATGCTGGTATTTGGGATTTCCGTGAAGATGACGACAACTACTTCGAGCAACCAGGTAAATTGTTTAATCTTATGACCCCACAACAGCAACAAGTATTGTTTGAAAATACTGCTCGTAACATGAATGGCGTAGAAGACTTCATCAAAATTCGTCATATTATTCACTGCTACAAAGCGGACCCAGCTTATGGTCAAGGTGTTGCAGCAGCAATGGATATGCCATGGGAAAGAATTGAAGAAGTAATGAATGTAACAGCAACAGTATAATAAATGATGGCTATCCTCCTTAAGGGGGATAGCTTTTTTTGAGACAAGCTAATTTAAACTGCCTACAACCTCCACATTCTCCAATATGATAAAGTTATTACATCTTTTTCTTTAGTAAAATACGCAAATAAATTGAAGCTTTAGTAAAGTCGCTGGTTGATTTGTGATAATAATTTCTCTCTTATAGCTTTGTTCACTTACTTATAAATTAATAAATTTGGTACTTTTAAGCTCTTATTGCTCAAGCCTGTTGTGCTATGATGGAATTATTAATGAATGGATATGGAGGATGCCTCTTATGGGTACTGTCATTATAGTAAGTATAATAATATTCATTATAGTTTTAGGTTTAACTATCTTTACTATTAATAAGGGATATGCATTTCAGCATACAATTGATGAACGTCCGGAAAAAATAGAAGAACAAAAGAAAACGCATCCGCCTGAATAAGGTAGATGCGTTTTCCATTATATTATTTAGTTCCAGCTTTTTCTTTTTTAATTTGTTTACTACGTAATTGACCACAGGCTGCATCAATATCAGTCCCCTGCTCCATACGTACTCCACAGTTAATTCCTTTGTTTTTCAATGTTTGGAAGAAAGCACTGATAGATTTTTCCGTACTACGTTGATATTGTCCATGCTCATCTACTGGATTATAAGGTATTAAGTTAACATATGAAAGATGTCGCTTATTTTCCAATAGCTTAGCCAACTGCTGTGCTTCTTCTACATGGTCATTGACGTCTTTAAGTAGGATATACTCAAAAGTAATACGACGATTTGTTTTTTCTAAATAATAGTCAACAGCAGCCATCACTTTTTCAATTGGGAAGGCTTTATTGATCACCATGATTTGAGAACGTAGCTCATCATTTGGTGCATGCAATGACACAGCAAGATTTACTTGAATATTTTCATTAGCGAAGTCCATAATTTTCTTAGCTAGCCCACTAGTAGAAACAGTGATATGACGTGCACCAATTGCAAGTCCCTTTTGATCATTAACTGTTCTTAGGAAATTCATAAGGTTCTTGTAATTGTCAAATGGCTCTCCAATACCCATTACTACGATATGACTTACACGCTCGTCTTTTTGAAGCTGATCTAAATGCTCTTGAACCTTCATGATTTGTCCAACGATTTCTCCAGCATCTAAGTCACGACTCTTCTTTAAAAGACCACTCGCACAGAAGCTACAGCCGATATTACAACCTACCTGAGTAGTCACACATACGGAA
>JBEMAY010000067.1:0-17075 GCA_040274765.1 Psychrobacillus sp.
TTTTGCTTGGCTATACAGGAATTGTATCCTTTGGTCATGCTATGTTCTTCGGAATGGGAGCATATTCATCGGCTATAATGTTAAACCACTTCGAGTCAACAGTTGGTATGTTTATACTTTCAATTGCTGTCGGTATGGTTTTTGCAGGGGTTATTAGCTTTTTAGTTGGATTGTTAACACTACGTCTAAAAAGCCATTTCTTTGCCATGCTTACGATGGCGGTATCGGGACTATTTCTTGTCCTTGCGGAAAAGTGGAGAACTCTTACCTATGGAAATGACGGTTTTACATTTAGAGCTCCTGAAATTTTTAGAGATCGCATGGTGTTCTATCTATTGGTATTGGGGTGCCTCGTCCTAGTTTATCTGTTCCTAAGAAGATTTGTAAGTTCTCCTCTTGGAAAAGTACTGATTGGAGTTAGAGAAAACGAGCAAAGAACAAAGTCACTTGGATACAACACGCTCTATTATAAGGTAATCGCTTCAGTAGTTGCCGGAGTAATTGCTAGTCTTGCTGGATCGCTGTATGCGATATCCTTACGCTTTGTCAACACAAGCGTGCTGACTATGGATATAACACTTGATGCATTATTAATGACAATTATAGGCGGTGTTGGCACACTTATTGGTCCTATTATTGGAGCAGGAGTTATTGAATTAACACAGCATTATCTTTCCGGGCTAGCTAAGGAACATCCATTTTTTGAAAGATGGATCATATTCTTCGGTATTATTTATATTCTCGCCGTTATTTTCTTCCCTAGAGGCATTGTTGGAACCATTCAATATGCTTTATGGAAACGGAAAAACAAAAAGAGTAATGTTGCAGTGCCTACTAAAAGGAGGGAGTTAGCAAAATGACGATAGGAATTGTCAGTACTGGGATATATATTCCAACAGATATAATGACTGCGGAAGAAATCTCATTGCGTTCCAAACTCCCTATTGAAGTAGTCAAAAACAAAATGGGTATTTCAAAGAAGCCAATTCCAGGGAAAGATGACCATACAGTGGCTATGGGAATATGGGCAGCGGAGAAAGCATTGCAAAAAGGAGGTGTCGATCCCAAATCTATCGATCTAATCATTTATATCGGGGAAGAACACAAGGAATATCCGCTTTGGACTGCTGCCATTAAAATGCAAGAGGAGCTAGGCGCCTTTCATGCATGGGGTTTTGATGTGGCATTGCGCTGTGGCACAACCATAATGGCGATGAAGGTGGCAAAGAGCATGATGCTAGCTGATTCATCTATTCAGACGGTTTTGCTTGCGGGAGGTTATAGGAACAGTGACTTTATAGACTATACAAATGAACGGACGCGCTTCATGTTCAATCTAGGCGCAGGTGGAGCAGCAATGATTTTGAAAAGAGATTACGAAAAAAATACTGTTTTAGAATCGGATATAATCACAGACGGGTCTTTTTCTGAAGATGTATTGGTGCCAGTTGGCGGAACCAAGCAACCTTTATCACCTGAACATTTGGAGAATGGTTTGTATCGATTAGACGTAATGGATCCCGAGGGCATGAAGGCAAGACTAGAACAAAAATCGATGGACAATTTTATAAAGGTTATTCGGAATGCGCTTTTGAAAAGCGGATACAGTGAAAAGGACATCGATTATCTTGCGATCCTTCACATGAAAAAGTCTGCTCATGATTATGTCCTAGAGGAGCTAGGTTTAACTACGGAACAATCTATTTATTTAAGTGATTATGGACATGTCGGACAGATGGATCAAATTATATCATTGGAATTGGCTGAAAAATCAGGGAGAATAAAAAGTGGAGATATTGTAGTTCTAGTAAGTGCTGGCATTGGCTATGCGTGGGGAGCAATAGTTATTAAATGGGGTAATGAAGGGAGAAATATATGAACATGACATTGCAAAAAGTAACATTGGCAAATGGGGAGTCAATTACTTATAGAAAAAGAGCAGGAGGTAAACAGATTCTCTTACTCGTTCATGGCAATATGACGTCATCAAAGCATTGGGATGTACTAATGGATGCCTTGGATGATTCGTTTACGGTGATTGCTTTGGATATGAGAGGATTTGGAGGCTCTACTTATAACACACGAGTAAATGGGATAAAGGATTTCTCAAATGATTTAAAGAGTTTTGTTGATAAACTCTCCCTTAATAAGTTTGACTTAATCGGCTGGTCTACTGGCGGCGCAGTATGTATGCAGTTTGTTGCTGATTATCCTGGGTATTGTGAAAAGCTAGTTCTATTGGCATCAGCATCCACAAGAGGATACCCGTTCTTTGGTACGAATGCAGATGGCACGCCTAACTATGATGAAAGGCTACAGACGATAGAGCAAATCGAGAAAGACCCATCCAAAACAAAGGCGATGCAAGGATTGTATGATACAAAAAATAATGAGGGGTTAAGGGCTGTTTGGAATGCTGTAATCTATACACATAGTAAACCGAATGAGCAATTATATGAAGAATATCTAGACGATATGCTGACACAACGCAATTTAGCTGATGTGTATCACAGCTTAAATATATTTAATATTGGCAAAGAGTATAATGGAGCCGCAAAAGGAACCAACCAGGCTAAGGACATTACAATACCAGTTCTTGTTCTTCGTGGAGATCGAGATTATGTAGTAACAGAGCAAATGACACAGGAAATAATTGCAGATTTGGGTGACAATGCTACATATATTCCTTTAGTTAACTGCGGTCATTCTCCCTTAATCGATGATTTGGAGCAATTATTAAGTGCGATCGAACCATTTTTAAAGGGGGACAAATAATGAGGAGACTTCAAGATAAAGTAGCAATTATTACGGGAGCTGCTAACGGGATTGGATCCGCGGCTGCGCAACGGTTTGTCGAAGAAGGAGCAAAAGTAGTTTTGGCTGATTTCGATCATCAAGCAGGCAAATCTCTAGAAAAAGAACTAATAGACCAAGGTTATTCAGCCTTCTTTATCCAAGTGGATGTGGCAGATCGAAAAAGTGTTGATACGATGGTTGAAAAAGCGCTTGAACGATTTGGAGAGATTCATATTTTGATAAATAATGCAGGAATCACTCGTGATGCCATGCTAACTAAAATGACAGAAGAAGATTTCAGTCGAGTGTTAGATGTCAATCTAACAGGTGTCTTCAATTGTACGCAGGCTGCTGTTCCACACATGGTAGCAAATCAATATGGAAAAATTATTAATACTTCCTCCGTAAGTGGTGTTTATGGAAATGTAGGTCAGACCAATTATGCTGCATCCAAGGCTGCGGTTGTAGGAATGACGAAGACATGGGCAAAGGAGCTAGGAAGAAAAGGGATCAACGTGAATGCAGTAGCCCCTGGTTTCACTTTAACGAAAATGGTAGCGAAAATGCCTGAGAAGATTATTGAACAGATGCAGTCTGTTGTGGCTCTCCAACGACTAGCAGAACCACGCGATATTGCAAATGCATATTTATTTTTAGCCTCCGATGAATCTAGTTATGTTCACGGGCATGTACTTCAAGTAGATGGCGGTATCATGATGTAGGAAAGGGCGATGCCAAAATGTTTTCAGAACAAGCATGGATTTATAAAAGGGCTATCCTCTCTCCAACTAAAAAGGCTTTAATAGATAGTAGTAACGGCAAGGAATGGACCTATGAAACATTATGGGAACAAGTAAGAGGATGGGCCAACTATTTTGAGCAACAAGGTTACAAAGCCGGGGAGAGAATCGTGGTTCTTTCTCATAATAGAATAGAGCTATTTGCCTTAATGTTTGCCTGTGGTTTGAAGGGGCTTATCTATGTACCGTTAAATTTCCGACTAAGCACCAAAGAATTACTATATATACTAAATGATTGTTCGCCGGTGGCCATTATTTATGATGATGAGCATAGATACTTAAGTACATTTTTCCCTACCTTTAAACCAATTATTTTGTCGAGTATAATATTGACCAATAACAGTGACTTTCATCTGAACAAGGATTGGAAAGCGGATGATCCATGGCTCATTATTTATACAGGCGGAACGACTGGGAGTCCTAAGGGAGCAGTCCTATCCTTTGACAATGTCAATTGGAATGCGATCAATACAATCATCAGCTGGGGATTAAACGAAGAAGACTGTACACTAAACTACATGCCTATGTTTCATACTGGAGGACTAAACGCATTATGCATACCTATTTTAATGGCGGGGGGTACCGTGGTCACAGGTAACAAGTTCCAAGCAGAGGAAGCTTTAAAATACTTGGATTCCTACCAGACAACTCTGTCGTTGTTTGTACCAACAATGTATCAAGCAATGTTAGAAACAGAGTATATCAATAAGTCGGTTTTCCCAACAGTTAAGTGTTTTTTATCAGGTGGAGCGCCTTGTCCTCACACTATCTATCATAAGTTTGAAGAGATTGGAATTTTGTTTAAGGAAGGCTACGGTTTGACAGAGGCAGGACCAAACAACTTCTTTGTCCGTCCTGAGAAAGCAATGCTTAAAAAGGGGACGGTAGGCAAGTGTATGCAATTCAATGAAGTAAAAGTAATAAATGAAAGAGGAGAATCTTGTCTAGCAAATGAAATAGGGGAACTATACGTTTCAGGAAGACACGTTTTTAAGCATTATTGGAATAATGATGGAGAAACGGAAAATACATTTGAGGGAAAATGGTTAAAAACTGGAGACCTTGCGATGTTTGATGAGGATGGAGATTTCTTCATTGTGGGGCGTAAAAAGGAGTTGATTATTTCGGGGGGAGAGAATATTTACCCTTTAGAGATTGAGCAACGCCTTACGGAGCATCCTAATGTAAAGGAAGCCGCCGTACTCGGGATAGAGGATGAAAAATGGGGAGAGTGTGTAACTGCTTTTATTTCGTATGCTAATACAACTTTGTCAGAGCAGGAGCTGATTGATTATTGTAAAGTAACGCTAGGAAGCTATAAGGTCCCTAAGAAGATTTATTTTCTAGAAGAATTGCCAAGGACAGATGTAGGGAAAATTAATAAGAAACTATTAAAAGAGATGGCTTTAAAAGCTGTGGAGTAACACTTTCCAGCTTTTTTTGCTATCTTTTTGTATAATAGAGGTTGAGGTGACTAAGAAATGTTTATAAGTGAAAAAGAAATTGAAGTTCGATACGCAGAAACCGATCAAATGGGAGTAGTGTATCATGCAAATTATTTAGTTTGGTTAGAGATGGGACGAACTCAGTTAATACAAGATTTGGGTTTCTCTTATGCAGGTTTAGAAAAGGATGGATACTTATCACCAGTAACCAATGTAAATATTAATTATAGAACTCCGGTAAAATACGGGGATAAAGTCAAAGTACGCACATGGATTGAAAACCATGGGAGATTAAGAACAACGTATGGATATGAAATTGTACATATAGATGGCACACTGTCTTCTACAGCAACAACGGAGCATGTCATCGTTCGAAAAGAAGATTTTAGACCGGTATCGCTTGCGAAGATAGATGCTGCTTGGGACAATAAATATAAAGAAATCGTGAAGGAATCTTAACTGTGGCATTTGGTATTAATAGAGATGAGTTAAAGAATTGGAAACAGTCAGTGGAAAACAAGGAAATCGCTTTTCTTACTCACTATTGGTTGGATGAACGCTTTCCAGGATGTAACACGGTTACTAAAGTTGGATGTAGCGATATTAATAAGCTCATCGAATGGGGAAAGCAGTATGACTTAAAGGAAGAGTGGATTGATTATAAGGAAGGTTACCCCCATTTTGATCTTTTTGGCAAATACGAACTGGAGATTATGGAAAAAGAGAATTTGTTGGAGCAGCTGGAAAGGTTTCGTCCAATAAAATAATCTCTACTGGAATATGTTATCGTTTAAAAAAGGTCACCAGAAAAAGGTGGCCTTTTTTACGTTTTATTTGTTCTACACATTTTGGTTAACTTTTTTGAGGAGACCATTAATCAGGAATATGCCAGTCAATAATAAAAAGAAAGCAATCATGTAATTGAGAATATTTTTCTCAATCTCCTGTACGTTTAGAAGATACAGAAAAACAACGCCCCAGACGAAGAAAAGAGTTATTTTCGTAATGAACATCACCTGACTCTCATTTTTTCTTTTTTTATACATATTTTCATTTAGTCGGATGCTCTCTCGTCTTTTAAAATACTTGACGTAATTCAATCTGACCTTCCCCATATCCTTGGGGGTCAGGCATTTGCATCGCATACTCAACCGCTTCTTCTTTGGATTCCACTTCAATCAGTATAAACCCTGCAATTAAATCTTGTGTTTCCGTAAATGGTCCTTCCGAAACAACTGGCTTTCCCCCAGGTATAGGGAAGGAAAGACGAATCCCATTGGAACTTGGATGTAGTCCTTTAGCCATAACACGTACGCCCGCCTTAACTAGATCCTCATTGAATTTTGTCATGGCTTCCATGAGCTCTGGGCTCGGCAAATTTCCGGCTTCTGAATTCCTTGAGGCTTTTACGATTAACATAAATAGCATGATAAAGTCCTCCCTCTTTTTAGAATAGGCCTATTCCAAACACATAAATATTAGTGAAAAATCTACTTCCTCAAATTGTACTATATCCCTAATTTTACCACAATACAGATTCTTGTTATCTTTCAGAAAATTAGCTTTGCTAGTCAGTATAGTAAATAAATTTTCTTAGACACATTCAATGAGATGTCTATTTTAAAAACTTCCATTTAATAAAAATAAGGCAGTAACGCTAATTTAACGTTACTGCCTTTACTATCTAGCTTTTTTTATAGGAATATTCAAGCTCATTTGATTGGTCATTAAATGATACATAAAGGTCATGACCAGTGAAATACCATTCATCTCTCTCTTCTATAAAGAACATGATATCTTCATGTAAGAGAGTCACAGATGGTTCGAATGGAGTATCCTTAGTCACACCTAGTGAGAAAGCCTCTTGTATCGGACTTGAGCCTCCGTATCGAGCATAGAAACGAATTTTGTCTCCTTTTTCAGCTTCCATTTCCTCGCGGAACCATTTTAAAGCATCTTCAGAAATATTGATTTTCATGCGAACCACCAAGCTTTCTTAAAATTTTACGAAGTTTTTCATGGGTTTAGTCTAAAGCTTTTCAATAGGTTCCGCAAAGAATTTGTTTAACTCTTTTACTGCAGGATGCTTCTATTCAATAGTTAAATCCACTTGACCTTTGGTTCTGTTCCATTTTTAATACGTTCTATATTCGAACGGTGGCGGTAGAATATAAAAATAGCAAGGAAAAATACGATTACAATTAGTGGCCAATCTTCTTTGACCGTAAAATAGTAAACAATAGAGTAGATAAGTGCAATGACTGCTAAGCACATAGAGGTTAGAGAGACCATTTTTGTTATTTTTAATATAATAAAAAATCCTACCACTAAGATTACAAATATTGGCCAGTTGTATCCTAATAAAATACCGCCTGATGTAGCAACCGCTTTTCCACCTTTAAACCTAGCGAACACTGGATAAATATGTCCAATGACAGCAACTATTCCTAAAACAAGAGGATGCACATTGGTGGAAGCAAAGAATGGAAGAAAACCTAATAATGTCGCCGCTGTTCCTTTCAAAATATCCATTATTGTTACGACCATACCAGCTTTTTTACCGAGCGTTCGGAATGTATTTGTTCCGCCTAGATTACCACTACCATGCTCACGTATATCAATGTTATAAAATAGCTTTCCAACCCATAATCCAGATGGGATTGATCCGATCAAATAAGCAAGTAAAAGTAAAATGAATATTGTCATAGTGTGCTCCTTCTATATGTATCTATTAATAAATATAATAACTTTCTTATTTTACCATGCAGACAACTTTTTATTCAATGACAAGTAATGTTGTTCTTAGGATAGTTCGTACACAATATACGTAATTTTGAATTGCATAGTAAGGGTAAAACTCTTAAGAAAAAATTTTAAATAGGTTTCTACTGAAAAATTCCAAGTTTATACGATATACTTAATATACAACTGTTCTTTCAAACAACTGGATGAAAAACAATGTTTTAAAGTAAAGAAGGAATTATCTAGGTGAATAGAGAATGCAAGAAAAGGGTAGATTGCATTCTAATTGAACTTTCACTACAATTGAAGTCTGGCCTGTCCTTCAGCGCTATTGACATAATGACAATCTGTTTGTAGGCTTAAAATAGAAAGAAGAACAAACGTTTTGTTTTTTTGGAGGGAACGAATTGAGTAAAATTAATAATTTATCAAGCTATGGCGATGATGATATTCAGGTACTAGAAGGCTTAGAGGCCGTAAGAAAAAGACCGGGAATGTATATTGGATCAACAGACTCTAGAGGTCTTCACCATTTGGTTTATGAAATTGTAGATAATGCCGTGGATGAAAGCCTTGCTGGATTCGGTGAACATATAATAGTTACAATCCATTTAGATCAAAGTATCACTGTAAGAGACTTTGGGCGAGGTATGCCAACTGGTATGCATAAAACTGGTGTTCCGACTGCAGAAGTAATTTTTACTGTACTACACGCAGGTGGAAAGTTTGGACAAGGCGGCTACAAAACAAGTGGAGGTCTACATGGTGTAGGTGCTTCTGTAGTAAATGCGCTCTCCTCCTATGTAGATGTTGTTATTCATAGAGATGGGAAAAAGTTTGCGCAACGCTTTGAAAATGGCGGAAAAGTAGTTCAATCATTAAACCAAATAGGAACTACAAAAGAAACAGGAACATCCGTGCATTTCTTGCCTGACAGCAAAATCTTCTCTACTACTAAATTTAATTATGAAACACTATGCGAAAGACTTAGAGAGTCAGCTTTTCTTTTAAAGGGATTAAAAATTGAACTAATTGATGAACGTACAGAAGCCCATGACGTGTTTTATTATGAAACTGGTATCGAAGCTTTTGTCGGGTATTTAAATGAAGAGAAAGATGTTCTACATCCAGTTTTTTATATGGAAGGTAGCCACGAAGAAATTGAAGTGGAGTTTGCTTTTCAATTCAATGACGGCTATTCAGAAACAATTTTATCCTTTGTAAATAATGTTAGAACAAGAGACGGCGGTACACATGAAACCGGTGCCAAGTCAGCCTTAACCCGTGTCTTTAATGATTATGCTAAAAAAACAGGATTATTAAAGGAAAAAGACAAAAATTTAGATGGCTCAGATATTCGTGAAGGGATCTCTGCTATCGTATCTCTTAGAATTCCAGAGAATCTTTTGCAATTCGAAGGGCAAACAAAAGGGAAATTGGGTACTAGTGAAGCTAGAAGTGCAGTAGATTCTGTTGTGTCTGAAAAGCTACAATATATCCTCGAAGAAAACTCCGAGTTATCCGCCTCTTTAATCCGAAAAGCGGTTCGTGCTCAGCAGGCTCGTGAAGCAGCAAGAAAAGCACGTGAAGATGCTCGAAATGGAAAAAAACGAAAACCATCCGAGTTATTATCAGGTAAACTTACTCCTGCTCAATCTAGAAATGCAAAGAAAAATGAACTGTATCTAGTAGAGGGTGACTCTGCTGGAGGTTCTGCTAAGCAAGGTAGAGATCGAACTTTCCAAGCTATCCTTCCGCTAAGAGGAAAGGTTATAAACACGGAAAAGGCAAAGCTTACTGATATTATGAAAAACATCGAAATTGCTACCATTATTCATGCAATTGGTGGTGGAGTTGGAGCAGACTTCAAAATAGAAGATATTGCTTACGACAAAATTGTTATTATGACTGATGCCGATACAGATGGTGCACATATCCAAGTATTATTGCTTACGTTCTTCTATCGATATATGAAGCCATTGATAGAAAACGGCAATATTTATATTGCCATGCCTCCTTTATATAAGGTTTATAAAGGAATGGGTAAAAAAGAGGTCTCTGAATATGCATGGACGGAAAAAGAGTTAAATGCAGCTATGGAGAGAATAGGAAAAGGCGTTATGCTTCAACGTTATAAAGGTCTTGGAGAGATGAATGCTGATCAATTATGGGATACCACTATGAACCCAGATACTCGTACATTAATAAGAGTAACAATTGAAGATGGGGCACGTGCCGAAAGACATATAACGACTCTTATGGGCGACAAGGTAGAGCCACGCCGTAAATGGATAGAAGCAAACGTAAACTTTAGTTTAGATGATGATTCCAACATCTTAGAAAATGAAAGAATTCACACGGAGGATGAGCTAGTATGACACAAACCGAAAGATATCAAAACTTACCGTTAGAAGAAGTAATAGGTGATCGGTTTGGACGTTATAGCAAATACATCATTCAAGACCGTGCTTTACCTGATGCTCGCGATGGGTTAAAACCAGTGCAGCGTCGTATTTTATATGCCATGCTTCAAGAGGGGAACACAAATGACAAGCCGTTCCGTAAATCAGCTAAAACAGTTGGAGTTGTAATTGGTAACTACCATCCACATGGTGACTCTTCTGTTTATGAAGCAATGGTGCGAATGAGTCAGGATTGGAAGCTACGCCATATGCTAGTTGAAATGCATGGGAACAACGGTTCAGTGGACGGAGATCCACCAGCTGCGATGCGTTATACAGAAGCTAGGCTTTCTGCCATCTCACATGAGCTTTTAAGAGACATTAACAAGAATACAGTGGATTATATTCCTAATTTTGATGATTCAGACATGGAGCCTATGGTTCTTCCTGCACGTTTTCCAAATTTATTAGTAAACGGAGCAACTGGTATATCTGCAGGATACGCAACAGATATACCGCCGCATGCACTGCACGAGGTACTTGATGCAGTGTTAATGCGTATGGAGAACCCGGCATGTACTGTGGATGAACTCATGACTGTTATTAAAGGACCTGATTTCCCAACCGGAGGAATTATCCAAGGGGTAGAGGGTATTAAAAAAGCTTATGAAACGGGCAAAGGTAAAATCGTTGTGCGTTCTAAAGCTGAAATAGAATCGATTAAGGGTGGCAAAGAACAAATTGTCATTACAGAAATCCCGTATGAAATCAATAAAGCGAACCTAGTCAAAAAAATTGACGAGCAGCGTTTAGACAAACGATTAGAAGGAATTGCAGACGTTCGTGATGAATCAGACCGAACTGGCTTGCGTATTGTGATAGAGATGAAAAAAGAAATAGATGCTCATGGAATATTACAATACTTATTTAAAAATACAGATTTACAAATCACGTATAATTTTAATATGATTGCGATTCATAATCGTAGACCAACTATGATGACATTACCTTTATTACTTGATGCATATATCAATCATCAAAAAGAGGTGGTCACTCGTAGAACGATCCATGATTTGAAAAAAGCAGAAGAGCGTCTTCATATTGTTTCAGGTCTAATGAAAGCCTTATCCATTTTAGATGAGGTTATTAAAACGATACGTGCATCTAAGGATAAAAAAGATGCAAAAAACAACTTAATCAGGTCCTTTGACTTCTCTGAAGCACAGGCAGAAGCTATCGTCTCCTTACAGCTTTACCGTTTAACTAATACAGATATAACGGAGCTTCAAGAGGAAGAGAAAAAATTAAATCAGCTGATTACAAGCCTTGAAAGTATTCTTGCAAAGGAATCTGTCTTGATGAAAACTATCAAGAAAGAGCTACAGGTAGTCCGTAAACAGTTTGCGGAGCAACGTAAATCAGTGATTGAAAATGAAATTGAAGAGATTAAAGTTACATTAGATGTGCTTATTCCATCTGAAGAAGTTATCGTTACGGTAACAAAGGATGGCTATATTAAGCGCACGGGCATGAGATCCTTTAATGCATCCAACGGACAGGATTTTGCTATAAAAGAATCGGATTACCTTCTCTATCAAGAGTCTATCAATACACAGCATCACCTGCTGCTGTTCACTTCTAAAGGAAATTATATTTATCAGCCTGTCCATGAATTGCCTGATATACGCTGGAAGGACCTTGGTCAGCATATCTCTAGCATTGTCCCACTTGATGCAAATGAGACAATTATTAATGTCATTGGTATCGAATCATTTGATTTAGACTTATGCGTTTTAACAGCAACAAAAGAAGGCCAGATAAAACGTTCACTTCTTTCGGATTATGTGGTGCAGCGATATGCTCGCCCTATTAAAACGATTAAACTGAAGGCAACTGATGAGCTTATATTGGCTCAGCTAGTAGCACCGTCAGATGAAATACTAATGACAACACACCTTAGTTATTCTGTTAGGTTCTCTTTAGATGAAGTGCCTATCACAGGAGTAAAAACAAGTGGCGTAAAAGGTATCAATCTGAAGGATGAGGATTATGTAGTAAGTGTAAATGTCGTTTCGCAACAAAGTACAGAAGATATTATGCTAATTACACAACGTGGTTCCATCAAACGAATGCACCTATCCGAAGTAGAACCAGGAGCTCGAGCAAAAAGAGGACTTGTCACACTTCGGGAATTAAAAACTAACCCGCATCGCGTGTTTGCTGTTATTCTAGCTAACAAATCAGACGGCTTAGTAGTAGAAACTGTAAAAGGTCATCAAGAAATAATTGAAGTGAATAGTTTCCGTCCAACAGATCGATATTCTAACGGCTCCTTTGTCATAGATACAGAAAAAGATGGTCAACTTTTAAGAGCGTGGAAGAAGTCGGTAGAACAAGAATCCTAAAAGAGGGAAAAGGGATATATGTGGAGAAATAGAAACGTTTGGATTGTTCTTATAGGGGAATTGGTTGCCGGGTTAGGGCTTTGGAGCGGGATTATAGGAAACCTAGAATTTATGCAGGAGAAGGTTCCTTCCGATTTTCATAAATCCTTACTGCTTGCTAGTGGTTTGCTAGCAGGAATCCTTGTAGGCCCGCTAGCGGGTAGAATAATCGATCAGTCAAATAAAAAAAAGGTACTTATTATTTCTAGTATCGGTCGATTATTTAGTGTGTTATTTATGTTTGTGGCTATTGCTACAGACTCCATTTGGTGGATGTTATTATTTCTTATAAGCCTTCAGGTGTCTGCATCCTTTTACTTTCCAGCCTTACAGGCTACTTTACCGCTAATTGTAAAGGATGAGGATTTACTGCAATTAAATGGTTGGCATATGAATGTCTCTACAATTGCTAGAGTAGCTGGTACTGCAATTGGAGGGCTTGCGTTAGTTTACTGGCCAATCCAATCTCTATATATCATTTCCATGATTGCCTATGCAGGCATTCTAGCATTTACCTTTATGCTTCGGATCGATGAGACTGCTAAAGAGAAAATACTAGTAAGTAATGGACCGAGAAAGGACGGCTTTAAAGAGGTTTTTCCTATGCTGAAAGGAAATATGCCCGTCATGCTGACGCTACTCCTAACCTTAATACCTGTTTTGTTTTTAGGGTCGTTTAACTTGATCGTCATTAATATTAGTGAAATTCAGGATTCATCTTCCATAAAAGGTGTTATATATGCAGTCGAAGGTGTAGCCTTCATGATTGGGACGCTGGCTATTAAGTATTTAGGAAAAAAATATAGTACTAAATCTATTCTCTTCACATTTGTATTTGTGATTGGTCTTGCAGAGGTCTCTATGTATTTTGTTGCAAGTCCATTGTTAACACTTATAAGCTTTGCTTTGTTTGGTTTCTCAATAGGCTGTTTTTATCCGACAGCATTAACTATTTTTCAAAAGCAGGTGCCAAAAGAGTATCATGGTCGCTTTTTCTCTTTTCGAAATATGCTCGACCGTATCTCGTTCCAGGTTGTCTTGTTATCTACGGGTGCCATGTTAGATTTAATTGGGCTTCCGTACATGATGGTCATCTTCGGCGTATTTAGTATAGGGTTAACAACTGTCTTCCTTTTACAAATACAAAAAAGAAAGCTTTCTTTTCAGATACCCACTGGATGAACATAATAAAAAGCATTTCCATCGGGATATAAACCTGGTTGGAAATGCTTTTTATGTTTGTTATGAAGGTGATGCAGTTTTTCCTTTTTAGTCTTAGTCTTTCGAACATGGGTGCTGAATGGTATATCATTTCTAACTGCTGTTACATCTTTACCTGTCGTTCGAAGCTGATAGAGCCGTTTTTTCTTAGCATGTGATTTCGCCATATAAATCTCTCCCTTAACAATAGCTTACAAGTTCTATATTAGAGAAAGTGATTGTAAAATTCAATCTTTATCGTAATTCTGCAGATTATGGTATAAGTAATAGAGAAAGTTATATTTGTTTAAGCATACATACTACTTTGGAGGTCATTCTTATGAAAAAAATAATAAGCTTGCTTACGATCTGTTTCTTCCTATTTGGAGGGAATGCGTTTGCTCATACAGGGTTAGAAAGTTCAAACCCCTCAAATGGAAGCACTGTCACAGATCCAATAGAAGAAATCACTCTTACTTTTTTAACTAAAATCGAACAAACTAGTTCTTTCAAGATACAGGGACCAAATAATAAAGAGGTTCCGGTAAAAGACATTGTGGTAGTCGATGATATTATGACAGGTACAGTAGATGGTATGGAAAATGGAGAGTATACATTAACATGGAATATAATAGGTGCTGACGGACACCCAATACAAGGAGACTTGGCATTTACTGTTAATCTTCCTATTATAGAAAACCCAGTGGAGCTAAATGAAGAAGCTAAGACCGATGTCGAGGAAGCTGCTCCAATTGTTGAGACAAACGAAGTGGACAATGATTCATCCTCTAATGGTTTCTTTATATGGATGATTATAGGTCTAGTAATTATTTTGGCTGCTAGTATCTGGTGGATAAATGGACGTAATAAAAAATGATGATGCTTTTATCAACCATTAGCGAAGCCGTACTATATGCCTGCTTTGCCTTGCTAATGGGAAGCTTTATACTTTCACTTATCCCAGGTGATCTAAAACCATTGATTGTCGTTTCAAAAAAGGTTAAATTAATAGCCGTTGTTGGTATCGCACTGTTTTCCTTTATGCCAGTATTCACTTTAATGACTTACCTAATAGACGAATACTCTTTTCTCTATGTATTAGAAACAGTACTATTAACGTTTGAAATAGGTAAAGCTTGGGTTGTAACGTTTGTTATCACCACTTTTTTAGCAATTTTTATTTTTTTATTGGACGATAGGAATTCACCTGCCTATCCTATTTTGGGGATTGGATTACTACTTGCGATGGTCGCAGCAATGAGTTGGACTACCCATTCCCATGCAGTTTATGGTTTACAAGGCTTTATCACGCACTTTGTCCATTTTAGTACTGTAATTATTTGGATTGGTGTATTAACAATGGTGGCTTGGTTTTCGAATAACAAAGACAATTGGATTGCCTTTTTAAGTTGGTTCCATACAATGGCAATCTTCTGCTTTGCCATTATCTTTGTAACTGGTCTTACTTTAGTGTCTTATTCGATGAATATGACAGAATATCCAAATTCGTGGATGCAACCGTATGGTCAAAGTCTTTTGATCAAACATTTACTTATCTTACCTTTGATAGGCTATGCGTTCATTAATGGTTTCTTAATGCAAAGAAAGATTCGTGCTAAAGAAGAAATGGACCCAAGATCATGGACAAAGCTAGAGTATATAATAGTCTTATTTATCTTTGCTGCCACAGGTGCGATGAGTCAACAGGAGCCACCACATAACGGTGCCTCGTTTAGTAAAGAAACTCTTCTACAATCCTTTGGTATTTTACCATCTTCAGAAGGCTCATTAGCTCCAATTTCCGTTGAGCTTGCTTTTCATTATCAAGGAATATTATTGGGTGCTTTAGCGGCTGCTTTTTTAGCGATTAGTATCTATTCTTTTATAAAAAGGATGCCTCCTATATTCTCATTTGTTATGAGCTTTTGCTTGGTCTTATGTGCTTTAATGGCTGTTTCAATGAGTATAGTAGTTTACTAAAAGAAAGTACTTCTTTAAAGGAATTTACTCCTTATAAGAAGTACTTTTTTTATTATATTTATATATGAACTAGTAAGTACTTGTCGTATAATATGAGAAAACATTGGAGAAATGAAGGGATTAGACATGACGGACAAGGAATTAGTTATTAGAGAAATGGATAAAGATGACTGGGAGGATGTTCGACAAATATTTGTAGAGGGCATACAAACAGGCAATGCTACATTTCAAACAGAGGCTCCTACATGGAAGGAGTGGGATGCCAGTCACACGATCAATTGCAGATATGTAGCGACATTGAAAGGACGAGTAATAGGATGGGTTGCCCTGAGCCCCATCTCAAGCAGACCTGCCTTTTCCGGCGTTGCTGAGGTAAGTATTTATCTATCTAGTTCATCTACGGGAATGGGTATCGGAGGTAAGCTACTAAAACACTTAATAGCAGAAAGTGAGACCCAGGGATTTTGGACAATTCAATCGATGATTTTCCCGGAAAATGAAGGAAGTATTCACTTACATAAAAAATATGGGTTTGAAACAGTCGGTACAAGAAAACAAATAGGTAAGCTAAACGGTGTTTGGAGAGACGTCGTATTGTTAGAAAGAAGAAGCTCTACATTAGGAAAGGATTATCGTTTATAAATGGGAGAGTCATGAGATATAATAGATATCAAATAGATTAGTAATCTCATGGGTGGTTGGCACAATCATCTCTTATGTCACGACAAAGCGAGACAGGGGGGAGGTGCTGCCTTTTTGACTGTATTTGAATCCCTTGTAATTATGATTAGCTTTGGTTCGCTAATTATTGCTTTAATTACTTTGGCACTTTCAATGACACAAAAAAAGTAACCCACCTGTGAGTTAGCGCTCGGATGGGTTACTTTGCCTTTAGAGCCAATCCCCACTGAAGGGAACTAGTCTATTTTACCGTTTGGATGCTATCAACATCTAAGCGGTTTTTTTATTGTTTAGGAATTCTAAACATATAGACCGGTGGATAAATTGCTGTCTAGCTCCATCGCCTTGCCCCTCGGGGTCAAATGGTTAAAAACTGCGGTGGCTGAATAGCTGCCTCATCGCTTTTCTCCATTTGCCTGTCGGGGCAGGAGTAGGCGATTGCGCTTTTCTTGATGTCTAGCTACATCGCCTTGCCCCTCGGGGTCAAATGGTAAAAACTGCGGTGGCTGAAAAGCTGCCTCCTCGCTTTTCTCCATTTGCCTGTTGGGGCAGGAATAGGCGATTGCGCTTTTCTTGATGTCTAGC
>JBEMAY010000068.1:0-16644 GCA_040274765.1 Psychrobacillus sp.
TTGACAAAAACAAATGTTCGCATTAATATTAAAATATACAAACCGAACAGACATTCTTATTTGGAGGTTATCACATGAATTGGGTAAAAAACAATTATTTTTTAGCTTTATTTTTAGGACTTAATCTTATTTTTATAACAACTATGGCTATCACACATACAGTATCAGCAGACAAAGATTACGAAATCCATATCGAACAAGGAGATTCTCTTTGGGAACTAGCAGGGAAATATGGAGTAAAAGATTCTAAAGAAGACTGGGTTAGTAAGGTAATTGAAATGAATAATTTATATGATACCACTATTAAACCAGGAGATGTTATAGTAGTTCCAAAGGTAAGTGAGAACTATCACTTAAATTATGGAACAGAGGTAGCAGGAGAATGAAATCAGTTATTTATTGCCGTGTAAGTACAGACAAGTCTACTCAGGAAACCTCTTTAGAGAGACAAGAGGAAGAGTTAATAGATTTTGCAACAAGTCAGGGATATGAAGTTTCTCAAGTATTCCTTGATCAACATAGTGGGTATGATGTGGAGAGAGATGGTCTTCTAGAAATGCTTAACTATGTTAAGGAAAATGAAATAAAAGCTGTATTTGTTCAAGACGAAACTAGAATAGGTAGAGGAAACGGGAGGATGGCAGTCCTTCATATGTTGCAAAAAACAAATACTACCGTATATACATTGCAGGATAAAGGAATATTAAATCTTAACGAAATGGATTCTATGCTTTTAGAAATTCTTGCCTTGGTAGAGGAATATCAACGTAAAATTCATAATGCCAAAATTAAGCGAGGGATGAAACGAGCGATTTCACAAGGGTATAAGCCTGAAAAGAATTTAAAAACTCGTGGAAATCCTGAGGGAAGAGATCGTATTGATATACCAGTTGATGAAATAGTCCGCTTACGAAATGCAGGACTAACTTACGAGGAAATTACTTCAACTCTAAAAGGTCTAGGTTTTCATATTAGTAAAGCAACCGTACATAGAAGATATATTGAATTTAAAGAGACACACGAAGCATAAAGACTTGCACTTCGTGTGTTTTTTTCATACCTTTATATAAGAGATAGCTGAAAGGATGAAATTATATGTTAAGTAAAGAAAAATTAGCACGTATTAACGAGCTGTCAAAGAAATCAAAATCTAGCGGATTATCTATTGAAGAGGCAAAAGAACAAAGTGCGTTACGAAAAGAATATTTGGAAACGTTTAGAGCGACAATGAGAGACACAATTGAAAATGTTAAAGTCATAGACCCTTCTGGAAACGATGTAACACCTGAAAAGGTACAGCAAGCAAAAAAAGGTAAATTTCTGAATTAACTGATCATTTTAGAAACCTTGATAATACAGGAATTCTTGTCTACACTAATAATATAGAAAAAATTATGTTCGAGAGGATGTCATTCATGTCATTACAATCAGATCTATTAGCAATTACGACTATACGTACTCTTTCTATCGATGCAATCGATAAAGCAAACTCTGGTCACCCTGGTCTTCCAATGGGAGCTGCACCAATGGCTTACACGTTATGGACAAAACATTTACGCCACAATCCGAGCAATCCTAATTGGTTTAACCGCGACCGCTTTGTTTTATCTGCTGGTCATGGCTCTATGCTGTTATACAGCTTGTTACACCTTGGTGGATATGATCTTCCGATGGAAGAGATTAAAAACTTCAGACAGTGGAACTCTAAAACTCCCGGACATCCAGAATTCCGCCACACTGCTGGAGTAGAAGCAACTACAGGTCCATTAGGACAAGGAATTGGTATGGCAGTGGGTATGGCTATGGCTGAGGCACATTTAGCTGCAACTTATAATAAAGAAGGACACTCTGTCGTAGATCACTATACGTACGCGTTATGTGGAGATGGGGACTTAATGGAAGGTGTAGCTGCTGAAGCTATTTCTCTTGCAGGTCACTTAAAATTAGATAAATTAATCGTATTGTATGATAGTAATGATATTTCTTTAGATGGAGATTTACATAAATCTTTCTCTGAGAATATTGAAAAGCGTTTTGAATCATATGGCTGGAACCATATTTACGTTGAAGATGGAAATGACATTGAAGCTATTTCTGCTGCAATCGAAAAAGCTAAGTCACAAAATGATAAGCCAACTATTATCGAAGTGAAAACAGTCATTGGTTTTGGTTCTCCAAACCGCTCAGGTAAAGCAGACGCACATGGTATGCCACTTGGAAAAGAAGAATCTCTTTTAGCGAAAGCAGAATACAAATGGTTATTTGAAGAAGATTTCTATGTTCCAGAGGAAGTATACGAAACATTCAAGGAAGCTGCAGAGCGTCAAGGTGTTCAAGAAGAAGCTACTTGGAACGATAAATTTGCAGCATATGAAAAAGAATTCCCAGAACTTGCAGCGACATTGAACCAAGCAATTAAAGGAGAGATGCCTGCAAACTTTGCAGAAGCTCTTAAATCATATGAAGAAGGTTCTTCACAAGCAAGTCGTGCAGCTTCAGGAGAAGCAATTAATGCAATTGCTCAGAATCTACCTTCATTCTTTGGTGGAAGTGCTGACTTAGCGGGCTCTAACAAAACGACTATAAAAAATGCTGGTGATTTCTCTGCAGAAAACTATGCGGGTAAAAACATTTGGTTTGGAGTACGTGAATTCGCAATGGGAGCAGCTCTTAACGGTATGGCATTGCATGGTGGTCTTCATGTATTTGGGGGTACATTCTTTGTATTCAGTGATTATGTGCGACCAGCTATTCGTCTATCTGCATTAATGGGATTACCAGTAACGTACGTTTTCACACATGACAGTATCGCTGTAGGGGAAGACGGACCAACTCATGAGCCTGTTGAACACTTAGCATCTCTAAGAGCGATGCCAGGTTTATCAGTTATCCGACCAGCTGATTCAAACGAAACTGCTGAAGCATGGAAGCTAGCTGTTTCTTCTAAAGATCAACCGACTGTATTAGTACTATCACGTCAAAATCTACCTACACTAAAAGGTTCTGTGGAACAAGCAAGTGAGGGAGTTGGAAAAGGTGCTTATGTCGTTTCTCCAGCAGAAAATGCAGAAGGAATTTTACTTGCTACAGGTTCTGAGGTTGGGCTAGCAGTTGAAGCTCAAAAAGCTTTAGCAGAAGAAGGAATTCAAGTTTCTGTAGTTTCTATGCCTTCATGGGATCGATTTGAAAAACAAGATGCTGCCTATAAAAATGCAGTACTACCTTCTAACTTAACAAAACGTCTTGCAATTGAGATGGGATCTTCTCTTGGTTGGCATCGTTATGTTGGATTCGAAGGAGACGTTATTGCAATTGATACATTCGGTGCAAGTGCTCCTGGTGAAATCGTAATGAAAGAATACGGATTTAATGTAGAAAATGTTGTTTCTAAAATGAAAAACTTACTACAAAAATAATATTCTTATGTGCAATTCGAATACTTGGTTTTTAAAAGTATTCGAATTGCTATTTTTAATAGAAATTATATAGAATGCCTAGTCAATTTATAGTATAATTTCAATTGGTGTCTTGTACACGTAGAGAAGTTGGTAAAGGAGGAAAAACATTGGATACTTGGATATGGGTTGTTATAGTAATTGTTGCTTTAATCGGTGGTGTTGTAATTGGATTTTTTGCAGCACGTCAATATATGATGAAATATTTGAAAGAAAATCCACCAATCAACGAACAAATGCTACGTATGATGATGGCACAGATGGGTCGTAAACCATCCGAAAAACAAGTGAAACAAATGATGAACCAAATGAATAAAATGCAAAATAAATAATAAAGACACTTAGCAAAGTGCTTTTTGACTATAGACAACTCATTTATCTTTGAGTTGTCTATAGTCTTTTTTTTGAGAACAACCAGGCCAAATTATAGATAGTCATTCTACTTATCGATATAGAGTACATAATAAATCAACCCTAGTCTTTTATCATATAATTCTTCATTTGAGATGATGAAAGACTGCATCTTGTGGCATCATATTTTTAATCATTTTAATTTCTTTTTTATCAGGATTTTCAATATTAATTTCAGAGCCCCAATGTGATGATTCAAAGAAGCAATTACCATTATATTTCAAAAAAAGTGAAAACCATTTTATTTCTCCATTCTGATTTAAACTCTCTTGTAAAATGAAATTAATTATTTTTTTATTAATATCCCCTTGAAAACATACCATTTTCATAGGGTATAAATTAATTTTTTCAAGATTCGTTTTCAAACTTAATTCTTCAATCGTCTCAACTTCGTCATTCCAAATATGAAGTTCTATAAAATCTGCTGAGTTAATAAAATACTCAATTAAAAAATACCAGTACTTATAATTTTGAAAATCCACATTTTTTTCTGTCAGATTAATGTAGATAAAAAAATTATTCTCCATCCTATCCCACCTTATTTCTAAGTAAATAGCCATTTTTATTATTCAGAGCAAGTTAAATAACTGGACGTTTTCCATGTTGTGAGCGATATGACCATTAAGTTCAATATCCACTTAAATTAAAAGAAGATGACCATAATATTAAAGGAGTCATCTTCTTTATCGATTAGAAAGTTTTATCATTAGTTATTTGCAGAAATTTGAATTGGATTCTCTTCTCCTAGAAGTTCATATTTCTTTAAGAAATCTGACACGAGTTCCTCATATTCTTTACTGTTTTCATTGAAGGATTTAGCATGAGCCCCAATTTCAAATAGCTTAAGCATTTTTGGGCCATTTTTCTTTTCATATAATTCCTCTGTCATCTTCGGTAGTATAAAGTCGTCTTCCAAGCTATGAATAAATAGGACAGGCTTTTCAATTTTATCTACTACATCAATGGGGGATACCAAATTCAATGTGTACCCATCTCGAAGCTTTAAGAAAAGATTTGCAAATCGAATTGCTAAGCTTGAACGAAGCGGAGTTGTTTGCGTCATAATGTGATAAACTTGTTCTTCAAAGTTGGAAAATGCACAATCAGAGATATAGAAATCTGCATCATCCACAATAGAACCAGCATAAAGAAGGGTGGTGGCTGCGCCCATGGACTCTCCATGTATTCCTATTACGGCATTTTCACCTGCCCTTTCTCTAACTGCTTCCACAATAGCCTGTAAATCCATCTTTTCATAATAACCGAAACTTGTTGTTTTCCCTCCCGAGTCCCCATGTCTACGATGGTCATATACAACACTATTAAACCCCAGTCGTTCAAACATTCTAACAAATCTAAGTGAATTGATCTTGTTTTCTGTTACACCATGACAAATAATAACGTAGTTACTCGTTTGTAATGGCTCGATGAAAATCGCTTTAAGTGAGTATCCATTTTTAGAAGGGATCCATCGCTCTAATTTATTTACTGCAGTATACCATGCTTCATCAAAACGCTTGGACGTCAGTTCTCGATTGTAAATAAAATCATCTTCTTTTTTCTTCATATACATCAGTTTATTAGTGAGGAAAAAACCGAAAATGGTAGCAACTGCAGAAATAATACTTGTAAAAATACTAGTCCAAACAATTACTCTTTTTCTCATAAGGTCAACACCTACTTGCTTTTAAATAGTTTATACATACCTGTTTCAATTGGTCTGGATACATGAGGAGAAATGATGTCGACAGCGTGCAATAATTTATCTATATTGATATTGGTGGAAATATCCATTTTATGTAGCATATTCACAACATCCTCAGTTGCTACATTACCTGTGGCACCTGGCGCAAAAGGACAGCCTCCTAAACCACCAGCGGAAGTATCAAATCTAGATATTCCTGCTTGTAGAGCTGCAAAGATATTGGCGATTCCCATTTTGCGAGTATCATGAAAATGGGCAGTGATTAACGTTTGAGGGAACTCATTTATTAATGTATGGAAAAGTTCGTAGCTTTCTTTTGGATTCGCCATTCCAATAGTGTCTGCTACACTAAGCTCTTGTACACCCCATGACACAAATTCCTTACAGAGTTCTGTTACTTTTTTTGGATCGACTGCACCTTCAAAAGGGCAATAAAAAGCAGTGGAAATACATGCCCGGACGAAATACCCCTCTTCTATTAATTTTTCTACAAGAGGCTGCAATTCATTCATACTTTCTCTAGTAGTTTTGTTAATATTTTTTTTATTAAAGCTATCTGAAACTCCTACAAAAACAGCTACATTTTTAGCCCCATTTTCCAATGCTAGGTCGATTCCCTTTTTATTTGGTGTTAGTACAAATTGTCTACCCATTTTTTTAACATTTGTAACTATTTCTTTTGCATCACTCATTTGTGGTACCCATTTAGGTGATACAAAGGAGCTTAGTTCCATTTCCTCTACACCTGCTTGTTGAAGTTGCTCGATAAATTGCAACTTAACATCGGTTGGTACTACATTTTTTTCGTTTTGTAGACCATCTCGTGGGCCCACCTCGATAATTGTCACTTTTTTTGGTAAACTATACATATTCATCCCTCCCTCTTTTATTGTAAAGAAAGGTTGGTTGAACAAGCAAATTTTAAATTTTTGTTTCATAGTTTTATTGAAAATAGGGGATATGAAGGAGGAAATTCACGTGACAAATGAAGTAGTGATCGTAAGTGCAGTAAGAACAGCTATAGGCTCTTTCCAAGGAGCATTAAAAGAGGTTCCTGCGACTAAGCTTGGAGCAATAGTAATCAATAAGGCGTTAGAAAAAGCTGGAGTAGCAAAGGACTCAGTGGATGAAGTAATTATGGGGAATGTACTTCAGGCTGGTCTTGGGCAAAACCCTGCAAGACAGGCTTCTATACAAGCAGGTTTGCCACAATCCGTTTCAGCACTAACTATAAATAAAGTATGTGGTTCCGGACTAAAAGCAATACATCTAGCAACCCAAGCAATTATTGCAGGAGACGCAGATATAATCGTTGCTGGTGGAATGGAAAATATGAGTCAGGCTCCGTATCTATTAAAAAATGCTAGAGATGGCTTCCGCATGGGAGATCAGAAAGTAGTAGATAGTATGATTTCTGATGGTCTTTGGTGTGCCTTTAATGATTATCATATGGGAATAACAGCAGAAAATCTTTGTGACCGCTATGATATTTCGCGTGAGGAGCAGGATAAATTCTCCGCTCGTTCTCAGGCTAGAGCAGCAGAAGCTGTTGAAAAAGGTAAGTTTGACGAAGAAATAGTACCTGTTGAAATTCCTCAAAGAAAGGGCGAGCCTATTATCTTTGATAAGGATGAATATCCTAAAAAGGGCTCTACAGAAGATAAGCTAGCTGGATTGCGTCCTGCATTTAAAAAAGACGGATCTGTTACGGCTGGGAATGCTTCTGGTATTAACGACGGGGCAGCAGCTGTTGTCGTTATGTCCAAGCAAAAGGCGGATGAACTTGGTTTAAAACCATTGGCTACCATTGTTGCAAATGCTTCTGCGGGAGTAGATCCGAGTGTTATGGGTATTGGTCCTGTAGAAGCTGTTAAAAAGGTATTGAATAAGTCCAAACTTGCATTAAGTGAAGTTGATTTAATCGAAGCAAATGAAGCTTTTGCTGCTCAATCTATAGCAGTGGATAGAGAGCTATCCTTTAATCATGATATACTAAATGTAAATGGTGGAGCTATTGCTCTCGGCCATCCTATTGGAGCAAGTGGTGCTCGAATTTTCGTTACTTTACTTCATGAAATGGAAAAGAGAGATGCTAAGACTGGACTTGCGACACTTTGCATAGGTGGGGGCCAAGGAGTAGCTACCATTGTGAAACGCACATAAAGTAGGTGAATAACATTGGCTAAGAAAAAGCAAAAAAGACAGCAACAGCCTAGCTTTAAATCTTCTGCTGTAAAAGAAGAAGGTAATTCTCTTTCAGATCAGCTATCTATGGATGTGCTTGCTAAGTTAAAAGAAACAAAGAAGCAATTAGTAACAGCTGAGCAAGAGAAGGAAGAAGAAAGACAGGCACAGCTTGCTTTTGAAAAAAAGCAAAAAGAAAAAAACAAAACCTTCGAAGAGCTACTCGATGAGTATGGCTTTGGTGGTTCTAAGTTCTAAGAGATATATGTGGGAAATTTCCCGCACAAAAATGAGTGGCCCCAAGCATTTTGTGAATAGCAAAATGATTGGGGCTGTTTTTGATTCGGAATGAGTGCAGATTATAACTATAATGACCAGGTAATTAAATTCAAGAGGACTTAAGACAATTGGAATGAAAGCAGACTAAACAAATTTATATTTTTCTCCACTTTGATGTAAGAAATACTTTACTTTTTGTCTGGTTTACTTTACATTAAAGGTAATTACCAAACAGTGGAGGGAATAAATGGAGATAAAGAATCGATTAAAAGAACTGAGAGCAAGGTCGAATCTTACCCAAAAGGACTTATCAGAAAAAGTAGGTGTAACGCGTCAGACTATTGTCTCGTTGGAGAAAGGGACCTATGTGCCATCGCTGTTACTCGCGATGAATATATCGGAAGTGTTTCAGGAGCCAATTGAAAAAATCTTTTTCAAGGGGGATGGCAAATGAAGATTGTTCTATTTGAAAGTATCAGCAAAATTATTGTTATAGGAGTCCTTGCATATGCAATGGGTTTTGCTTATGAAAACATCTGGTTGATTGATACATTTGATAGAGGGTTATCAAACGGTGAAATTATAGACGTAGATGTAAAATTTAGTTGGTGGCCATTAATCCTCAGTTTTTTATTAATATTACTTCAATCATTTCTATCTCTAAAACTTAAGTCAAGAAAACGGGCCGACATTCTTTTGAAATTTGGAGAATTTCAAGATGGAGATGAACGAGAGCGGAGCATCACCAATAAAGCAACGAGAGCTTCTCATGTTGCTTTTACTTTAAGTGCAATGACCGCAATGTTAATAATGGTTCTTTCTACAAATTACATTTTTCTTCATCCTGCATTTCCTATTTTTTTGTTTGCAGGAACTATTGTTGCTTCAAGCATTGCTTATGCTATAGCATGGTGCGTTGAATATTATAAGTGAAAGAGGCTGAGAGAAAAATAAATTAAAGAAACGTGAAATTTGTAGCCTGATTTCAGATTTTATTTGTTTAAGAAGTTGCAGCTTCTTGTAAGACAATCTTTTTTTCTTATAGAAGGAGAACTACTGGGTTCGAATTTCTTTTCATTTATCAACTTTCAATTAAGCAAAAAATAAAACATTAAAATCTATGAGCTAGGAGAAATATTTCCAAGCTCTTTTTTATGTTTCTTTTTCTATCCGCCAGTAGCTACCGACATCTTATGACTACAAAAGTTTATAAAATTTTCAAGTAACTAATTGATAAAAATATCCAGTTATACTATGATTATCATAACAATATTATAGACAGGTAATATACATGTCTTTTTTTATAGAGGAGTGACCATTAAATGAGGATGGCAAAAGTGGGGGTTCTTTTAGATAGAGAGGAAACAGAAAAACAGTGGGGTAATGGGGAAAATGTATTTGACCGCTATTTGGAAGAGATTCTTGATCATGTAAGACTGCCTTATAAAAAAATAGATTCAATCGAGGAGCTCGACTCCTTTGACTTAATGATTGTTGCTTGTTGCCCTAATACAGAAGCTGCTCAAACGAAAATTCTAGATTATGTAGAAAATGGAGGGACTGTAATTTCATATGGCGATCTTCATTGTCTAAAAGAAAGGCTAGGCTTCAGTTCCCATTCTATTCCTACTATAGGATATGCAGAGCTTTCTTCTTTTCTTAACCAGTCAACGTCTCTTCGTTATTTACACGCAGATCCATGGGTCTATTTTGGAGAACAGTTAGAGATCCAACAATTTGGAGTGCTACTAGAGGGCAATGGAGATGCCCTGCTTCAGATTAAGTATGGAAAAGGGACCATTGAGCGATGGGCCGTCTCTATTCCCCAAACAATTGTAGGCTTACAGCAAGGCACTGCTCCTATAACAGAAGACGGTGTTCCTGCTCCTGACGGAAGTGCAAACCTGGATGAGGAGATATTAAAGGCGGACGACGGCTTTATGCTCGATTGGGACCTAGACCGAACGGTTACTGAAACAGGTATGCCATATTTTCCCCATCCGTATGCTGATTTATGGAGAGAAGCGTTAATAGAGCATTTAGTAAAGTGTGCTCTCGATAAAAATCTTACGCTTCCTTTCATTGATTATTGGCCGGTAGGTGTAGATCATGTTGCCTTAATCTCTCATGATAGTGACTTGAACGTGGACGAATCAGCACAAATCACGTTAGATACCTTAAAGGAAGAAGGAGTGCAATCGACTTGGTGTATGATTGTACCTGGATATAATCCCTCTCTTTACAATCAGATTAAGGCGGATGGACATGAGCTAGCTCTACATTATAATGCATTAGAATCCGATAATGGAATTTGGGCAGAAAGTGCCTTTCATGCCCAGCTTACTTGGTTGCAACAGACAGTTGGTATAGAACAAGTGACATCCAATAAAAATCACTATACGAGGTTCGAAGGCTGGGGAGAATTATTTACCTGGTGTGAAAAGTATGGAATACAAGCTGATCAATCGAGAGGTCCTAGCAAAAGAGGAAACATCGGCTTCTTATTTGGCACGTGTCAACCTTATTTCCCTATTGCTTGGGCAGATGAAAAAAATCGAATGTATGATGTGCTAGAAATTGGTTTTCTGACCCAAGACTTGAACCATAATACGTTAGCCGATGCGACGGTTATCGAACCATTTTTGGAAGGAGTCAAAAGGGTGAATGGAGTTGCTCATTTCCTATTTCATCAAATCCACATCTATCAGCAACCGCCAGTACGCGAAGCGATTATCCAATTAATCCGTATGGCAAGGCAGCAAGGCTTCTCGTTCTGGACTAGTAAGCAAATTAATGATTGGGAAAGAGCAAGACGTCAGGTTAAAATTATAGATGTATCTGAAGGGAATGGTGTGGTACTTAATAATAATTCGTTTGACGATAAGCTAGTTATTCTAATGCCCGTTCCAGAAGAAGATGCACAAACGGTCAAACGTTTTGGTCTGCATTGTAAGATGGTTTCTGCTACGAATCACCTTTTAAAGGAAGCATAATGTTGGAGGGTCTAAAAATGAAAAACAACGCATTAGCGATTTTAGGCGGGCAAAAGGTTAAAATGACTCCATTCGGAACTGGAAAACGCTTTGGGGTGGAGGAAGCAACGGAGCTACTAGAGGCACTAGAGCAAAATACACTCTTTTATCATTTTGGTAGCAAGGTTAAGAAATTTTTAGCAGATTTTAATGATTTATATAAGGTGAAGTATAGTGTAGCTACCTCATCGGGAACTGCTGCGCTGCATGTTGCTCTAGGAGCAGCTGGTGTTACAGCCGGTGATGAGGTCATAACTAGCCCGATTACAGACCAGGGTACTGTAATTGGTATCTTATATCAGAATGCCATACCTATATTTGCCGATTTAGAGCCAAATAGCTATAACATGACAGCTGAAGCCATTGAAAAGATAATCTCACCTAAAACAAAGGCAATTATTGTTGTTCATCTTGCTGGAAACCCATGCGACATGGATTCCATTATGGAACTGGCTAGAAAGTACAATGTAAAAGTGATAGAGGATTGTGCCCAAAGCTATCTCACTACATACAAAGGGCGCTTAACAGGCACAATTGGTGATTATGGATGCTTTAGTACAAACGACTTTAAGCATATATCTACAGGCGATGGCGGAATTGTTACTGTAAACTCTGGGGAAGAGGAAGATTACTTTACCACTCATGCATTTGCAGATAAAAACTATAAAAGACATGACAAAGAAGTTGTAAAAGATATTCACTATCTGGCACCTAACTATCGCATGACAGAACTACAAGGTGCTGTAGGTATTGCTCAGTTAAAAAAACTGGATTGGATATGCACGCGAAGAAATGAGCTTGGAGAACGATTGAGTAGTGGAATAAAGAATACCAAGGGCATACGGCCAATGAAAATAACTGCTGGGGGATGGTGCAGCTACTGGTTTTATATGCTAACGCTTGACTTAGATGTGTTAAGCTGCACCCGTGAAGAGTTTTCAGCAGCACTTACAGCAGAGGGTATTCCTAATTCACCAGGGTACATTTCACAAGTGTTATATGCACAAAGCCTATTCCAACAAAAACAGGCTTACTTAAATAGCGAATATCCTTTTAGTCTAGGGGAGTATAGTTATGAAGCGGGTAGCTGTCCAAATGCTGAAGAAATTTTGAAGATAGCAATACGGTTAGATATAAATGAGTTTTATAGCGATCATGATATAGAGGATATGATTACTGCGTTAAATAAGGTAGCTGCCCATTATTGCGTCTAAAGGAGAGCCTATATGTATAACAAACTTATAGATCATGGAACTCCGGTTGTCGCGGAGGAGGAGCGAACAGCTGCTATATGTACGAAGGAAGAAGCGAGTAAATTTGTAATTGCAGCCAAAGGCTTTGTGTTAATAGTCGATTTAGAAAAGGGAACAAGTAAGCAAGTCTTCTTTCCACTTGAAAATAAAGAATATCCTTTTGCTTCTTTTAGTAGTGGAGGCTTATTTTATACGGGTGCAGGTAATATGCTGCTCGTGTTAGACCCTTTCAAGGAGTGCTTTGTGGATTATCAAGTTATGGAGAACGGTGAAGAAATAGTCGGTTTTAGCTTCGCAGAGGACAGTTTGGGAATGATTTATTTCACTACATACCCTCACTGTCACTTGCTTTCCTATGATAGCAAAACAAAGCGTGTTGTAGATTACGGCTCTATGCATGCTGAGGAAAAATATCCAGGAACAGTAGCTCTTGATACGCATGGATGGGCTTATATGGGAATCGGAACTGAGAAAAGAGATATAATAGCCTACCATTTAATAACTGGCCAGAAAAAGAGTTTGCTTTCCTCTCAACAAAGGCAGAAGGGAGCAGGCTATGTATATCTTGGAAATGATGGTACTGTCTATGGACACATAGAGGCATCCGACTTAAAGCATGTGTTAACGGCCTCTCAGTGGCTAAAGTTTTCTCATGGAGAATGTAATCCAGCAGAGGACGTTGCACGTTCTAGTTTTGTAGGAACAGGATTTCAAAAAGTCCACTTTCCAGATGAATCAAATTATCAAATCGAGCATTACAGCTTATCTGAAGGGCTTGTTCAAGTTAGTCATAAGGATAGTGGGATACAGAAAACGATTCATTTTAAATACCATACGGAGGGAGCGGAGCTTTCAAGTCTTTTTCTCGCTCCAGACGGATTTATCTATGGAACGTCCATGCACCCTCTACAATTTTTTCGGTATGATCCAGTCAAAAACTCTCTTCATAATCTTGGAGCACTAGAAAAGGGAGGGGGAGGAAATATTTGTGCCTATGCCTCCCATGAAAATCTGTTAGTGGGAGTGGCATACGCAGGTGGTAAGCTATATGTTCTCGATTTAGAACAGCATTCTTCTATCCCACGCTTAGTTTTAGAGGAGGATCAGATTCATCGACCTCGCTGTGCCCTTGCCTTGAGTGGTAAGAACGAAGTAATATGGGGTGGGTTTCCGGGCTATGGACTAGTTGGTGGTGCCTTGGCAATTTATAATATGGATACAGAAAAGCAGGTCGTCATACGCAATGAAGAAATATTACCCTTTCATAGTACTATTTGTCTTAGTGAGCTCAGCAACGGAGATATTATAGGGGGCACAAGCGTAGAGGCACCTGGAGGAGCAGTATCAAAAGAACAGGATGCGTACTTGTATGTGCTTGATCGAACAACCAAGCAATTAAAATACAGTTTCGTTCCCTTTGAAGGAACACGAGAAATTATTGCTATTTATACAGATATGTATAATCGAGTACATGGTGTTACTGGGCTAGGAATGTACTTTATATGGGATACTGAATTAAATACTATTCTATCCGGAAAAGATCTATCCAGTTATGGAGAACCGATTCGTTCAGGCTTTGTTTATGACGAGCCTATTCACACGCTTTACTGTCTTATGTCAGATGCACTTATTGCGATTGATGTTAAGCAACCATGCCCCGAACCAATATTTAAAAAAGGGTTAGAAGCTAAAGCAAGCAGTGGTATTGTCCTATTTAACGGAAGAGTTTACTATGGTAGTGGCAGTCATTTATATAGTGTAAGTATAGAATGATGGGGTGAAGAAATGTATACATTGACCACGTTACATCAACAGGGTGCACCTTCTCTCTTGCGGTTAGTTAATAGTAAAAGAGATTGGGAAAACAAAAGAGATGCTATCGAAAAAACTTGGTTACAATGTATTGGTGGGCTACCACCTTTAGTACAAACACATTTTGATATAATCTCTTGGAAGTCGTATGAAGACTACTATTTAATAAAGATAAAGTATGACACTGTTTTCGACGATATGGTTCCAGCAAACCTGCTAATACCAAAAGGAAGTAACAGTAAAAAGGTTTTTACTAAAGATGACGCCATCGAGTTTTTGAACTCTAGTCACAACAAATATCCCTCTGTTATTGCACTTCATCCAACGAGCGAAAATGGGAAGGATGATGTAAGTACAACAGAGGGACGACAAAACAGACAATATGGACTTGAGCTTGCTAAGAGAGGCTATGTAGTACTTGCCCCAGATACGATAACAGCTGGAGAACGGGTGCGATTGGACGAAAAGCCTTTTCAGACAGCAAGCTTTGACGCTGCAAATCCGAAGTGGTCTGCAGTAGCTAAAATGCTAGTGGATCATCAGCAAGGAATAAGTTTATTAGAGAGTTTAAACTGTGTGGATAGCAATAAAATTGGAGTTATTGGACACTCACTAGGAGGATACAATGGCTACTTTTTAGCTGGAGTGGATCGAAGGATAAAAGCTGTCGTTTGTAGTTGTGGATTTTCCACATTTGCGGGAGATCTAGAGTTACATCGTTGGGGAAAACGAGATTGGTTTAGTCACATCCCCCAGTTAAGTAACTACATAAACAATGATAAGGTTCCTTTTGAATTTACTGAAATAGCTGCATTAGTAGCACCTACTCCTTTTTTTCTATGGATGGGGCAAAACGATTCTATTTTCCCGCATTGGAAACCAGCTGCTGAAGGACTTTTTGAACTAAATTCATTGTATAGGTGGATGGATTGTACAGAAAAAATTCAAACATTAATCGGGAACTCAGGTCATGACTTTCCCTATGAAATTAGGCAAGCAGCTTACTTATTTTTAGATAAATGGTTAATGAAATAAAACTACCAATCTTGCACATGTTATGATAGATTCATATCTTTATATAGCGCCAATTTTGGCAGGGGAGTTGTAAGCATTGATAAAACGACAAAGTGACTTTGAAAGTCGTTATAACAAGTTTATCCATGAGGTAAAACAAGAGATTATTACAGGGAAGATTAAACCTGGGGAATTTATATTGCCAGAAAATACATTAAGTAAAGAATATGCGCTTAGTCGAGTTTCCATAAGAAAAGCGTTAGCAGAGCTAGTGGAAGAGGGGCTTATAGAAAAAATAGCAGGAAAGGGAAACCGGGTAACCTTGCCTGATGACACACAAAAACAAACATTAACGCTCGGTTGGTTTTCTAACTCCTATGAAATTGAGATTATTAAACAAATCATTCAGAGATTTGAACAGCTGAATCCTTATATTAAGATAAACCTTGAAATCTTACCTAATGATCAGTACGTTTATAACCTAATGCAGTCGTTTAAACACGGTACTGGCCCGGACGTTTTTATAGTTTCAGACTATCATTATAGACAGCTGATGGAGACGGATCACTTAGATCTTATAGACCCCTATTTACCAGAACATATAGATCCGATGAAAGATAGTTATCACCAAGTTTTTCAAATGTTTTCAACGGAAAACAAAATGCATGTTACTCCGTTTGTTTTCTCGCCAGTAATGATTTGCTACAACAAACGCATATTTGAAAAAGCAGGCGTCCTAAACGATTTTCATATAAAAGATTGGAATGATCTGTTGGAGGTGTCTAGAAAAACAACACATGAACTAAATGAGGATAATTTAGTGAATGAGTATGGTTTTTGTTTTTCCTCCTCTACTAACAGGTGGCCAGTTTTTCTATTACAAAATAAAGGGAGCTTTAAAGATTCAACAGGAACTAAGCCGGTGATGAACAGTAAGGAAAATATAGAAGCATTAGAGTTTTGTGTAGATTTAATGTATAAACATCAGGTTTCCCCTATTTTTTCTCATGGTAGCAATGACCTCGCTGAGAACCTGTTTATGCGAGAAGGGGCAGCGATGATCTTAACTACCTATTATTTTATGAATGAATTCAGAGACCATAAGATACAATGGGATGTAATTCCACCGCCTAAAAATAAAGATGTAGGCACCCTTTTACTTGGAGGGGCGCTTGGTGTCCATGTGGATAGTCCAAATAAGCCAGCCGCACATGCACTGATCGATTTTTTGGTTAGTGAAGAGGCACAAATATTGATAAAGAAAAATGGATGTACGATTCCAATGCTACGAAAGGTTGCGGAAGACAATAGACTCCTCCAGCCAGATATTCATCCCGAGCATTACAATGCCTTTATTGAAACGATGGCAGATGCTAAAACGATTAAGGATTTACACCTAACGATTGAAGAATTTGAGTTAATTGAACGAGAAATGCATTTTTTATGGGCAAATATGGAGATTTTCTATTGTGTATATTATAGTACAACCTTTTAATCTC
>JBEMAY010000069.1:0-16388 GCA_040274765.1 Psychrobacillus sp.
GGTTCATTTTGAAAGTATCACTTGAATCATTTCCAATTCATATCTTTTTTCCGCTTGACATATTACCACTGGGCTTTATAACATCCTAGCCTAATCTTAACGAAAGTATATATTTCGTTCAACTACTCTGTCTTTTTGTTTTCAACAGTTTTGTGTCTATACTTTACTTAAGGATAACAGTGCATTTTTAATTTCTTCAAGCTTGCTCTCTACTCTGTGCATTAAATAGAATGACACGAAAATAGGAAAGCCTACATCTTGAATAACCGAAAGCCACTGGTCCATAAGAACCTCCTCTCCACCTGACAAAAACAGGTGTTTCTAAATTAACATTGTATTTCAATCCTTCTTCTCTAAACAAAATTTGAAAAGGTATTAAGAGATGTCCTCTTAATACCTCCCCTTCCACACACAGAGTGTTAGATTATCGCACTGACATTACGTTCAACCACTTTCGCGCCTTTAATGCCACTTACACTAAAGCTGTCTAAATGAAAAACGTTGCTATTAATAAGGGATTGCATCCCTGCTTCTATTTCCTCACGCGTGAGATTAGCCCGAGGCTCGTCTACGGATAGAGTCAATTCCTTTCCATTCTCAGTTTCAAATTGAAGTTGTAATGTTTTAGCCATGTTTTACCCTCCTGATTTTAGTTTAAATTAGATGTTTGTACTTTTTCTGCAATGATAAATGGACTTGCGGATAATCCTGAAAGAATTATTACTGCCACTTCTAATTGATCTGCTGTAGCACTGGCTTTTACATTTCGATACGTTTTTGACTTTGTTTTCATCTTACCGTTTTCACCAATACCTCCTTCAAAAGTAATTCTTAACACGGAATGCTTGTGTTCTAAGTTAGCCATCTGTATCACCTCCCTTCACTCTCTATATAGAAAGTTTTTACTCGAAAGGATACATTCCTGATGAAAATTTTTTTCAAACACCTTATACTAATAGATAGAAGAATGAGGTGAAGAGATTGTTAGAAGGTTGGTTTATGTGGTTTATACTATTTTGGGTTGTTGTCTTAGTGTCGTTGATGGGAATAGGCGGATTTTTCATGTTCCGAAAATTTCTCAAGTCGATGCCTAAAAGTGATGGTAAATCCGATCTCGATTGGGAAGAATATTATGTAAATAAAACGATTCACCTGTGGAATGATGAACAAAAAGCGTTGTTAAATGAATTGGTTACACCAGTCCCTGATTTGTTTCGACCTGTCGCAAAACAAAAAATTGCCGGGAAGATTGGTGAGATTGCCTTAGAAGAAAATGCTAAAGCTATTACACAAGAATTGTTGATACGTGGCTATATTATCGCTACTCCTAAAAGAGACCATAAATTTTTACGTAAAAAACTCAAGGAAATGGAAGTAGACGTTTCCCCATTTGAAAAGTATTTTGCTTTATCAGAAGATCGTAAAAAAACGAGCACCCCCTAAAGGATGCTCGTTTTTATATTGGCTGCTTTTGTATTTTCTTGAACTGTATAAACATTGCTATTCTCCAAGGGACAATCATCCCAAATGCAAGAATCCAAAACATTCCACTTAATGCTCCTACATCGATTGTAGAGCTAAGCACAATTTTACCGACTAAACGTATGATTAATAGCCCGATTAGTATGAAAATGAATGCTTTGGACTGTTTCAGATAGATTTCGCCATCCTTATGCTCAAATTTAGATGTCCAGATGAGTACGGTGGAAAATAACACTCCAATTAACAAAGCTTCTCCTATCTGTGCTAATGTTACTCGAAAGAAAGGAAACACAAACATCAATGCCCCGGTTGACATAAACAGTGGAGGTAATAATATCTTTTTTGCACTAGCCGGTTTTTTTGCTGATTTTGCCCGTACAGTTGTTACTAGAATCCCCATGCCTAGTGCAATGACAGTTGAGACAATGATCATAACATCGGCTGGAATATTTTCTAACATTGGTATTCCCCATATCTTTTGAATTCTTCGTTATTAGATTTAATATTGATCAGTTACATTCCGTAATACATTAATGAGTTGGTCTGGGTCAAATGGTTTTGTGATGAAATCCTTTGCTCCATATTCCAAAGCGTCAACGATAAGCTTTTGCTGACCAAGTGCTGTAATCATTACTATTTTCGCTTCTGGAAATTCAGCAATAATATGCTTTACCGCCTCAATACCTGTCATCGTTGGCATTGTTACATCCATTGTGACCACATCTGGTTGTAACTCTCTATACAGCTCGATAGCCTCGAGCCCATTAGCCGCTTCGCCAACTATCTCAAATTGATGATCATTTAGCATTCGTTTAATCGTTGTTCGCATGAATACTGCATCATCCACTATTAAAACTGTCGGCATATCGTTGCCTCCTTATTTAAAATCCAGTAAAGTCTCCAAAAATAGGACTTAATATACGAATTATATAAGTTAATCCGTCGAAAAACAATAGAATCCCTAATGCAATCATTATATAGCCGCCAACTTTAACAATAAGATTACTATTTTTACGTATCCAGTTTAATCGAGTGATAAAGAAGGATAGAACAAAGAATGGAATAGCAAAGCCTAAAACATATGCAAGCATATACCAAACTCCAGAACCAGGGTTAGATCCAGCCAGGAGTAATACAGATGCTAGAATGGGGCCGGTGCAAGGTTGCCAGCCTGCTGCAAAAGCCATACCGATTAAGGACGTGCCTAAATATCCAGACGGTCTGTTTTTAAAATGCAATTTTTTTTCTTTCATTAAAAATTCAGGTTTAAATACACCAACTACAATTAATCCAAATACAACGATGAAAATCGCACCTACTTGACGGATTAAATCATCATACTGGATAAAGAATGTACCAACAAATGATGTGGCGAAACCTAAAGCGATAAATATGACTGAGAAGCCTAGTAGGAAAAATAAGGTATGTAGCATCCCTCTTCTTTGCATTAGCTTTTTGTCTGTTTTAATTTCTTCTAGTGACATACCAGTTATATAGGATAAAAATGCGGGATACAACGGTAAAGTGCATGGGGAGATAAAGCTTAAAAACCCAGCACCGAACGCCAGTAGTAAGTTAAGATCTGTACTCACGGCAGTCTTCCTTTCCATATTACTGTTCCTATCGTATCAAATTTCCCTTACTTTTACCCTACTAAAGCTTGTGACAGCTTTTTGAATTTTTTAAGCAATATCATTGACCACTCCATTTTGGAGCAAATACATTTTATGATATAGTCCTTTTTCATTCAATAATTGCTGATGTGTACCTCTTTCTACTATTTCCCCATGATGTAGGACAAGAATTAATTCAGCATCTTGAATCGTACTTAAGCGGTGTGCGATCGCAATAGTTGTTCTTCCCTTACGCATTTTTTCTAAGCTACTTTGGATGGCTACCTCTGTCTCTGTATCGATATTTGCTGTTGCTTCATCTAAAACGAGGACTTTAGGGTTAGTTGCTATCGTTCTGGCAAAGGCTATGAGCTGTCTTTGACCACTTGAGAAAGTCGACCCACGTTCCGATACCTTCTGCTTGTAGCCATTTGGTAGTTTTTCAATAAATTTATCCGCTTGCACAAATTCTGCTGCTTCTCTCACTTCTTCATCCGTTAAGGCATGCCCATGAAGTCTTATGTTACTCTCAATATCGCCATAAAAAAGAAAAGGATCCTGTAGTACTAGCCCTAACTTGTTTCGAATTTCACTAGTTGTAAAGTCTTTTACAGAATGGCCATCGATTTTAATATCTCCATGTTCAAATTCATAGAAACGCATCAGAAGATTTATAATCGAGCTTTTGCCACTTCCAGTATGACCTACTAAAGCAACCGTTTGTCCCGGCTCAGCTGTGAACGAGATATTTTTTAGGACATCTGTTTTTCCATCATAGGAGAATGTCACATTTTGAAATTCTATTTTCCCTTTTTCAATAGTAGCTGTTTCCACGTTCTTCTGCGCAGGAGCCAAATCACTCTCATCTAACAGTTTAAACACACGAGAAGCTGCAACTATTGCTAGTTGGAAAATGGAGAGCCTTTGCATCACCTGATTGATAGGCTCAAAGAATCTATCAATATAAGTAACAAAAGCATAAATCACCCCAACCTCTACGATATTATCCATAGACGTAATCCCAAAATAGCTGAGAAGAATAATAATTGCTAAAGCATAAACCATATCAATTGCCGGTCGGAGTAACAGGCTATCCAGCTTTATATTCCTTCTTCCAGCCTTCCAATGAGATTCGTTTATTTCATTGAATTCATCTTGCAAACGATCTTCCTGTCTAAATGCTTGAATCATCGTCATCCCTTGTAACGATTCTGCAAGCTTAGCATTCAATTGACTTAGTCGTTCTCTCAAATCTTGGTAAACAATTGAACTGTATCGACGGTACATAATAATAATTACAAACAAAATAGGCAGTAAAACTGTTGTTATCAAAGCAAGCTTTACATTTAACAAAAACATGGCAATATAGACTCCAATAACTAGGAACCCGCTTTGCACAAAGCCTACTAATACGCTAACAAACATATCCTTGATTGCCTCGGTATCATTGGTAACTCTAGAAACGATACTTCCTGCAGGTGTTTTATCAAAATAACGCATACCTAGACGGTGAACTTTCGAAAAGACATCAATTCGCATTTGTTGAATGATTTTTAAAGCGATCTCTTGGAACTTCAACAATTGGAAGTAACTCACAAGAACATTTCCAATTTGGATAAATATATATCCTACTGCCAAACCGACTAGTGGACCAGTAGGGAAATCTCGTGGGGTTAAATAATTATCCATAAATGTTTTGATGAGATATGGTCCTAGAATATCTCCAATTACCGTTACTATTAATAAAAACAAAGCAAAAGCTATCATTTTTTTATGTGGTTTTAGATAGGTTAGCAGTCTTTTAAGAACTAGCCATTGGTCTTTTCCTGTAAGTGTTGGCTGTTTTTCATTCATCAGACGTCCCCCCCTTTTTCCACAAGATTCTCTAATTGCTGTAATTGGTACATTTCATAGTACATTCCTTTTAGTTCCATTAGCTCTTCATGTGTCCCTTTTTCTTTAATAGTACCTTCATCCATTACGATAATTTGGTGTGCATGCTGAATCGCACTTAAACGATGCGAAGTAATAATCGTTGTTTCATCAATACGGCTTTTCTTCAATGCTTCTAATATCGCTTCCTCTGTTCGTGCATCAACTGCTGAAAGCGAATCATCAAGAATTAATAATTCTGGCCTCATCAGCAAGGCACGTGCAATAGAGATACGCTGCTTCTGTCCGCCTGATAACGATACTCCTCGTTCTCCTACAATCGTGTTATAGCCTTCCGTAAAATGAAGGATATCCTCATGGATATTCGCAAGTCTTGCCGCTTCATAAATTTCATCCATCGATGCAGCAGCATTAGCAAACGCTATGTTACCTGCAATTGTAGTAGAGAATAGGAAGTGATCCTGAGGAACATAGCCAATAGCCTCTCTTAAACTTCTCTTCTTATAAGCAACTATGGAATGACCACCATATGTAATTTTTCCGCGGTATCCCTCAAACTCTCTCATCAACAATTTCAAGATTGCTGTTTTCCCAGAGCCGGTCTTCCCAACTATTCCTAATGTTTCACCTTGCTTAAGGGTGAACTGTATATTGTGTAATGCAATACGTTCGTCACCAGTAAATTTAAAATCTTCAATATCAAATTGAATATCTCCCTTAGGCTTAACATCCAATGCTCCTGCATGGTCATCAATTTCAATTTCTTCCTCTAAAATATTTCTTATACGATCGTAAGATGCTCTTCCACGTTCTACTATATTAAATAGAAAGCCAAATGCTAGCATCGGCCAAACTAGTAAACCTAAATAGGAAGTGAAAGCAAATAGGTCTCCAATACTCATCTCATCCGCTAATATAAAACGTGTTCCAAACACAATAGACAAGAAGAAACACATTCCCACGATTAGGGAAATCGTTGGGTCGAATAATGAATCTACCTTGGCAACGTGCATATTTTTAGCGACAACTTCTTTTGATAGATTAACAAAATCATCCGTATCTTCTTTTTCTTGTCCAAACGTTTTGATGACTTTTACTCCTGAAATACTTTCCTGAGCTTTATCATTTAAGCCAGAGAAAGCCTCTTGTGCAAAGCGGAAACGCTGGTGGAGTAGCTTTCCATAGTAACTAGTAGATATAGCCATCAACGGTAATGGAAGTAACGCAATAATTGTCAGCTTCCAGTTAATCGTAATAGCCATCGCAGCTATTACAAATCCTCCAGTAGCTAAGGAATCCACTAAGGTTAGAACACCAGATCCAGCCGTTTGCTGAACTGCAGATAAATCGTTTGTTGCGTGTGCCATAAGATCTCCAACCCGCTTCTTCTGATAAAAGGAAGGGGCCATTTTGGTAAAATGATTAAATAGTTTTTCTCTCAATAATCTTGCAAGATAAATAGAAGAACCAAAAATCATAATACGCCAGTAATAACGTAGAACATACATCCCTATAGATGCAAGAGCTAAAATAGTAAGCCATTTCAGTAAAAACTCATTCGTAAGTGTACCCGCATGAATTTCATCTACTACTAATCCAATGATTTTCGGCGGAAAAAGCTGCAAAAATGCTACGAAAAGAAGCATTAAAACACCAAATAGGTATTGCTTTTTCCTTTGTTTGAAATACCAGCCCAACTCTAAGAATACTTTCACTATATTTCCCCCATATGACAAATTAAGACTTTACTAGTTTAGCAAATGTTTGAACATTACGAAAGATGGAAAAACAAAATAATTCGGAAACAGAAATATTTTTTCATTCTCAGTTCTGTTCGTACTAACGTTATAAATATGGTACATTAATAAAAAAATCAGAGGAAGGCGGCATAAACATGTTCGAGGACAAAGTTGTAATAATTACTGGAGCGGCTCAAGGTATCGGTAGAGGTGTTGCACAAGCATACGCAGAGAACGGTGCCCATGTGATTTTAGCCGATAGCAATGAATCTCTTGGTAGAGAGACGGAGGAATCTCTTCTACAGCAGGGGTACTCTTGCCTTTTTATCCAAACGGATGTCCGAGTGGAAAAAGACGTTATCAATTTAATGGAGCAGACAACAAAAGAATTTGGAACAATTGATATATTGATTAATAATGCAGGCAAATTTCAGCCAAGCTCTCCTTACGATTTGTCGTTAGATGAGTGGGATGACGTCATTCATACAAATTTACGAAGTGTATTCCTTTGTAGTCGCGAAGCAGCCAAAGTGATGAGAAACAATGAAGACGGTGGCTCCATCGTATCGATGGCTTCTACTAGAGCTTTTATGTCCGAGCCCAACTCCGAGTCCTATGCTGCTACTAAAGGTGGAATTATTTCACTAACCCATTCCTTAGCTAGCTCCCTCGCCCAGGATAATATTATCGTCAATTGTATATCTCCGGGATGGATTGAAACCGGTAATTATGATGATTTACGGAAGGTGGACCATGCCCAGCATTTTTCGGGTCGTGTAGGTAAACCAAGTGACATTGCAAAGGCGTGTTTCTATCTAACGGATCCAGCCAACAACTTTGTAACAGGCATTAATGTAACCGTCGATGGTGGCATGACAAAAAAGATGATTTACGAGGCATGAGCTCCTCTTCTAAACTAATATAAACCTTTCATTCTTTTATACAAGAGAATGAGAGGTTTTTATTAGTTTTTTATATTATTTGATGATGACACTAGGTACTGACTTCACTATTAATTTTAGTGCCGTAAAGCTACTGTTCTGTATAAGCTATTATGTATCGCCTACCTAGGCTGATAGAATTCAAATATGTCCACCTATTAATGTATAATAAATGAACTCTATACTTTCTCCGTCTATGGAATAGGCTTCTTCCTTGGCTTGGGCCTTTTGAAATCCGTTTCTCTCTAAAACCCTTTGTGAAGCGATGTTATTAGCTGTGGTTTTAGCATTCACTTGATTAATTTCTTCCCATGAAATGGTTTGTAGGAGCAATGCTACTGCTAGACTAGCAATCCCTTTCCCTGAGTGCTCTACTCCAATTCTGTAGCCCAAATCCGCCTTTTTTTGTTTTTTGTCAATATCTATTAAATTAATACGCCCTATTATAGATTCGCCTTCCTTGATGAGAAAAAAATAGGATTCTCCCCTTGCTTGTTCCTCTAACAAAGCAATATTCTTCCTTATAAATATTTCGTGGTGATAGTAATCTTCTCCTCTTGAAGGTACTGTCTGTTCAAAATAAGCCCTGTTTTTGATTTCAAAAAGATATAGCTCTTCTATATCCTCCATTTTTAGCCTTTCCATACTAATATTCATTTTAAAAACTCCCTCTTTCTGACGTCGAGCTATTAATCCCTTTGAATATTAGTCAATAACTGTACTCGCTCTTTCTCTTCTTGTTTATCCATGTATTCAAAAAAGCCAATTTGATTTTCCCATGGATCCATAAATGTGGCCCATTTGGCTCCAACTTCTTCCCTCGAGTAAATTTCGAAGTAGCCTACATTTAGCTCCTGCATCACTCGTTCACGCTCTGCAGCCAAATCCTTCACAGCAAAACGCAACGGACCACTCCCCTTTGCTGGAACGCCTTCCGAAACCTGAAGCCAACACCCTGAAACTACTTCCCATTCCACAAACCCATCATGAGGAATAAGCTCTGCCTCTTTTTTTAATAATGTTTTATACCATTGATGACCTTTTTGGAAATCGGATACTCTTATTTGAATTGTCAGTTCAAAAAACATTTGCATTCCTCCGTATTCAAATGGGACCTTCGTAATTTTACTTCCGCTTCATAAATTTATAGTTGGACAGACGCTCTTATGTGATTGGCAAGGATCTACTTTTCCCAAACACACAAGAATCGCTCAACCCCAGGATACTTTTCACCAAGACACGAGATAGCAAACCCATAGCTTTTATAAAACCCCACAGCCTCATAATCTGTTTCTGCTATTAACCGTTGAAGCCTCAACTGTTGGACAACATGATGAATCATTTTGCTTCCTAATTGCTCATTTCTACAATTTGGAGCGACTGCTATATGCTTTATTTCTGCATGATGACTCTCTATCATTTCTATTCCTATACATGCAACATAGATGTTATCGCTTTTCCATCCGTAAAGCGTTCTTTTTTCTGTTTGTCGGTAACAATTATATTCATTTATTACTCTATCCGTTGATGTGGCAAGCTCTAATAATTTAAAAATATGTATGTCTATTATGTTATCTATAACTTTATCCATCTAAACATCATCCCTACACGGTTATTCCCTCTAACACTTCCTGATTAAATCTAGTTCAACTCTACTGCATCCTGTTGGCTGTGTATGCTTTACTTTTTTGCATAATAATAAAGCAATTGACCCAAGAAAGAACAGGTACCGCCAACAGGAGAACGGTAAAGTTATTTGTATTCTTCAAAAATTCCTTAGCGTCCGTTTTATACAATATAGCTGCAACTATTCCTAATAAGCATGCATTTACTATGAAACTCGTTAGCATCGCCTTCCGTCGCCCCCACCTTTTGAACACCAGCAAGGACAAGCAGGTTGATACTATAAAGGTTATCAATATAATGATCCCGACGATAAAATACAGAATGTTCACCTCCATAGCTTAATATTCTTTTTCTATTAGCTAAATACCTCCTTCTCGCAATAGTTTTCCATTGCTTTTCTACTTGAAATAACATAATTTATGAATTAATAGTTTTATATTATGACGTGAAGGAATGAAGAAAATGACTGTTGAGAAGATTACATCTGAAGTTTCATTAAAAAAAGCTTTTGACATTAGAAAAAGTGTATTCGTTGAAGAGCAGGGTGTCCCATTAGAGGATGAATTTGACCAATTTGATCAATTGACGGCTCCTTGCCAGCACATTTTAGTGTATACCGATAACGAACCAGTTGGCACAGGTCGAGTTCGAGCGGTGGACGGAGTTGGAAAACTAGAACGGATTTGCATTTTAGAGCCATTCCGTAAACTCGGATTAGGAAAAGTCATTATCCATTCTCTAGAGGAAATAGCGAAGGATATGAGTCTTTCTAAGGTTAAGCTTCACGGTCAGACTCATGCTGAGGAGTTCTATGCTAAACTCGGTTATCATACAGCCTCTGATGTTTTCATGGAGGATGGGATTCCCCACCTTTTAATGACGAAAGAACTAATATAAATTTAACTTTTCTAAAAATACAGAATATGATACAATACGATTAAATCTGTTTGGAGAAAGGATACAAAACTCTTATGCCAACATTTACTTTGTAATGGATTAACTAAATTGGATAGCACTTTTCCTGATTATTTTAACCAAGGGATCAGTCTGCCCATCTACCATTACAAAGGAACAAGAGCAAACCAGTAGTTTCGTATGCTTTTAGGGGTCCTTTAAGGATCTCTTTTTTTGTTGTACAAATTTATAACGATTCTACCACTGGCCAAACGGATGCAATTGTTCCTTTATCTTATAGAGGTGAAGGAAATGACCGTTATACATCATTATTGGGAAATTCTAAAGAAGCAAACAGTTCGTTCAGAGGTGAAGCATTGTAAAATGTGTGGGAAAAACTCAACCTTTACTGACACTAATATACGAAGGCATAATTCAAATGGAAAGCATATATATCGCTTTGCTATTTATAAGTGCGAAAAAAACCATACATGGAATAAAAAACTAGACATTTACAAAGCTTATCGAAAGCATGAAAGAGTTTATGGTCGAGAGCCTATAAATCTAAACAATACTTTAACAGAAATACCAATACATCTTTACTTGGAAAACCGAATATCGGAAGTTCATATAACGATTAAATCTATAGAAGGGGTGTACCGCATCGATTCTCTCCTTTCTCAACAAATTCCTGATTGGAGTAGGACTGCTATCGTTGATAAAATAAAAAGCGGTTCCATTTTAGTTAATAACCATTGCATTAAGCCAAGTATGAAAGTAATGCCTTGTGACATTATTTCGATTCAACTAGACTAAAATGTGATTCTGTATGCAAAAAGAAGACTTGTGACCAACGTCCAAGTCCTCTTTTTTTATTTTTTATGGCCTCCAAGTAGGCCAGCTCGTTTCACAGCAGTGCCAGCTTCCGTATAGGAAACTGCACGTAAAACAGCGGTTGAACCATACTTGTTACGGAGATAATCCATCGTTTTCCCGAGCTTTCGTTCCTTCCACTTCCCTTCCTCGAAGAGGCTTAGCTGCATCGAGTTCTCCGGCTCTAGATTGGTGATCGAAATGGATAGTTTTCTCACTGGGCTTCGATCGTAAAAATGATCAAAAATCTGCTCGCAAATTTTGTAAATTTTCATAGTGGCGTTCGTTGGTTCATCTATAGAGCGCGAACGATTAAAACCCCCACCAAAAGCTTCTTTACTATAACCGACCGATAGATGTATGGTGCGCCCCACCATATTAGCTTCTCTGGCTCGCCTTGCCACGTCCTCACACATTTCCAATATGACTGCCATTACTTCTTTTTTCGTTCGATAGTCGCGAAACAATACCTGGCCCTTTCCATAGCTTATTTGACCATCTACAATAGGCGCTCCCAGTTCTGAGAGATCTATTCCCCAGGCATGGTGGTACAGCTGATTTCCCATCACCCCAAATTTTTCCTCCAGTAGATCCAAGGAAGTATTTGCGAGCTGCCCAACATTGAAGATGCCCATATTATTTAACGTTTTTTCCAATCGTGATCCTATTCCCCACATTTCACTTAGCGGAGAAACAGGCCACAGTTTTTTAGGAATATCCTTGTACGTCCATTTGGCAAATCCAGTTTTTTTTGCCTCCAAATCAAGTGCAAGCTTTGCCACTAACATATTCGGCCCCAATCCCACCGCACATGGAAGCTGGAACTGATAATGCAGACCATCCTGAATACGTTTGACTGTGCGCTCAATTGGTCCCCAAAGCTTTTCTGTTCCACCCAAATCCGCAAAGCATTCATCCACGCTATACACATGGATGGATTCGCTTGGGACAAACTGATTTAAATAGCGCGTTATCTCCATTGAAATCCGAACAAAAAATTCCATTTTTGGCTCCAGAAGATGAATGGAAGGATCGTCTGGTATTTCAAATAACCTAGATCCCGTTTTAACACCAAACCTTTTTTTCATCGGAGGTGAGGCAGCAAGCACAATACTTCCCTTCTGCTCCAAGTTTCCAATAACGGCAATAGGCGTCTTCATCACATCAAGCCCCGCCTCTGCCGCAGCACAGCTTGCAAAAAAGCTTCGGATGTCTATACAAATAATGCTTCGATTTTCTAAGCCCTCATACATAAAAGCTTCTCCTCCCAAAAGAAACATTTGTTCCTCTTAGTATATTACAAACGTACGTTCTTATTCAATGGTAATGTAGACCATAGAATAAGACTATATAATCTTTGCCGACATATATGGAAAAGAGGTAGTAGTGAACCCAACAATGAGAGGTACAGCTAATGCCTTATTAAATAACCTGTGGCTAAAATGGCTTTACTCGTTCTTGCAGTTTCATGCGAGTTGAATAACTATTGGTAGCCACCACTGGGCTCTGGGAGTGATTTATATTCAACCTTGCTTTTAATTATATTAAAGACGTAATTTCTCAACTCAATTAATTGTTTTGCATCGTCTGTTGGTTCGCAATCTTCCCCTGAGATAAAATGTGTGATTGTTTCACCGTTGATAGTAATTTCCCATTTATCTTTTTCGTATGGTTCTTGCTTACAAAACATGCCGTTTATAGGTTCAGGTGTAAACTCCTTAGTTTCAACTATATTAATTTCTTGCATTTTCTTATAAATATCTTTCATTTCTTCTTCTGTGAACATGACCTCTGTGGTTGCAGTGCCATCTACTATTAAATCCTTAGTCACCGTTCCTTCGAAAGTATTAATTTCATTCTTTTTATGAACACCGAACTGAATAGAAAAATCAAAATCATTAGGCATATCTTTTGGCATATTTTTAGTAGGAGAGTTGGGTACATTTTTAGAAATCTCGTTGTTGGATTCCTTCTCTTTGCCACTTTGTTGACAGCCCAATAACCCTATTGATAAAAATATTAAAGTTAAAATTAAGCTAAGTTTCTTCAATATCATCAGTCCTTTTATAATAAGACACAATTTTGTAGTTTTCGTTTCAATAAATTTGTGTTCAACTAACATGCATACGCTAGTTCAATAAAAAAAGCTTTACTCCTTCTTGAAGTAAAGCACCAGCTAAATGAACAAGGAAAGAAACATGATTTCTCTTAAAAATATTACAATATATTCCTATTGGAGCAAAGCACTATATTTACTACCCGCAACGATTTCCTTGGCACCCTTTTTTGTCCATTCTAATATAGACATATCTGGATTATTTTCAATATAGCTTTCAGTGATTTGATAACCTATTTTGTAATTCGATAATCTCGGAATGTCTTTACGGTTATTGCCGTAAATCAATTTCTCGTAAATATTAAAATCCATAGATTCGCTATTTACACTTAATTCTTCTAACACTTTAGCCTCTTCATCATTAGATAGTGGCTCATCTTTCGAAATGATTTTTGCTTCAGGATATACAATACTTGCAAAGGAGTCAGCTTTACCTTCCATCACGACTAAATCTAAAATGTTAGAGTCTATTGGAATTCCATCATGCAAATAATTAACTGTATGATGATATTCGTGAGCCACCGAATACTGTACCATTTCTTCTTTCGCAGACGGGTCAATCATAAGAAAAAAATCACTTTCAGAAAACGCCATTCCATTTATTCCTCCCCCAGTATTGATGAGATGCCATTCTTCAGGATTAACGGGAAAAATATAAATATTTGTGTCTTCACCTGGTAACAGTTCCGCGGATTTTATTATGGCTTCCTCTATCCACTTATTAATTTGACCTTGATGTTCAATTAGTTCATTCGTCTTTTTTACTAACTGTTCTATGTCCAAGGATGGTCTAAGCATGTCACCTAATGGTATTTCTTTAATAGATAATTGCTCTATAAACGGTTCTAATACATGCTCTGTGTAGATAACTTTTTTATCAATTCCAGGATTCTCACCAACTGTTTTTGCGTATTCCAACACTTCATCGAAAAATGTTATAATTTTAAACTCCTGTCCTTTATACGAGAAATAGTAAGTAGTTTCCTTAGATATATTGTTATCATCCACTATTTCATATTTCTCTTCCTGTATTCTTTGGTTTTGCTCTTCCCCCTCTATACAACCCGATATTAAAAAAACAGATAACAGTATGATTGATAATTTTATTAAACGTTTCATCCTATCCCCCATGAGCTTTTCTAAGCTAATGAAACTCTGCTTCCACTAGCCTGCTTCGTTAATACAAGAAAAAAGGTAGTCATACTTAGTAACCCCCCCCTCTTGTCCAAAAATTTACATATATTAACTTATTTCAACACAATTGCAATAAAACCTTCTTAAAGTGAAACTATCAATTAAGAAAATGATCCTCTTTAAATTTCAGTCGATACGCAGATAATTTAACAGCAACCCTAGAGTTAAACAGAGCCATAAAATAAGGACAAGCCTAGTTAAAAAATAGGCTTGTCCGTATACGTTTAAAAGAGAAGAGATTTTATTTACTTAGAGCCTAGTGTCATTCCTTTTTATGTAGCTCTCCTAAACTTTCTGCTTTTCCTTTCCCTCATGTAAAAACTGCATTTGTTCTTTTAGCTGTTGCTTATTCCACTCCACAACGTCCTCAGACACAAACGCCACTTTCTTTTTCCTAGGAATTCTAACTTGTCCATTCACTGCACGAGTGTATCCTTCTATCATGGCGGAAATTGCTAAGATAACTAAGGCAAAGCATATAGCAGGACCTAGCGGTAGCCATGGTACACCTTGTAGATAACGGAATGATGATCCAAAAAGTCCTGCCCATTCATAGGCAATCGATTTTGGTGGGTCCCCAAACATGGGGTCGTAGCTAACTGCTGTACCGCCAATATATAATTGCAACAATCCAAGATGAGTGAACACCACTAATGTTTCTACTACCTGTTGACCATATAAAACAAACAATTTTTCTCTCATCATTGGAAATAGATGACGAGTAATAATTCTCGGACGCCCGGCACCCAGCGTTTTAGAAGCCAAAACATATTCCTCCTGATAGAGAAGGTTAGCCTCATTACCTATAAGTGCAGCTACTATAGGTACTGTAATGATTGCCATTAATACAACTTGAATGAGGATTCGCTCCCACACCGTCGTAGAAAACCCCTCTATCGGTTCCCATAACACAGGGTAAAGCATTAGATAAGAGAAAATCGTCATGGGAATATAATGTAGAGGATCAATAGCACTGTTAATAAGCGCTCGTCTCTTCTGCCAATAAGTACCGATTGCAAATCCTAGCGGAACTGCGATAAGCATCCGAACAGCAGCCACACCCATTGCGGATATGATGGTATATTTTGCTCCAAGCATGATTTTAGCAAACATATCATAACCATATTGATCAGTACCTAGTGGATGCATCCAGCTTGGAGATAGTGGAGCAGCTTCTATTACTCTGCCATTCTCCATTAAAAAGTATGTTTGTTTTGGGTCTGGGCCAAAAATCCACTCAAAAATAAAACTGCCTATTAAAAAGAATGCGAGTATAGTAAAACCAAAAACAAAATAAGGCTGTCTCCACACTGATTTTTGCTTCATCCTATTGCTCTCCCCTTGTTCAAATGACGTAGAAAATACCATTCACCTAAGCTATATAGGAGAAACACGGGGAAAAAGAAGCTACAAACTGTTATAAAAAATAACTCTCCGGTTATATTGTCGCTCAGATAAAACATAATACCTGGCATGTTAAACATTCGTTCTAGAATAAACAAATTGGAAAGCATAAACCACATTGTTTTTTTCGACTGAAAGAAGATACTGATAATCGCATTTCTAAACATATGTACAAGTAAGATAACTAATTTGCCGAATCCAAGGGATTTTGCAAGCTCTGTATACATTTTCCGTTCCTCTGCCTCAAAAGTAAGCATGCTTAATCGGTAAAGCTGAACCATTGGAAGAATCATCAAGCATATTACGGGAAGCAAATAAATTTTCTCCCCACCTGTAACAGCAATTTTCATGAATATCCCTGTTTGCTTATGGATGATAATCACGAGAAGCTGAATAAGCAAAACAATCAATATATCCGGTAAAGATTCTAAAAAGAAAAAAACAGTTTTAATCCGCTGTCTAACTCGTTCCCTACATAACATAGTTATAACTGTAAAAAATAACGCTAACAGAACAGCTACGATAAGCGCCAAGAATAAAACCTCGAGAGAATATTGAACATATTCTCCAATATGTACATCAGTATAGCGACCTAAAAGTTCACCAAGAGGAA
>JBEMAY010000070.1:0-15901 GCA_040274765.1 Psychrobacillus sp.
AGAAGGTCGTGCAATTCGTCTTCACCCTCTAGTATGTACAGCATATAATGCTGACTTTGATGGTGACCAAATGGCTGTTCACGTTCCTTTATCAGCAGAAGCTCAAGCGGAAGCTCGTCTATTAATGCTTGCAGCACAAAACATTTTGAACCCGAAAGATGGTAAACCAGTCGTTACACCTTCTCAGGATATGGTATTAGGTAACTATTACTTAACACTAGAGCGTAAAGGTGCAATGGGTGAAGGTTCAACATTCTACGGTCCAGAAGAAGTTCTAATTGCTTATAACACTGGTCATGTACATTTGCATACTCGTATTGCAATTGCGGCATCATCATTAAAAAATCCGACATTTACGGAAGAACAAAACAAGATGTTATTATTAACTACTGTAGGTAAAGTTATTTTTAACGAAATACTTCCTGAAACGTTCCCGTATATTAACGAACCAACGGATTATAATTTACAAATTGAAACACCAGAAAAATATTTCATCTCTACAACAACTGATGTGAAAAAACATATTGAATCGATGGACCTTGTACAACCATTCAAGAAAAAAATTCTAGGTAATATCATCGCTGAAGTATTTACTCGTTTCCATATTACAGAAACTTCTAAAATGCTTGACCGTATGAAAGCACTTGGATTTAAGTACTCTACTAAAGCTGGTATTACGATCGGTATCTCAGATATCGTTGTACTTCCAGACAAAGGTGAGATTCTTGAAGAAGCACAAGGAAAAGTAGATAAAGTATTGAAACAATTCCGTCGCGGTCTAATAACAGAAGAAGAGCGTTATGCAAGCGTTATTGGACATTGGAGTAGAGCAAAAGAAGTTATTCAAGAAAAACTAATGAAATCATTAGATAATATGAACCCAATCTTCATGATGAGTGACTCTGGTGCCCGTGGTAACGCGTCCAACTTTACTCAACTTGCAGGTATGCGTGGTCTGATGGCCAATCCGGCTGGTCGAATTATCGAACTTCCGATCAAGTCATCGTTCCGTGAAGGTTTAACAGTACTTGAATACTTCATCTCTACACATGGTGCACGTAAAGGTCTTGCCGATACAGCACTTAAAACAGCCGATTCAGGTTACCTGACTCGTCGTCTTGTTGACGTAGCGCAAGATGTAATCGTACGTGAGGATGACTGTGGTACGGACCGAGGCTTACTAATAGGTTCTCTTATGGAAGGAACGGAAGTTATTGAAGAGTTTGGCGAACGTATTGTTGGTCGTCATACGAAGAAAACAATTTTCCATCCTGAAAAAGGGCACGTTATATTAGAAAGAGACGGCTTGATTACTAATGAAATCGCACGTTTGATTGAAGATGCAGGAATTACTCAATTAACGATCCGCTCAGCATTTACTTGTAATACGAAGCACGGTGTATGTAAAAAATGTTACGGCTTAAACTTAGCTACAGGAGACAAGGTAGAGGTAGGGGAAGCGGTAGGTATTATCGCAGCTCAATCTATCGGAGAACCTGGTACTCAGTTAACGATGCGTACATTCCATACAGGTGGGGTTGCCGGTGATGATATCACACAAGGTCTACCACGTATCCAAGAGATCTTCGAAGCTCGTAATCCAAAAGGGCAAGCGGTTATTTCAGAGATTACAGGTACAGTTACGGAAATCGATGAAATTAGAGAAGGACAAAAAGAAATTACAATTCAAGGTAATGTAGAAACTCGTAAATACTTAGCTCCATACAATGCTCGTCTAAAAGTTCAAGTTAATGACGTAATTCAACGTGGTCAAGTATTAACAGAAGGTTCTATTGATCCTAAAGAATTGTTAAAAGTAAAAGATGTTTCAACGGTTCAAGAGTACTTACTAAAAGAAGTACAAAAAGTTTATCGTATGCAAGGGGTAGAAATTGGTGATAAGCATATCGAAGTAATGGTTCGCCAAATGCTTCGTAAAGTGCGCGTAATTGAAGCGGGAGAAACTGACTTGCTTCCAGGCTCACTATTAGATATTCATCAATTTGCTGAAGCGAACAAAGAGGCAGTCCTACAAGGTAAGATTCCTGCAACTTGTCGCCCAGTGATCCTTGGTATTACAAAAGCTTCTCTTGAAACAGAATCATTCTTATCAGCGGCATCATTCCAAGAAACGACTCGTGTCTTAACAGATGCAGCGATTAAAGGAAAACGTGATGAATTACTTGGATTGAAAGAAAACGTAATTATTGGTAAACTAGTTCCTGCTGGTACTGGTATGCAACGTTACCGTCAAATCCAAATAACTAAAAACGAATCTGATGCTGAAAAAGAAGCAGTAAACGCAGAATAACTTTATATTAGGGAGAGTTAATAATAATTCTCCCTAATATTTTCTTGTTAAGTGTTGACACTTTTTGCAGGGAATGATAATATATTTAAGGTTGATAGTTATCGGACTTGTAGCTTTGGAGGATATGTAAATGTCTTATGAAAAAGTAAAACAAGCAGACAAAACGATCATAGGTACAAAGCAAGCAGTAAAAGCAATGAAAAAAGGGCTTGTCAAAGAAGTATATATTGCACTTGATGTAGAATTGAGAATCATCGAATTAGCACGTCAGACAGCACAAGAAAATGATGTCCCAATTACTTATGTCGAGTCTAAAATAGACCTTGGTAGAGCCTGTGGATTGCGTTTAGGCGCTTCCGTTGTGGCTATTACTGTGTAACAGTTTTTGTGTAAAGCACAAAGACTTTGTTTTTACCCAAAAAATGAACCACCTGGATGTGTGGTATTAAAAGAACAAATGAAGGGAGGAATAATCGATGCCTACAATTAACCAATTGGTACGTAAGCCTCGTAAATCCAACATCACGAAATCAAAGTCTCCAGCATTAGGAAAAGGCTACAATAGCTTTAAAAAATCAGCTACAGATCTTAACTCGCCACAAAAGCGTGGGGTTTGTACTCGTGTTGGGACAATGACGCCGAAAAAACCAAACTCAGCACTTCGTAAATATGCTCGTGTACGTTTAACAAATACGTTAGAGGTAACAGCTTATATTCCAGGAGAAGGACACAACCTACAAGAACATAGTGTTGTACTTATCCGCGGAGGACGTGTAAAAGACTTACCAGGGGTACGTTACCATATCGTACGTGGTGCTCTTGACACAGCTGGTGTTACTGGTCGTATGCAAAGCCGTTCTCTATACGGTGCAAAACGCCCTAAAGTTAAAAAATAATATATTCAATAAATTGACATTCGTCGAAAGGAGGAAAACACATGCCTCGTAAAGGTCCTGTTTCCAAACGTGACGTGTTACCAGATCCAATTTATAATTCGAAACTAGTAACTCGTTTAATTAATAAAATGATGATTGATGGTAAAAGAGGTACTTCTCAAAAAATTCTATACGGTGCGTTTGATCTTGTGAAAGAACGTTCTGGTAAAGATGCATTAGAAGTATTTGAAGCTGCATTAACTAACATTATGCCAGTTCTTGAAGTTCGTGCTCGTCGTGTTGGTGGTGCAAACTACCAAGTACCGGTTGAAGTACGTCCTGACCGTCGTTATACTTTAGGTCTTCGCTACCTAGTAAACTATTCACGTCTTCGTGGAGAAAAAACTATGGAAGAGCGTTTAGCTAATGAAATTCTTGATGCATCTAACAACACTGGTGCTTCTGTTAAGAAACGTGAAGATATGCACAAAATGGCTGAAGCTAACAAAGCATTTGCTCACTATCGTTGGTAAGATTCTAATACAATCATACTCTAATCCGAAATTGGAAGGAGAAATACAATATGGCTAGAGAGTTCTCCTTAGAAAAAACACGTAATATCGGTATCATGGCTCACATCGATGCTGGTAAAACGACTACTACGGAGCGTATTCTATACTACACTGGTAAAATCCACAAAATTGGGGAAACTCATGAGGGTGCATCACAAATGGACTGGATGGAGCAAGAGCAAGAACGTGGTATCACGATCACTTCTGCTGCGACAACAGCTGCTTGGGATAATCACCGTGTAAACATTATCGATACACCTGGACACGTAGACTTCACAGTTGAAGTTGAACGTTCACTTCGTGTACTTGATGGTGCGGTTACAGTACTAGATGCTCAATCTGGTGTTGAACCACAAACTGAAACAGTATGGCGTCAAGCTACAACTTATGGCGTACCACGTATTGTTTTCGTAAACAAAATGGACAAAACAGGTGCAGACTTCCTATATTCTGTAGGAACTCTTCGTGACCGTCTACAAGCTAACGCTCATCCAATTCAGTTACCGATCGGTGCTGAAGATGAATTCAGCGGTATCATTGACCTAGTGACAATGAAAGCTACTGTATACGGAAACGATTTAGGTACTGATATCCAAGAAGTTGAAATTCCAGAAGAATACAAAGCACAAGCTGAAGAATACCGTGAAAAACTAGTGGAAGCGGTAGCTGAACTTGATGAAGATCTAATGGAAAAATATCTTGGTGGAGAAGAAGTTACGAACGAAGAATTAGTTGCTGGTATCCGTAAAGGTACTCTTAACGTAGAATTCTATCCAGTAGTATGTGGTACAGCATTCAAAAACAAAGGTGTTCAAAAAGTTCTTGATGCAGTAGTTGCTTACCTTCCATCACCACTTGATATCCCAGCTATGAAAGGTATCGATCCTGATAGCGAAGAAGAAGTAGAACGTCATTCTGACGATGCTGAACCATTCTCTGCGCTAGCGTTTAAAGTTATGACTGACCCTTATGTTGGTAAATTAACTTTCTTCCGCGTATATTCTGGTACTCTTCAATCTGGTTCTTACGTACAAAACTCTACTAAAGGTAAGCGTGAGCGCGTAGGACGTATCCTACAAATGCATGCTAACTCTCGTGAAGAGATCTCACAAGTTTACGCTGGAGATATCGCTGCAGCAGTAGGCTTAAAAGATACAACAACTGGTGATACACTATGTGATGAAAAGTCTCTAGTAATTCTTGAATCTATGGAATTCCCTGAGCCAGTTATCTCACTTTCAGTAGAACCAAAAACAAAAGCTGACCAAGATAAAATGGGTCAAGCTCTACAAAAATTAGCTGAAGAAGATCCAACATTCCGCGTTCACACTGACCAAGAAACTGGTCAAGTAATCATCGCTGGTATGGGTGAACTTCACCTTGATATTCTAGTTGACCGTATGCGTCGTGAATTCAAAGTAGAAGCTAATGTAGGTGCTCCTCAAGTATCTTACCGTGAAACTTTCCGTTCATCGGCTCAAGTTGAAGGTAAATTCGTTCGCCAATCTGGTGGACGTGGTCAATTCGGACACGTTTGGATCGAATTCTCACCAAACGAAGAAGGAAAAGGCTTTGAATTTGAAAATGCTATCGTTGGTGGTGTAGTACCACGTGAATATATCCCAGCTGTTGAAGCAGGTCTTCGTGACGCTCTAGACAACGGGGTAATCGCTGGATTCCCATTAATCGATATCAAAGCTAAATTATTCGACGGATCATATCATGATGTTGACTCGAATGAGATGGCATTTAAAATTGCAGCATCTATGGCATTGAAAAATGCTGTATCTAAAGTAAACCCAGCACTTCTTGAGCCAATCATGAAGGTAGAAGTTGTTATTCCTGAAGAATATTTAGGAGACATCATGGGTGATATCACATCTCGTCGTGGACGCGTTGAAGGTATGGATGCTCGTGGTAACGCACAAGTAGTACGTGCAATGGTTCCACTTGCTGAAATGTTTGGATATGCAACGTCATTACGTTCAAATACACAAGGTCGTGGAGTATTCTCGATGGTATTTGACCACTATGAAGATGTTCCAAAATCAATTGCTGAAGAAATTATCAAAAAACATAAAGGTGAATAATTAATTTTTCATCTTGATTCAAGCATAACTTTCTTGTAGTGTATGAATTATAGGGACTACTTGTCCCTATCTTTTATCATAAAAAAAACAAACAATTACTGAGGAGGATTTCTCTAATGGCTAAAGAAAAATTTGACCGTTCCAAAACACATGCTAACGTTGGTACAATCGGACACGTTGACCATGGTAAAACAACTTTAACTGCTGCAATCGCTACAGTTCTTTCTAAAAAAATGGGTGGAGTAGCGAAATCTTACGCTGACATCGATAACGCTCCTGAAGAAAAAGAGCGCGGAATTACAATCAACACTTCTCACGTTGAATATGAAACTGATACTCGTCACTACGCTCACGTAGACTGCCCAGGACATGCTGACTATGTTAAAAACATGATCACAGGTGCTGCTCAAATGGACGGCGGGATCTTAGTAGTATCTGCTGCTGATGGCCCAATGCCACAAACTCGTGAACACATTCTTTTATCTAAACAAGTAGGTGTTCCTTACCTAGTTGTATTCATGAACAAATGTGACATGGTTGATGACGAAGAATTACTTGAATTAGTTGAAATGGAAGTTCGTGACCTTCTTTCTGAATACGATTTCCCAGGCGATGACATTCCAGTAATCAAAGGTTCTGCTCTTAAAGCTCTTGAAGGAGAGCCAGAATGGGAAGAAAAAATCGTTGAATTAATGGACGCTGTAGATAACTACATCCCAACTCCAGAACGTCAAACTGACAAACCATTCATGATGCCAGTTGAGGATGTATTCTCAATCACTGGTCGTGGTACAGTTGCTACTGGACGTGTTGAGCGTGGACAAGTTAAAATCGGTGACGTTGTAGACATCATCGGTATTACTGAAGAAGCAAAATCAACTACTGTAACAGGTGTTGAAATGTTCCGTAAGCTTCTTGACTATGCAGAAGCTGGAGACAACATTGGTGCTCTTCTTCGTGGGGTTTCTCGTGAAGAGATCCAACGTGGTCAAGTTTTAGCTAAACCAGGTTCAATCACACCACACACAGACTTCAAAGCTGAAGTTTATGTTCTATCTAAAGAAGAGGGTGGACGTCACACTCCATTCTTCTCAAACTACCGTCCTCAGTTCTACTTCCGTACAACTGACGTAACAGGTGTTTGTAACTTACCTGAAGGTGTAGAAATGGTTATGCCTGGAGATAACATCGAAATGACTGTATCTCTAATCTCACCAATCGCTCTTGAAGAAGGTACTAAATTCTCTATCCGTGAGGGTGGACGTACTGTAGGCGCTGGTGTAGTTGCTACTATCACTAAATAATTTTAAATAATTGTAAAAACCATCTCGTGACGACGAGGTGGTTTTTTTTATGTTAAAATTGTGTACACTGGGAATAGGAGGTAAATAAATGCGAAAAATTATGCTTATAGAAGATGATAATTCTATATTTAACCTATTAAAAGAAAAATTTCATCTATGGTCATATGAAGTAGTTGGTCCTACTGATTTTCAACAAGTACTTCCTAGTTTTTTAGAACAGAAGCCTGAGTTAGTTATGATTGATATACAGCTTCCAGCATATGATGGCTTCCATTGGTGCAGAGAGATTCGAAGACATTCTAAAGTACCAATTATCTTTCTTTCCTCCAGAGATCACCCAATGGATATGGTAATGGCCATGCAGATGGGGGCAGATGACTTTGTTCAAAAACCCTTCAATATGGAGGTGTTATTAGCAAAAGTCCAAGCTATTTTAAGAAGGACGTATGATTATGGAGAGGAACAGTCAGATATTGTACATTGGAACAGTGCGGTTATTGATTATTCCAGGAGTACAATTTCTAAAGAAGAACATGAGACTGAGCTTACGAAAAATGAGTTATTTATCCTTAGAGTTTTAGTGCAGTCTGTTGACAAAATTGTTTCTAGAGATGAGCTCATGAGAAAGCTATGGGATGATGAAAAGTTTGTCAATGATAACACCCTTTCTGTAAATGTTAATAGATTACGCTTAAAACTAGAACAGATTGGATTAGAGGATGTCATTCTTACAAAGAAGGGACTAGGATATTTAGCTGTTACTAAGGAGGAATTATGAGGTTATTTCTATATTTTATTAGAGAGCGAGTTGCATGGATTTTGTTTTTTGGCTTCTTCCAGCTATGGCTCAATATTCTCCTAACGGTTGATGTTACCTTTACACATACTTCTATCCTTTATATGAACGGAACAAATCTACTATTATTTTTAGTGTTCTTTATATGGAGATATTTTATGGAAACAAGGTTTGTCAAAAGTATTTTGAAGATCAATAAGGGTGACCCAACATTTGATCAGCTTATAGCGAAGATACCCGAAGGACGATCTCTGTTTGATAAAATGATTATAGCGGAGGTAGAAGAACTTATTCTCACTGGAAAGCAAGAACTAAATGATGCTTCTACAACTTCTCTTGAAGAGAAGGATCAAACGCTATCGTGGATCCATGAGATGAAGACACCACTAACAAGTATGAAGCTGATGATAGACAATGTAGAAGATCCTACCCAAAAGAAGCAATTAGAAGTAGAATGGCTTAGACTGCACATGCTGTTAGATCAACAACTTCACAAAACGCGACTCCCTTCTATTGAAAAAGATAATGTGATGGAACAAGTAGCTCTACAAAAGGTAGTCTTTCAAGAAATCAAAGAACTGATGCCATGGTGTATCCAACGAAATATAGGGTTTGAAATTAGCGATTTAGAAAAAATAATACTAACGGATCAGAAATGGATATCGTTCATTATTAGGCAGCTAATATCAAACGCAGTGAAATATAGTAAAGAAAACAGTGAAATAAGAATTTTTACCACAACAGGTGATGCAGGTCACCTAACCCTTTCCATTCAAGATGAAGGAGTAGGGATTGTGCCATCCGACTTGCCTAGAATTTTTGAAAAGTCTTTTACTGGCAAGGTTGGTCGCGAGAGTGCAGCCTCCACCGGGATGGGTCTATACCTAGCAAAGAACTCTGCTGAAAAGCTTGGGATCCGGATTACTGTCGTTTCTGAAATTGGTCAGGGTTCTACCTTTTCATTACATTTCCCCAAACAAAATGAGATGCAACAAATACTAGGTAGGTGACGAAAATGTCATCTACTTTCTTTGATTGTCACCTAAAACGAACGATTTTACATGAATTAATGGGTAAAATGAAGTTAATAAAAGGTAGGAGGTAGACCATGGTAATTTTAAGAGGTCGCAAGATTAAAAAAGTATTTGGTAAAAAGTCCAATACACAGGAAGTGTTAAAGGATATTGACATAGAAGTACGAGAAGGTGAGTTTGTTGGTATTATGGGACCTTCGGGCTCCGGAAAAACAACTCTATTAAATGTTCTAGCTTCCATTGATAAAGTTACATCTGGATTAATTGAGATTAACAACAATAATCTTCAAAAAATGAAAGAACAGAAGCTTTCTAAATTTAGAAGAGAGCAGCTCGGTTTTATCTTTCAGGATTATAATTTGTTGGATACGTTAACAGTTAAAGAGAACATTTATCTTCCGTTATCTGTAGGAAAAACCTCTAAGAGCGAGGGGGAAGAAAAGATAAAGGAGATTACAGCTCTGTTAGGAATTAACGATATCTTAAACAAATATCCTAATGAAATATCTGGCGGGCAAAAGCAAAGAACATCAGCGGCAAGAGCACTAGTTGGTAATCCCTCTATTGTATTTGCAGATGAGCCGACTGGAGCTTTAGATTCTAAATCGGCTACAGCGTTGTTAAGTAATTTAGAAAAAATAAACAAAGAAAAGAAAGTTACGATTATGATGGTAACACATGACTCTGTAGCTGCGAGCTTTTGTTCACGTGTTCTATTTCTAAAGGATGGACAAATCTACTCAGAGTTGTATAAAGGGGATAAGGATCGTAAACAGTTTTTCCAAGAAATCATGAATACCCAAAGTGTATTAAGTGGTGATGGCTATGACGCTTAATCAATTAGTTTTAAGAAGTATGAGAAAAAATATAAAGAGTTATTATCTTTATGTCTTTGCTTTAGTATTCAGTGTTTCGTTGTATTATTCCTTTGTCACATTACAGTACAATCCAGCAATTGTTAATGAAATTGGTACTGGCAGATCTTCAGCTGCGTTAGAAGCAGCTTCCTATTTATTGTTATTTATCGTAACTTTCTTTGTGCTTTATGCTAATAAGCTTTTTATGAACAGACGGAGCAAGGAAATTGGTTTATACCAGCTAGTTGGAATGTCCAAAAGCCTAGTGGCTAGACTAATAGCAATAGAGAACATTATTCTTTGGTTCAGTGCTATTGTCATTGGTGTATTAGTAGGTTTACTTTCCTCCAGAATATTTGTCATGATTCTCTTAAAGTTAGTAGAAAAGGATGCATTTGTCGAGCTATCATTTTCTATAGAAGCACTTATGACTACTGTAGTGGTTTTCTCCGTTCTGTTATTAATCGTAATTGTGCAAACTGCGATTAGAATTAAAAGAGTAACTCTACTAGCTCTCATTACAACTACCGCAGTAGCAGACGAGCGAGTTAAAAAGTTTAATGCCTTTCAGATGTTTTTAGGATTTATAGGGTTGATATCTATAGGTTATGGTTACTATTTATCGACGACACTATTAGATTTGGATAACATACCAAGTGCTAATGTACTGTTATTCAAAATGATTGCTATACTTGCTTTAACGATTGGTGGAACCTATTTTGTATTTCGATTCTCGGTAGCGTTAATCTTAAACTTTGTAAGAAAAAGTAAAAAAGGTTTGCTGTCTATTCAAGATGTATTATCGTTATCCACAATTATGCATCGAATGAAAGCCAATGCCATGTCTCTAACTACTATTACCGTATTGTCTGCGACTACGCTAGCTATATTAACATTAACCTACATCTCCTACTATTCTACGGACTCAGTGGCGAAGCAAGCGGTACCGTATGATTATGTGATGTATGAGGACACTGGCTTTGAATTGGTGGGAGAATTTGATAAGGAAGGAATTCAATATACGAGGTATGATATTGATTTACTAGCAGTTCCAGCAGACGTCCGTACTCTATTGACCAAGGAAGCTGCATTAAATAAAACTTTATCCACCGAGTTAGGTGTACAGGTTGTAAGTCTAAAAGACATTCAAAGCAAGCTTCCTAAACTCCAACTAAAAGAAGGAGAAGGTTATATCCTAGGTTACGATACGTTGAGTGCAGAAAACATAAGAATAGAAGGACAAAAACCTATACAGTTTAATACTTCTACTGGTAAAGATGAAATATTTATTAAGGAACTAACAGAGGATCGACTAGTACCTGACTATCACTTTTTTGGTATGTTTACTGTCGTAGTAACAGATACCTATTTTCAAAAGTTACTTAGCGACCCTCTAACAAAAAATCAAAAAATAGTTGGAATGGACCTGAAGGAAAAAAGTCAATTAACAAAGGCTGAGGAAGTATTTGAAGCAAATAAAGTATCAGTGGAAATGCCTATTCCAGGCAATGACCTAGCAACAAACACAGTCAGTGTAGAATCACAGGAAAATTATCGTGTAAAGATGTTAGATTCGCTTGGAATGACCATTTTTATAAGTGGATTTTTAGGCTTAGCATTTTTAATAGCTACGGGTAGTATTCTGTACTTCAAACAAATGTCTGAGGCCGACGAAGAAAAAGGAACCTATAAAATCTTACGCAAAATGGGCTTCACTACTAATGAGATCATGAGTGGTATCCGACGTAAGCAGTTATTTAACTTCGGCTTTCCATTAATCATAGGGTTAGCTCACAGTTATTTCGCAGTAAAATCGGGTTGGATATTTTTTGGCACTGAGTTGGTTGCTCCCTTATTAATCACAATGGGTATATATATTGTTCTTTACTCTATCTTTGCGATTCTATCTGCTGGTTATTATCGAAAAGTAGTAGAATCTGCCTTATAAAGAAAAAGCTTGATTTCCAATTGGAAGTCAGGCTTTTTTTTGCTATAGACGCCAGTGGTGGACTGTACAAAGCTAGAATGTTAACTATTGGTATAGTTTATACTATTGACATTATGATTAAAAAAATATAAACTTCTAACATGTTAGCAATCTAGTGTGTGAAAGTGAGTGTGTAAAATGAATGCAGTACTAATTGCAGTGGCAGTTATGCTAGTCCTGAGTTTACTTCGTATAAATGTAGTATTCTCATTAATCATAGGCGCATTAGCCGGAGGCCTCACAGCCGGCTTATCGGTTGCAGAAACGATAAAAGCATTTACAGATGGATTAGGTGCAGGAGCAACGATAGCGCTCAGCTACGGGCTCTTAGGGGGCTTTGCGGTTGCCATATCCAAGACGGGCATTCCAGAGTTACTAGTAGCAGCTATTCTTAAGCTTGTAAGAAGGGAAGGCGATTCCCAAAAGACTGGTCTTGCTAAGACGTTAATATTCTTATTATTATTGATGATGGCTATATTCTCTCAAAATCTAATACCAATTCACATAGCGTTTATACCATTATTAGTTCCACCTATTTTAAAAGTATTAAATATGCTTCAAATAGATCGTAGATTGATTGCAACTATTTTAGCGTTTGGATTGATTACTCCATACATGTTGTTGCCATATGGTTTCGGTGCAATCTACCAAGAGATCGTAGCAACTCAGATGGGTCTATCTGGTCTAGCGATTAATTTAGATGATATTCCTCGAGCTATGGTAATACCTGCGCTAGGAATGGTGGCTGGGCTAGTTATGGCTTTTGTGTTATATAGAAAACCAAGAAAATATAAACAACAGGAGGTTGCAGTAGAAGAGCTGCAATTGAATGTTAAGGTAAGTAGCGTTATATTTACGATTATTTCATTGATAGCAGCCTTGTATGTACAAATTGCAACGGACTCTATGATCGCAGGTGCTTTAGCTGGTATCACCGTACTGTATATTACAGGCGCGTTAAAATGGAAAGAAGCAGACCACCTATTAACAGAGGGTATGAGAATGATGGCCTTTGTTGGCTTTGTTATGATTACAGCAAATGGATTTGCTTCTGTAATAAATGCAACCGGACATGTGGAAAGTTTAGTGGAAGCTTCAGCGAAGTTACTTTCAGGTAATGTAAGCTTGGCTGTGTTAATTATGTTAGTCATTGGTTTAATCGTTACGATGGGCATTGGATCTTCCTTCGCCACTATCCCGATCATTGCAGCTATTTTTGTACCACTTGGATTAGAGTTAGGTTTAAGTACTTTAGCCATTATCGCTTTGATAGGAACAGCAGGCGCATTAGGTGATGCTGGTTCACCAGCGTCCGATTCGACACTTGGTCCTACCTCGGGTTTGAGCGTAGACGGTCAGCATAATCACATTTGGGATACTTGTGTCCCTACGTTCATTTGTTACAATATCCCCTTAGTAATTTTTGGTTGGATTGCAGTTGTATATATATTATAGAAGAAAGAGTTCCTATGGGAGCTCTTTTTCTTTTGGTTTAAAGCCAATACGTTTAAATGATGCTACTGAGGAAACAAGTAATTACTAAATTTCTACCAGACATTTCATTTGTAATTTAAATAAGAATTTTATATACTAGATAACGGCTAAAAAAAGTACTGTTTAAATGAATATATATAAAGTTGAAGCATATAAAAAGAATTTGAGAAAAAGACTTGCATATTCTATTTTTATTGGATATAATGTTGAATGTTGGTCTTTGACTGCGATGAAACGAGAGGTTACCGACACACCCGGCCGCTTTGCCATGGCGAGTGTACGGAAAATTTTCGTGGAGAATGTCTAGAAAATAGGCGAAAAGGAGGGAAAATAATGGCAAAACAAAAAATTCGTATTCGTTTAAAAGCGTATGATCACAGAATCCTGGATCAATCTGCTGAGAAAATTGTAGAAACTGCTAAACGTTCAGGTGCAAGTGTATCGGGTCCGATTCCACTTCCGACTGAAAGATCTGTGTATACGATTCTTCGTGCTGTTCATAAGTATAAAGATTCTCGTGAGCAATTCGAAATGCGTACGCATAAACGTCTTATCGATATCGTTAACCCAACACCACAAACTGTTGATGCGTTAATGAAGCTTGACTTACCATCTGGCGTTGATATTGAAATCAAACTTTAATGGTAAAAAATAAAAAACACAAATTATTATAGGAGGTGTGACGAATGACCAAAGGAATCTTAGGTAGAAAAATCGGTATGACGCAAGTATTTGCTGAGAACGGTGACTTAATCCCTGTAACAGTTATTGAAGCTACTCCAAACGTAGTACTTCAAAAGAAAACTGCTGAGACAGACGGATACGAAGCAATTCAGTTAGGTTTTGAAGATAAGCGCGAAAAGCTTTCTAACAAACCAGCTAAAGGACACGTAGCCAAAGCTAGCACCGCTCCTAAGCGCTTCATCCGCGAATTCCGCGGCTTGGATACAGCTAATTACGAGGTTGGTCAAGAAGTCAACGTAGAAAGTTTTGCAGAAGGCGATGTAATTGATGTAACAGGTATTACTAAAGGTAAAGGTTTCCAAGGTGTTATTAAACGCCACGGACAATCTCGTGGACCAATGGCCCATGGATCTCGTTACCACCGTCGTCCAGGTTCAATGGGGCCAGTTGCTCCGAACCGCGTATTCAAACAAAAGAAATTACCTGGTCAAATGGGTGGGCATACAGTAACAATCCAAAACTTACAAATCGTAAGAGTGGATGCTGAACGTAACCTACTATTAGTAAAAGGTAATGTTCCTGGTTCTCGTAAATCATTAGTAGTTGTTAAGGCTGCTATTAAATCGAAATAATTCTCTGAAGAAAGGAGGAAACAGGAATGACAAAGGTGTCTTTATTCAATCAAGCAGGATCTTCTGTTGGTGAAATCGAGTTAAACGATAAAGTTTTCGGAATTGAACCAAACGAATCTGTGCTATTTGAAGCTATCATTTCTCAACGTGCTTCACTTCGTCAAGGTAATCACAAAGTGAAAAATCGTTCTGAAGTAGCTGGTGGTGGTCGTAAACCATGGAAGCAAAAAGGAACAGGTCGTGCTCGTCAAGGTTCGATCCGCTCTCCACAATGGCGTGGTGGTGGTACTGTATTTGGTCCAGTTCCACGTAGCTATAGCTATAAATTACCTAAAAAAGTACGTCGTCTAGCTCTTCTTTCAGCTCTTTCATCTAAAGTGCGTGAAGAAAGCATCGTAGTACTTGAAGGATTAGCATTTGATGCTCCAAAAACAAAAGAATTCGTGAAAGTGTTATCTAACCTTTCAATCAATAAAAAAGCGTTAGTAGTAACTGCTGATCTAGATGAAAACGTAGCATTAGCTGCTCGTAACATCCCTGGAATCACAGTTGTGTCTGCAACAGGCATTAACGTTTTAGATTTAGTTGGTCACGATAAATTAGTGATGACTAAAGCTGCAGTAGAAAAAGTAGAGGAGGTGCTTGGTTAATGGAAGCACGTGATATTATTAAACGTCCGGTCATTACCGAGCGTTCTTCTGAAGTAATGGCAGATAAAAAGTACACTTTCGAAGTGGACACTCGCGCTAACAAAACTCAAGTTAAATATGCAGTAGAAGAAATCTTTGGAGTAGATGTTGAAAAAGTTAACATCATGAACTACAAAGGTAAATTCAAACGCGTAGGTAAATTTGGTGGGTTTACTAACAAACGTCGTAAAGCGATTGTTACATTAACTCAAGACAGCAAAGAAATCGAGTTATTCGAAATTTAATCCTTTAAATAGGAATTAATAATCAAGAAGGAGGGAATAAAATGGCGATTAGAAAGTATAAACCAACGACAAACGGACGTCGTAACATGACTTCACTTGATTACGCTGAAATCACAACGAACAAGCCTGAGAAATCACTACTTGCTCCTGTTAAGCGTAAAGGCGGCCGTAACAATCAAGGTAAAATTACTGTTCGTCATCATGGTGGTGGACACAAACGCCAATACCGTGTAATTGATTTCAAACGAAACAAAGATGGTATACCAGGACGCGTTGCTACTATTGAATATGATCCAAACCGATCTGCGAATATCGCATTAATTAATTATGC
>JBEMAY010000071.1:0-15714 GCA_040274765.1 Psychrobacillus sp.
TCTTGCTATACGACAGAAAAGTAAATGCAGGGGTGCGCACAATGATTTCAAACCAAGAAACGCTGAACTTAAGTCCATACATGGCGTTATATGATTTAATAATTCCAAAAGACAATATGCTTCGTCAAATCAATGAACTTGTTGATTTTTGATTTATTTTAGAAGAACTTCAATCAAAATATTGTTTTGGATCATGGTCGTAAAGCGATTTCACCTATTCGTATGTTTAAGTATTTATTATTAAAAGCAATTCATGATGTGTCCGATGTAGATTTAATGTCGTTTTTATATCATAGTAGCTTAAGCCTGTGTTGATAACGTTCTTGTATTTTAAATACCTTTAAAAACTAAGAATCCCCCATAAACTATAGACTGATGCCTAATTTACGGAGGATTCATTATTAAAGTATTTCAAAGATATTAATTTGCATATTTTACGGCTGCAACGATTAGCATAATCCAGCCGATCAGGAACGCTACTCCACCAATTGGTGTGATCGCTCCTAAAATACCAATACCAGTTAAGCTAAGTACATACAGACTTCCGGAGAAAATAACGATACCTGCTAAGATTAAATAGCCTGCTGTGTTTAACTGTGATACCGGTCCCCACAGTTTACTGCTCATTAAAATACCAATGGCAACTAATGCAAGCGCATGAAACATTTGATATTGAACCGCTGTTTCCCATGTCGCTAAATATTTATCAGCAACTCTACCTTCCAATAAGTGCGCGCCGAATGCTCCAAGGGCTACAGATAAGAAACCATTAATAGCACCTGCGATGATAAAAAATTTCAAGTTGTTCCCTACTTTCTATTATTAAAAATCAAATAATGACTCTCCGTTTGCATCGTCTTCCTTCAAAGGTGTAGATGGTGCAGTTAAGGTTGTCGCCTTAACTGCGGCTGTTTGAAGTACTGTTGGACTTTCTGTTTGTTGCACGGTAAGAGCTACTTCACATAAAGCCTTTATAGCTGCTAGACTTTCCCGGATAGATTGTTCCCCCGATGCAGTCTTTGCTTCCTGAAGCTGTTTTTCTATTTGCAATAAAATCTGTCTGTTCGAAATCACTTGTTATGCCCCTCCAGTTGCTTTGGTTCAAATTTTAAGCACTCTACGCCTGAGGATCTTTTGACTAATGCAGAAGGGAGCTCCTTTGTTTTAAATTGGTAAGCCCTACATCCACGTGGATGATTTGCATCCCAGGTAGTAAAAAAATGTCGACACTTAAAACAATTTACAGCCAATTTTTCTCCCTACTTTCTATCGTTATCCTAGCATAATTAGAGGCAAAAATCGATTGGCTTTTCCTTCATTGACACTAACTGTTCATTTATTTGAGAATAAGGTCTGCTTCCAAGAAATCCTCGGTGAGCACTTAGAGGGCTTGGATGGGTTGATTGTATGATGTGGTGTTTGGTCGTATCAATTTGCTTTAACTTAGCTTGTGCAGGCTTACCCCATAAAACAAAAATAATTGGCTTTTCACGTTCAGATAGTTTCTGTATAACGGTATCTGTGAAGCGCTCCCAGCCCTTTCCTTTATGAGAGTTCGCCGCTCCAGCTCGAACAGTCAACACCGTATTTAACAGTAAAACACCCTGCTTCGCCCATTTTTCTAGATAACCGTGTGATGGAATTGGACATCCTAAATCCTCTTCTAGCTCTTTTAGCATGTTACGCAGGCTTGGTGGAATTTTAACTCCTGGCTTTACGGAAAAACTTAATCCATGAGCCTGGCCTGGACCATGATATGGATCTTGTCCTAGTATAACCACCTTCACCTCATCGTATGGAGTTAAACGAAACGCACTTCCCACCTCTACTCGTGGTGGATAAATCGTATGCTCAGCATATTCCTTGTCTAGAAAGGACTGTAGCTCCTTAAAGTAAGGCTTATCCCATTCTGCCCCCAATAATTCTTTCCAACTTGGCATTTAATCACTCCTTAAACTCCACTTGGACATCATATTCAATGAGCTGAAACATTTCCTGTACAGCTTTTACAGCATTTTCTTCTGCAAGCTCCAGAATACCTTGTCCGGTAGATTCTTCAATCATCATTTCTTTGGCAGTTGCAGCTAGTTCATATGCTTCTTCTATGTCTGCCTTTTCACGAAATAATCCTTCATATGAAAATACCTCTACTTGGTCAAACAGTATTTCAGGTCCTCCTAAAAATTCTGGTTTAGGCAATGTTAAAACAGCAGTCTTGTTTTCTTCATTAACCTTAATATCAGATTCGGTTACCTCTGAGAAATTAACCCCTGCCTTCACTGATCCTGGAACTACCACTAACAATTGTCTTTTAGTTCCTGGTAAGTCTAGTCCAATCTCTTTCCCAAATACTGCATTATCTTGTCGTTCTATTATTACTTTCGTATATGCTTGCGCAGTTGATAACTCATTAAGACCTTGTACTCTTTCAACGAAGGAACCTTTTGATTCCGTGAAGGTACTACCCTGAATCGCCCAAAATGCAGCAAATGGCAAGGCTGCAATTAGCAAGAATGCTAAGACTGAGATGAGCAAGATTGATTTAAATTTGAATCTAGATAAAAATAATGGCATCTTCCAGAGGCTTAACCCTCCTCGCCTAGGAGAATCTTCTACGATGGTAGCAGCACTTTCCTCATTTTGGGCTTTCAATTCTTTTAATAGTTTTTCCATTTCCCGAATCTTGTCATCTTGTTTCATCTTCATCCCTCTCCTTCTATTAAACTACTACGTTTACAGTATCGAAAAGTTTCCCTATTAACAACTATTCCGCCCAATGATACGATGGTAAAAAGGGGAAATGCATATGGCAAATTTTGAATTTCGAGAAAAACTAAAAAAACTGGAGAATGCAGCTGTAAAAAACGATGTTCCGCCAAAGGCAACAAGTATGGGTTTTGGTTGCTTTTTACTAGGAACTATATTTTTTATAGGAATTCTTGTTTACTTAACTATCTCACTTTATATAAATAAAATTTATATCGGCGGGACAATAACTCTTTTCATTTCACTCATCTTTGCTTTTATAGTGTTCAAGCTTTGGACTGCTCCAAAGCTGCCATAATTGAATTTTCATATCTATCTGATACAATTAATTAAATAACTTTCACGCAAAAGGAGAACTTTTACATGTCTATTAAAAAAACATTAACAATTGCAGGTTCTGATACTTCTGGCGGCGCTGGTATACAAGCAGACTTAAAAACATTCCAAGAGCATGGAACCTATGGTATGAATGTTCTCACCGTCATCGCTACGATGGACCCGGATAATAACTGGAGTCACAATGTGTTTTCCCTTCCTGTGGATGAAATCAAACGTCAAGCAAAAACAGCTTTATCCACTAATGTAGATGCTATTAAAACTGGTATGCTAAGCACCGAGGATATTATCGAAGCAGCAGGTAAAATTATTGAAGAGTCTGGTGTAACTAGTATCGTAATCGATCCTGTTATGGTCTGTAAGGGCGAGGATGAGGTATTGAACCCTGGTACTGTAGACTCCATGATTACTCATTTATTGCCACGTGCACTTGTTGTTACACCAAATCTATTTGAAGCTGGTCAGCTTTCTGGGATAGGAACACTTAAGTCAATCGAAGACATGAAGGCAGCTGCTGAAAAAATTCATGGGCTAGGTGCTAAAAATGTAGTAATCAAGGGCGGTAAACAATTGGCCCACGATAAAGCAGTCGACCTTTTCTATGATGGACAAACTCATACATTATTAGAAACAGAAAAAACGGAAACGACTTACAACCACGGTGCTGGCTGTACATTTGCCGCTGCGATTACAGCAAACCTAGCAAATGGTCTTTCTGTTGCTGAGTCTGTACTTGAGGCTAAAGAATTTGTTTCTTCTGCAATCGCTCACGGCTGGAAGTTAAACCAATACGTAGGACCTGTACTTCACGGAGCTAAAGGAAAATTTGGTGCTCCAGAAGTAACAACAACTACAGTCTAATAAACCCTTTACTCGCAAAGTCTAACAGGGCTTTGCGAGTTTTTACTTGTATGGTAAGTGGCCATCAGGACGGTGGCTCAATCATTCGCTTGCTGAACTATTTTTCATTATACTATTAACAGACAGTATGCTAGGAGGCAACGAAAGTATGGAAATAGTGAATAAGGAACGATTACAGGAATTATTAAATAGCTTTGCAAATGAAGATGTATACATTCATTTAGAAACAACAAATGGTGCATATGCCACTCATTTTAACGAAAACGTATTTAATGCTGGTGCATTTATTCGCAATGTGGTGATTCGCTACGAGCTTGGTAAGGTAGCTGGAGAAGCTCCTCATCGTGTAGGTTTAAAGCTCCCTCATGGATGGGTATATGCTCAAGGTATTACACATTATGAATTAGATGAGCATGGTAGATTATTAATGGCTGGTCACGATCAAAGTGGAAAGCTAGCAGTAGCACTTGAAATTAGCAAAACACCGTTTACATATTAAGGAGGAAGAAAAATGACTTTACCAATGGAACGATCTGTGTTGGTCGTATTCCCTCACCCCGATGACGAGGCTTTCGGAGTTTCTGGAACAATAGCTACTTATGTAAAACAAGGAATCCCTGTTACATATGCATGCTTGACCTTAGGGGAAATGGGTCGCAATCTTGGAAACCCTCCTTTTGCAACTCGCGAGACACTGCCACAAGTTCGCAAGCAAGAGCTGCTAGCCTCTGCAAAAGCAATGGGTGTTACCGATTTAAGAATGATGGGTCTTCGTGACAAAACAGTAGAATTTGAAGATGACGAAAAGATGGTCCAAATGATGGCAGATTTAATCGCTGACACAAACCCATCTTTAGTTATTACCTTCTATCCTAATTACGCCGTGCATCCTGACCACGACGCGACCGGTAGAGCAATGATTCGTGCAATACGAAGAATGCCAAAGGATCAACGTCCAAAGGTTTATGCACTAGCTTTTTCGAATGATTCGAAAGAGGTGTTAGGAGAACCAGACATCATCCATAATATTTCTGAATCGAGTGAAGAAAAAATGGGTTCTATGCGCGCCCACATTTCTCAAACAGCTTGGATGCTAGAAGAAATGGAAAAACGTCTAGCAGACGGAGAACCAGAAGCAGAAAACTGGTTACACTTTGAACGCTTCTACACATACGATTTTAATAAAGATTTCGAATAATAGAACATTGCTCATAGCTATAGACTTAGCTTCTCTAATGAATTATCATGTGTAAAACATCTATTTCATGCATAATTATTCAAAAAGAAAGTTGGCCTTCACTTGAAAAAATTCAGCTTATTTACTTGGCTTCTTTTTCTTCTCCCTTCTCTGGCTGGTGTCATACTTTTCATGATCCCGTTACCAATCGGAGGAGAAATAAAGATTCCTATTGCATGGTTTGCAAGTCTATTATCTGGTGTACTTGAACCAATTGTTCATTGGATCGCTCTAATCACCTTATTCGTTGCGGCTATTGGTTCTTTAATATTTTTATTTATTCCAAAGAACGATTCGTTTATCCATAATCTTTTTAAAGTTTCGATATTTTGGACAATCACAAGAGTAGTCGGTGCAGTTTTTTCTGTCTTAATCGTTTTTCAAATTGGTCCAGAGGCGATTTGGAGCGAGGATACGGGAGGACTTTTGTTAGCGCCTGATGGGTTGGTTTCCTTCCTATTTACGATTTTCCTATTCGCGGGACTACTCCTTCCCCTTCTTTTAAATTTCGGATTATTGGAGTTTTTTGGCACCATGATGGTGAAAATCATGCGTCCTCTATTTAAGCTCCCAGGTCGATCCGCAGTTGATGCACTTACCTCCTGGGTTGGAGATGGAACAATCGGTGTCTTGTTAACGAGTAGACAATACGAGGAAGGATACTACACTAAAAAAGAAGCAGCAATTATTGGCTCCACTTTTTCCGTTGTATCTATTACCTTCTGTATCGTCGTATTGGAACAAGTCGGTTTAGAGAAATACTTTGCTCCTTATTACTTAACTGTTCTGCTATGTGGTGTTGTTTTGGCATTTATCATGCCTCGTATTTATCCTCTAGCTGGCAAAGAAGATGTGCATATTGATGGACGTCCTTTAGACTTAGAGGCAGAGAAATTTCCTGAGAATTACAACGCCGTAACCCACGGTTTAGAAAATGCCTTAAAAACGGCTGATAAAAATCGGTCTATTACCAAGTTCTTCTCAGATGGAATTAAGAATGTTATCGATATGTATATAGGTGTTGCTCCAGTTGTATTAGCATTTGGAACAATTGCATTAATGCTTGCTGAGTACACCCCTTTCTTCACCATACTAGGTAAACCATTTGAGCCATTGCTACTACTATTCGGCATCCCAGAAGCTGCTGAGGCTGCACAAACAATGGTAGTCGGCTTTGCTGATATGTTCTTACCTACCATTTTAGGTGCATCCATTGACTCTGAGCTTACCAGATTCTTTATCGCAACGATGTCTGTTACACAGTTGATCTACATGTCTGAGGTTGGTGGATTATTACTCGGCTCTAAAATACCGGTTAATTTCAAAGACTTAATCATTATTTTCTTATTACGTACGCTGATTGCATTCCCAATCATAGCAGCAGTTGCACATATACTATTTTAAAAGGAAAACGCTCGAGAATATTCGAGCGTTTTTTCGTATCCACTACTCTTAAATAAATTATAAAACATATTCAATATTCTGTATTTTTAGGTATAATTAAGAAAATTAGTTTTTAGAAAGGTGATGTTAGTGAAAAAACTCTTAAGTATATCACTGCTTTTAATCGGATTAGTGTTTGTCATTTTTTCATTTTCCACAAGTTCCTTTGCTGTAGAGAGCAGTAAATTTTACGAAAATGGGCAAGTTATATCTGGTTCGGATTCTCTAGATAACTCTTACTTATCTAGAAACGACGTAGGTTACAACGATGGTCAAATTATAAATATTTCTGAGGACAAGACCATTGAAGTATTTTATGTAAATTTTTCTGACATACAAGAAACTTATTATAATGAAGATTACGGTAATACGAGCTTAGTCAAAGCTGAAAAATCCTTAAATGGCTGGATAGCTACGTTCAGTATGAATTGATATTATATTAAAAACCAAAAAAACTCCCTGCATCTAAATATGCAGGGAGCACTTTTGGTTAATGAGGTAAGAAAATTAATTGAAATGCAAATAGGATAGCGAAAATATAAAGCATGAGATTAACCTGTTTCGCCTCTCCTTTAATAACTTTCAACAGTGGATAAACGATAAATCCAAAAGCAATACCTGTTGAAATGCTTGATGTAAGAGGCATGATCAAGATAATTAAAAAAGCTGGGAATGCTTCGTCAAATTTACTCCACTCAATCTCTTTTACTGATCCAATCATCAAGGCACCAACGATAATTAAGGTTGGCGAGGTTATGGCTGCAACACTTGACAGCGCACCTACTAGAGGTCCGAAGAATGATGCAACGATGAATAACACAGCTACAGTCAAGCTGGTTAAACCAGTACGACCCCCAACTGCTACACCAGAGGAAGACTCAACAAATGCTGTTGTTGGACTAGTTCCGAACATTGAACCAACAGTAGTGGCTACTGAGTCTGCTAATAGTGCTTGGCGTGCGCGTGGAAGCTTATCGTCTTTCATCAACCCAGCTTGCTTAGCGACACCAACCATCGTACCTGTTGTATCGAACAGCGTAACTAAAATAAAGGAAAATACTACTCCATATAAACCGTAAGAAATAACCTGGCCTATTGCTTCAATTGGATTCCAAATTAAAATACCTTCTGGTAGGTGAGGAAGAGCAACCACTTTTTCAATCTGTAATTGATTGGTTAGTGCTGCTACAATACCAGTAACGACCATACCGATAAATAATGCCCCATTTATATTACGCACCATTAAAATGACTGTAATTATTAAACCAAATAACGTCAACAAAACTCCTGGAGAAGTTAAATCCCCTAACATCACCAAGTTACTATCACTTGCAACGACTACCTTTGACATACGTAAACCTAAAAAAGCAATAAATAAACCGATCCCTGCAGTAATTGCATACTTCAAATTGGAGGGAATCGCAGTAATTAGTTTTTCTCGTAAAGGGGTTAAAGATAAAATTATAAAAATTATACCAGCTACAAAAACAGCAGCAAATGCCGTTATATAATCAATTTTACCATCTGATGCTAATACAACTGCATAAGTGAAATATGCGTTCAATCCCATACCGGGAGCTATAGCAATTGGATAGTTGGCACAAATTGCCATCCATAATGTACCGATAACGGCAGAAATAATAGTTGCCATAAATACTTGGTCAAGTGGTACACCTGCCTCTGACAATATAATTGGGTTTACAACTACAATATATACCATAGTAAGGAATGTGGTCATTCCTGCAATAAGCTCAGTCTTCACATTTGTACCGTGTTCCTTTAATCGAAACATCCTATTACCTTCTTCCTTAAACACGAACATTTTTAACAACATTAATCATAATATTCGTTTATGAAACAAATTACAACCCTTTTTCTCAAATTTCTTATTCTCTAAATACTCTTTAATAAAGTTTTATTCAAATTAGTATTGCTTTTAAAGCAATCTTTTATACTAATAAAAGTATATAAGACAATAGAAAAAGCAGATTCCTTTAAAAGGAACCTGCTGTTTTTTTGCTTTTCAACGTTTGTAGCATATCTTTTGTCATAGCATCTAAATCATATTTATAGGAAAAGCCCCATTCTTCTTTCGCTGCTGTTGCATCAATATTATCTGGCCAGCTGTCAGCAATTGCTTGGCGAATTGGATCGACATCATAGCTCATCTTGAAGGATGGTATTTCCTTGCGGATAGAGGCTGCAATTTGTTCTGGCTCAAAGCTCATTGCCGTCACATTAAAAGCATTGCGATGAATTAACTTAGATGGATCTGCCTCCATTAAATCGACAATCGCTTGAAGTGCATCCGGCATATACATCATATCCATAAATGTTCCTTCTGCGATATAGGAAGTATAAGCCCCATCTTCTAATGCTTTATAGTAAATGTCTACTGCATAGTCAGTGGTTCCACCGCCTGGTAATGTCTCATTAGAGATCAATCCCGGGAAACGCACTCCTCTAGTATCCAGTCCAAACTTATGGAAGTAGTAATCACATAACAATTCACCAGACACTTTATTTACCCCATACATCGTAGTTGGACGTTGCAATGTATCCTGAGGAGTGTCTTTCTTTGGAGTCGTTGGTCCAAAAGCGCCTATAGAGCTTGGTGTAAAGAATTGCATCCCTAGCTCCCGAGAGGCCTCCAAAGCATTTACTAGACCACCCATATTCAAATTCCATGCTAAAAGTGGCTTTGCTTCTGCTGTTGCAGAAAGTAATGCCGCCATATGAACCATTGTATCTGCTTGAAATTCCTTAGCCAGCTCATGCATTTTTTCGCCATCTGTTACATCTAAAATATCAAAGGGACCACTTTCCGTTACTGGTGATACTATATGTCTAATATCTGTTGCCAAAACATTATTTGCCCCATATTCTTTTCGTAGTTTAGCAACTAGCTCCGAGCCAATTTGTCCTAATGCTCCGGTAACCATTATCTTTTTCATTTTTATTTCTTCCTTTCAAAAACATTTGTATTTTTGGAAAGTACACTATATTAATAAAATTCCTTGATACTACTAGGTTTCTTAGGTGTTAATTATATCGTGTTCATTCGTGAAATACAACTATATACATTTTCTAATTTTGATATAATAATTAGATTGGGAGGGTATTTATGAAAATTTTAAAGTACGCACTTATCTTTGTATTAGGAGTAATATTAGCCACTGCAATGATGTTTCTCGAGTTACCTTTTTGGTTTATTTATGTATCCGTAGTCATTATTTATTTACTTTTGCTAGTCGCACCACAAATGTACATCGTTTATAAATCCAAGGATTTAAATAAAATAGAAAACTACTTGGAGAAGAATAGACGAAAGCCAATCTTCGTTTATCCACTCGCTTTAAAAACTGGTGATCAAGAACAAATCGTTCGCTCGATAGAAGAGATTTTGAAAAGATACAAGCAACCTTACATGCAGGAAGTATATAAAACGATATTGACCCTTTTCGAAGGAAACGTCTCCAAACTGGAGCATCAAGCAAAGCAAATAAGCAAAGAACCACTTAGAACTTATTACATAGCATATGCAGCAGCACTTAAAGGAAATTACGATGAGGCTAATACTCTCAAGGAGCAGTTACCAAAAGAATGGATGAACCATGCAATCGCAGCTGTCATCGCTAAAGAACAAGGAAACATGGAACTCTTTGATATAGAAGCCAACAAATGTATTGAGCTAGCAACAGGAGTCCAAAGATATGGACTCTACTATTCTTTACAACTCGATATATTTAAATGAAGCTTACGGTCGGCCCGAGTTTTAGGGGAACCGTCCGATTATTCGGGGGAACCGACCGATTATTCGGGTGAACCGTCCGATTATTCGGGTGAACCGACCGATTTTTCGGGTGAACCGTCCGATTTTTGAATGGAACCGTCCGATTATTGGAGAAAACCGACCGATTATCGAGTGGAACCGTCCGATTATTAGCAAAAACCGACCGATTTCAATTTTAAAAGCCCACCGAAGTGGGCTTTTTACTATTAGTTATTCAGATACTTAATCTAACGATATCTATCTTAGTTTTGAAGACACTCCCATCTTACAAACTTGCTTTTAGGTGCGTTTTTCAATGATTTAGGTGACAATTTTCCCCATTTAGGTAGCACTCTCCACTAGTTTAGGTGCGTTTTCCAAGGGTTTAGGTGACACTCCTCCACTTTTAGGTTTGCACCCTCACTTTAGGTGACACTCTCTCCAGTTAATGTCACGCTCCTCACTCATTTATGTGCGCACCGCTCTGGTTTATGGGACACTTTTTGAGGTTTAAGGGCGCTCCCCCTTTTTATGGGACATTTTCACCTTTTTATGGGACACTTCTAACCTAATTACGGGCACATTCCACTGACTTATGGGACACTACTTGGAGTTTACGGGCGCCTCTACATTCTATGGGTCATGTTGTCATTCCTCCATCCAATCGCGTCTCTCCCCTCACAAAAAAGGCTACCAAATTCGCTTGGTAGCCGATCTCATCTCATCTTATTTAATTACGCCTAGCTCTTTACCTACTTTTTCATAGGTTGCGATTGCGTCGTCTAGCATTTCTTTTGTATGGGCTGCTGTCGGCATATTGCGGACGCGACCAGTTCCTTTAGGTACTGTTGGGAAGACGATCGATTTTGCGTAGACTCCTTCTTCAAACAGTCGTTTAGAAAATTGTTGCGTTAATTTTTCGTCTCCGATGATACATGGAGTGATTGGTGTTTCAGATGCGCCGATATCAAATCCAAGCTTAGATAGGCCAGCTTTTAGGTAGTCTCCATTTTCCCAAAGCTTGTCATGAAGCTCGGTGGAGTCGATAATCATTTGCACGGCAGCTGTGATTGCAGCTACATCACCAGGAGGTAAGGCTGTAGAGAATAGGAATGGACGTGAACGAACCTTTAACCAGTCGATCAAGTCTTTCTTCCCTGCCACGTAACCTCCAACTACACCGATTGCTTTTGATAGCGTACCGATTTGGAAATCGATTTCTTTTTCTAAGCCAAAGTGCTTCACAGTTCCTTTACCTTTACCTGTTACACCAGAGCCATGTGCATCATCCACATAGGTGATTAGGTCAAATTCTTTTGCAATCTCTACGATTTCTGGAAGCTTCGCGATATCGCCATCCATAGAGAATACGCCGTCTGTGATTACCATTACTTTATTGTACTGACCTGATTCAGTTGCTTCTTTTGCTTTTTGACGAAGGTCTTCCATGTCAGAATGGTTGAATGGAATGATTTTAGCTTTTGAAAGTCGGCAGCCATCGATGATTGATGCATGGTTTAATTGATCAGAAAGAATCGCATCATTTTTATCCATCACTGCAGAAATTGCAGCCATATTACAGTTAAAACCAGATTGATAAGAGATTGCAGCTTCTGTTCCCTTAAATTCAGCAAGCTTTTCTTCTAGCTTTACATGTAAATCTAAAGTTCCGTTAATTGTACGTACGGCTCCTGCTCCAACACCATATTTATCTATTGTTTCTTTTGCAATACGCTTTAACTCATCATTTGTAGCTAGTCCAAGGTAATTGTTAGAGGATAGATTGATTAGCTCGTTACCACCAACCGTTATCGTTGGTCCGTTCGCTCCCTCTACTGGATCAATTTCGTTATATAGACCTTGACTCTTTAATTGCTCTAGGTTTTCTGTCAAAAAATTATTTAATACTTTAGACAAGTTCATCTTCCTTTCAAACAAATAGTCTCCCTTTTATTTTACCATTGTTATAGAAGAAAGACTAAAAAAGCGAGTAGGAAACCCTACTCACCCAATTGTTTCTAGTATTCGATCATGTAGCTCTTTCCACTTTTCCTCATCAATAGCCGAATCATAGAGCGATTTAATAAGCTTCTCTTCGGCAAAATACGTGCTGATGTAATCTGTGGCTAACTCCATTTCACTAGCGTATGCTTCTCTAACCTTAGTCAATTCCTCTTCATCCCACTTTGTTTGGTCGATATATGGGAAGAAGTCCACGATGTCGTCTCCTTCACGCTCGGGATCATACGCATGTGGACTAGTTGCATCTACAATACTCAACTGAAGCTCTGGAACTACTACTCCATCTATACTATTGGCATCAAGCCCACACCAAATGTACCGAACATCTAAACCGTGTGACTTGGCTTCTTCTCCAAACTTCTTCATAAAGGATGACTTCCCACTGCCAGGCAATCCTTTTATATATAAACGGGTCTTTAAGTTTTTGGAGATGGAGCTAAATGTGTCCCTTGCACCTAATGGAGTAAGAGAACCCATTAAACGATGAGTCAGCTTTGGATTTTTTTGAAGCTTTACATACCCTATATATTTTTTTTGAAGATCCTCTAATAATAGATTAATGCCCTTCCAATCCATCCCTGGCTGAATGAGCTGTTCCCAATCATCATGGATGAGCTTAGCTCTTGAGAGTGCTTGAAGACCCTTTGCCAGCCACGCCTCTCCGCTTTGATGCTTTTCTCGGACAACTAGTCCCACATCTCGTAATCTATCTGGCTTGTAAGCATCATAATAGGTTACCCATTCATGCCCTGCCCCATAAAAGAAAGGATCGATTGTATTCGTTTGAAGGTAAAGTGTTTTATTATCAATAATATAAACAGCCTCTACCGCATCCTCATCTAATGGATCTAAAAACCATTCCATGTCATGGCCTCTTCGTATTGCTGCGTATCCAATCTCCTTCAACGTGTCAGAAAGTCTAGAACTTGCTGGTCCTTTAAAAAAATATACCTTTTTTGCTTCCTGAATGATCTCCTTATAGAAGTTTTTAACACCTTGTCCCGTATAAGATTTGCCCATAAAGTGCGTAATTGTTCCGTTCAAATAGTCATCCTTTCTATGGTTCATTCAATAGATAATGTATGCGAAGGGAAATGAAAATATGAAAGAGCGCTGGAGAATCATATATGCTCCTCAGCGCTCTTCTTTATAACAGGCAATGTATAGCCGCTTATTTGCTGTAAATATTTTTGTGAGGCGGGTAATGTGTAATGCACGAGCTGGCCAAGACCAAACGCAATCAGGATAGTTCCAATGCCTACTGGACCTCCAAGCATCCAGCCGGCAATCGCTACGATCACCTCAATACCTGTCCTTACCTTTTTCAAGCTCCAGCCTGTTTTTTCCATGATGAAGAGCATTAATGAGTCTCGTGGTCCAGCACCTAAATTTGGTGAGACATATACGCCAATCCCGATGCTCATTACTACTACACCGAATATAAAAATAACCGACTGGCCCAATAGATCGGTTGGACTAGGTAGTACCCAGGTAAATAAATCAATAAATGAGCCCACAAATAATATATTTAGCCATGTGCCTAGTGCTGGAATCTTCTTCGTACTAATCATTGTAACTAATACTATCAGAATCCCTGTCAAAATAGCCCATGTCCCAATTGTTAAACCTAAATGCTTAAATAGACCGACATGCAAAACATCCCACGGCCCTATCCCATATAAATATCCTTTAATAGTCATCGATATCCCTAATGACATGATCGTTATGCCAACTATAAAAAAGACCCAACGTAAAAAAAGTTCCTTCATCATTTCTTTCCTACTTTCTCCATAGAAAAAACCATCCACAACAACAGTTGGAATGGAATCATTTCTTTCTATATCTATTATAGTCGGTTAAGGAAAGATTACTAGTCATTTTTTAGCTGGCAAATTGCTGCAGTTTTTCCTTTTGTAATGCGAAGAAGGTCAGCCAGTAAAAGCTTCACTTGAATCCCTATCCTTCCTCCACTGACAATAATAAAGTCGTTATCCTCTGCACTGCTGTCAATGATGGTAGGAAACAGCTTCTTCATCCCAATTGGCGAGCAGCCTCCTCGTATGTAACCAGTCATTGGTAGAAGATCCTTTAGGTGCAGTAACTCGACCTTCTTTTCTCCCACTTCCTGTGCCACTCTTTTGAGATTTAGTTCCTGGTCCACTGGAATAATGCAGACATAATGTTTGTTTGGACCGGCTGTCACAAGTAGTGTTTTATACACAACAGAAACGGGATAGCCTATCTTGTTCGCTACAGTTACCCCGTCCACTTGATCGCCTGTCAATTCATATTCAATAATATCAAATGGTATCTTTTGCTGTTCTAGCATGCGAACAGCATTGGTCTTTTGTTTTTTAGCCATTTTATTACTCCTATGCTATTTGGAAAAAGCTCGGTTGCTGATCAGAAAAGCCATATTTTCTTAAGTGAACCTGATATGAATATTTGGCAATTGCTTGTTCCTTTAACCGCTTCACTTGTAAATTTTGCAAATCTTCCTCTAAAATCTTTGGTGCTTGAAAATCCACTTGCATGGTTCGGTTAAATACCTCCGACTCCATTTCTTTCTGACGCTTCACTTCTGACTCTATTTGTTTGTTTGCCATCTCATTTAAGGCAAGCTGAGCCTGCTCTTGTCTAATTTTAGAGGTGGCACTGGCAGCTAATAGGAGATGTTGTGGAGTTGCAGGCGTTTCAGTCAAAGCCTGACTCCGTACCTTCTCTAATAGCTCAATCGTCTTTTCAGGCGTCGGTCCGCCTATACTTTGTACGGGAATGCTAGGGCCCTTAATATCCATCATAGATTGCTTTTCCATTTGATGAAGTTCACCAAGCACTGCAGAAAGCTCTGGTGTATCTTTCTCTTTCTCTTTATTTCCAAGCAAAAGCTCTTCTAACTCATTTAAAGAGGGAGTTTTTGGTTGGAAATACTCAGCATTCTTTTTATATGCCTGTCCTGCATCTTTTCTTTGCGTTGTCCTAGCCAAAAGGTTAGACATCCCATTACCTGTTGCTTTAACTAAGCTCATGTGTTCACCACCCCTTCTACAATTTTCCTTCTTAACAGTTTATCTAATTTGTCTAAATAATTAAATAACCTTTAGTCATAAGTTGATATGAGGCATAATAATCAATTAAATTTTTGCATATTTTTCTTCTTTGTAGTATAAAATACCTAAAATTTACTAATAAAAAAGACGGCTATAAAATAATATAGCCATCTCAGACTGTAGACAAACTCCAAAAATTTTAGAGTTTGCCTACAGTCTTTTTTCTT
>JBEMAY010000072.1:0-15656 GCA_040274765.1 Psychrobacillus sp.
AGGTTCATTTTGAAAGTATCACTTGAATCATTTCCAATTCATATCTTTTTTCCGCTTGACATATTACCACTGGGCTTAATTAACCATCTCTTATTATTTCTAGAGAAAGGAACTAAGTTCCTTCTTTACGGCTATTTATTTTCCCAATTTAAATTAGTTGTATTTAAAATCTACAACGATGATATTAAATTTATAGGACCTCCTTGTGTTATTCTTACTTTCAGTTGCATTAAGTGGCACTATTTACTCTCCACATAGCAATATTTGTGGAAATTTAATTAATGAGATAATCAATACCTAATAGACTGAAAATTTAATTATTTCATAGAGGAGGATATTTTGTGAAATTTTTTCCCAATTGTAAATTTGTACTAAATGATTAAAATTATAGATGTAGGAAAAATATGAAAAAGGAGTTGTACTATGAAAAAACCATTCGCTGCTCTATCGTTATCAGCTATGTTACTCGTCTCGACTTCCTTTACCGGTGCCTCTGCCAACAGCTACTCGTATCTTGATGAAATTTCATCCCTACAACCAGACGTCTCTACTGAAGAAATGATGGCCAGTGTTCAAGAAATTGCAAAAAACACTGGAGAAACGGAAGAACAGATTCTAGAACAAATCTATAAAGAGTTAAAAACCGATCAAGCTCAAGGATTGGCTGAAGCAAAGTCCAATCATACCCAAGGCGCAAGTGGTGGAACAGTTAGTGTAGGTAACAGTACTAAAGGTAACTTTTACTACACCCCTTCTCAAACAGCCTATCTTGATCACGGTCATGTCGGACTTTATTATACTTCTACTACAATAGTAGAATCCGTTCCTTCTACTGGGGTTCGCACAATCTCTACTACTGCTAGAAAGGTAGATAGTTCGGGTGCTTTAGTTAAATCAGTTAGCACTACTTCAACTAATAGAAATAATGCTGCTAATTGGGCCTATACACAAGTAGGTCAAAGTTATTCGTATAATTTTGCAACTAACAGATCGACTGGACATAACGGAGCCAAAAACTGTTCGAAGTTAATTTGGTCTGCATATAAATTAAACGGTAACTTAGATTTAGATGATGATGGTGGGCTTGGAGTATATCCTAGAGATGTGCGGGACGCGCCAGGTACAACTTTAGTAAGAAACATTTAACTTGAGAATGACAATAGGACAGTGGAAATACTGCCTATTGTCATTTTACCTTTAGGAGGGGTTTTAAAATGAAAAAAAATATAGTTTCTATAATTGGAATCATTGGCCTAGGGGTTATTGTTTATATCGCATACACGCTTTTTTTCACACCTACGCAAGCAAATAGCAGTCTTGTGCTATCAAATACGGATATCGAGCAGGAAAATTTTCTACATAACAAAAAGGCTATTCTGTATCTATCTACTACAGCTGATCAGGACATAGACGGGGAAGGATTTAGTTATGCTGTTTTTATTGATAAATCAGGTAAAGCTCAAGCATTAAAAATGGAAGGATTGGAGTTAGGAAGCACAGTCGTTTATGAAAATAAAGTTTTCTTAGAGGAAAAAGACATGGTGCGCCTAGTGGGAGAGGAATATAAGGAGTTTCCGATGAAAACTGACCAGTACACAGGTGAACGTACAGGTTATATTCAAGACGAGGAAATATTCTTCAGTATTTATAACAGTGGATTTGCACAGGATGGAAACGGATATCGTTCAGATGTTCGGTTTGGTAACGAGAAAAATTTTCTAACAGATAAAATTCCTTTTTATATTGCAGCCTCTGGTGTTGAAAGTGACAAGGTAAATATTCTTACCCAGGATGTAGATAAAAATGAATTCCATTTAAAGGAAGTAACATTTGATACGTCCTTAGGGGTTGAACATTTATCAAAAGTAGATACACCGAAGGATGAGTTTTTTAACGCATTAGCCCCTGTCCTATCAGATAAATCATATTACTATTTTATATTATCATCTGCCATAGACGACTTCAACGAGAAGACCAGTCTTTATCGAATCAATAAGGATACTCTTCAGCAGGAAACGTATGATTTCATAGAGTATAAGGATATGAAGGATCTTGTGGCGACCATTCCATATAATTTTAAGAACTCGGCTTATATATATAATGACATGCTGTACTTTATCAATGGCTTAGGGGAAGTTTACACCTTTGATACAAATACAGAAGAAATTCAGCTAAAATTCTCTTTAGAAAATGCTAGTGAATCTAAAATAAGAAATAATGAAGAAACTTATTTTAAGGATGGTTCCCTTTTTGTCCTAAGATATAGTGAGGATAAGAAGGACAAATATTATTTAGAGGAATATGATTTAAACAATGGTGATCGTGTAAGTAGCCTTGATATAACCGGTTTATCCGAATTATTATCAAGCGTTCAAAGAAAAAGTATTTACTCTTATGACTTAAAGGTATTCGATTCACAATAAATGACAGAGCTGAGACAAGACTTATCTTAGAAGTTTAAAAGCCCTGAAAATTTTACAAACAGTAAAATTTTCAGGGCTTTTTTACTACTTCATCAACGTTGTTCGTTGCTTCAGCGGACGCTTTGCTTGGGGTGAGGTTTTATTTTGTCTCCACATGCATACTTACGTCGCCGCCAGCCGCTACAATCCATATAAAGATATTTTTCGTGTTTGATTGGTAAATTGCTATTCAGCTAATGCCGTAATTGAAAATAGGATAATCGCTGAACATACACTTATTACAATCGTATTGACAGAAGTATCCTCGTTGTCTCTAACTTTATGCAAGATAGAAACAAGGTTTACACAAATTATTACAGCTAGTATAGGATTATATAAGACTCCTAATTGTGCAATTTGATACAAAATATCCTACTCCTTTCTTTTCGTTCTTCTATTAAACTTAATCGAACTATATATACTTATGATACGCTATTTCAAGAATTTATTTCCAAAAATTTCATTGTTTGACGAAGCTTATCAAATAAGAAAATATCTTAATTACTAATATAGCTTTCTAGCTCAAGCGAACCAGCACTTGTTACTCTACCTTTAACACTTATCTACAGAATTAACAGTATATTAAAAGTAATATTCACCCAGAAGATTTAGCTTTTTCCTAGAACACATTTTGCATAACCAGACTTAAGCTTGCCAGTTTCTGTTATCTCTTTATATATTCCTACAAAAAACCACCTTCATTTTTAAAATGAAGGCGGCTTCTTTACATTTGTTGTTCTTTTGTAGGTCCCATAACTCCGGGTACCTCTAATCCTGCTTGACGAAGCAATACGGTCATTTGACCACGATGATGTGTTTGATGGTCTATAATTTTTCTTAATATTAGACCACGTGGAATAGAAGTGCCAAACGCAGGTACTTTCTCTTCCAAATCTGCATCCGTTAGAGATGCTGCAGCCTCTTTAAAAGCACCTGCCATTGTTTCATAAGCTGATACAATGGCATCTACTGATCCAGGTACTTCCTTAGGGTTCCCGACAGATGGTAGTTCAATTTTTGCTAATTTAGCTAGAAAAATTGGTGCTGTCGTTAAATGCCAAGCTAGCCAGCCAAGTGTATTGTGATTTTCTGCAATTGCTTGGTCCAGCTTATCATCTGTCATTGCTTTAAAAACGTTAACAGTACCATCAGCTGACATCGTCCATTCTTGTATAAAATCTTCTGTTTTACGATACATATGAATACCTCCTAGTTATATCTATTTTCATTTTAATTTAAAAGTCGTCTTATTCAAGTAAAAGGACTTACTTAATATGAATTTAGATTCAAGATATAAATAAAGTATCATCGTTTAACTTAGCTGGAAATTGAATTTCCAACCTGATTGTTTAATGCTTTTAACTGTAACTTTAAAAGCAGTATTCTGTTTATTTCTCTTCTTCAAAAAACATCTTTCCATCTCGATACTTAGCATATGGGTCATCTTTTTCACCGATCATTAACTTCCCTTTAACAATGTAAGCAACTTCATTCCATTCACTTTTTTCTCCATCCTGCTCTACTTCGAGCTTGATATGGTGCCAGAATGAGTGCCCGTCTTCGTACTCGATTTCTACAATTTCAAAGTCTTTCAGTTTATACATTTGTTCTTCCAAGTGATTGATTTTTTCTAAATATATAGCTTTTGCTTCCTGTTCGGATAATGTAGTTTTACCAGTTAACTTACTCTCTTCTGTATCGTATAAATATAATTGTTTATATGCGTTCTCATAATCCTCATCTATTATTGCTTGATAATAATTTTGGATAATACTTTCAGCTTTCTTTTCTTCTACGTAATTACACCCTGTCAACATCAGTATGAATAATAAAAACAATAGAATAGAACTTGGTTTCTTCATATTAGCCTCCCAGCTTTAAGGAAATTAAAAACCACACTACAAATTAATTAATTCATTTTTTAAATTTTAACATAAATATCTATATAAAAAGCTTGGATTATCTTATATGAAATAAACCTTTCTTCAAGTGCATCTTAACTCTTTAACTGTTTTTCCAGATAGTCAATTTCCTCTTGAATTGTACTAGGATCTATTCTTGCAAATAGTGGTTGTATATTGCTTATGTTATCTACTTTCACTTTTATTGGCTTCCAATGAAATTCGTCTAATTTTAATATTTTTCGTACTTCCTCACTTGTGAAAGGAAGGAATGGTGATAGAATTTGAGCAACATTTCCAATGATATAAACGCAACTTGCCAGAGTATCCAGGCAGCTTTCCCTATCTTCCTTTAGTTGTATCCACGGTTTCTGAACGTCAAAGAATCTGTTCGCTTCACGAATATATGAAAAGATAGAATCTATTGCTAATTTGAACTGGCCTGCCTCAACCAATTGTCCAACAACTGTATATAAGTTTATAGTTGTTTCTTCTATTTTTTCATGAATTGCTCGATGAGGAATTGTTCCTTCAAAGGACTTTTCAATAAATTTTAATGTGCGATTGATAAAGTTTCCATATGCCCCAAGCAGCTCTCCATTATGACTGTGAATAAATTCTCTCCATGAAAAATCCGAATCTCTATTTTCAGGTGCATTGGTAGTTAAAAAGTATCTTAAGGAGTCTGGGTGGTATTTCTCTACAAAATAGGGAGCCCAAACGGCCCAGTTTTGACTAGTCGAGAACTTTTTCTTTTCTAATGTTAAATATTCGTTGGAGATAACATGAGTTGGAAGTGCTTCTTGACCAATTCCTTTTAGTATTCCAGGCCATATAATAGTATGGAAGGGAATATTATCTTTTCCATGAACGTAATAGGAAATGGTTTGTTCATTCCAAAATTCTTTTTCATCCGTTTGGTTAAGAGTGGCCCATTCCTTGCTTGCTGAGTAATAACCGGAAACTGCCTCTATCCATACATACACTTTCTTATCCTCATATCCTTCCCCGGGTATATTTACACCGTTTGGCAGATCCCTTGAAGCTGCTCGATCTCGGAGACCCTCTTTTAGGTATCGCTCGGTCAGGTGAATAGCATTATCTCTCCACGTATCATTAGCTTTTGCAGATTTAAGGTATTCCTCTAGCTGCTCCTGAAATCTGCTTAGTTGAAAATATAGATGCTTTGTAGCTCTAACAGTTGGCTCATTTCCACATAGCTTGCAGCTTCTATTTGTTAAGTCTATAGGATCTAAAATGAAGGAGCAGGCATCGCACTGATCTCCTCTTGCGCGGCTTCCACAATTTGGGCAATTCCCCTCCACATACCTATCCGGTAAAAATTGATGATCAGTTGCACAATAGATTTGCTCAATTTCCTTTTCGTATATATAACCATTCTTCCATAGCTCTAAAAAGATTTGCCTAACCACTTTATGATGATGCTCACTATCGGTACGTGTATACAAATCATAAGTAAAGCCCAGACGCTTAAAGGTTTCTTTAAACTCGTTATGGTATCTATCGGCTATTTCTTTAGTTGTAACGCCTTCAGAATTGGCTCGTAAAGATATTGGTGTTCCATTACAATCACTCCCAGAGACATACAGTACCTCCTCTCCCTTTTGTCTATAATATCTCGCCAAAATGTCGCCGGGTAATAAGGCGGCAATGTGTCCCAAATGTAAAGACCCATTTGCATATGGCCATGCCCCTCCGATAAAAATGTTCATTTTAAATCTCTCCTTTTCTTCATTAAGTTTTTAGCCAAATAAGTTTTAAATATCTTCAGCCAAAATAAAAAACCTCATCCATATCGAAATTTCGATAAGGACGAGGTTATCTCGTGGTACCACCTTAATACTCAAATGGCTCGCACCATTTGACTCCATAAGTACATAGCAAAAAGCCTTTATACTTTGACATGGGTAACAAGTGCCAACTCTTGTCGTATCCTACTAGTTATTAAACGTTCAGTACGAAGCTCCGAGATCATGTTCGAATGACTAGCCTGCCTCCTTTCCACCGTCAGAAGCTCTCTATAAAACATCATCACTCTACTTTTCCTCTTCAACGCCTTTTTATATTATTAGAATTATACAAAATGTCCCCTTATAAAATCAATGTTTATTTTTTTGAAAGGAACAATCTATCGATTTGAATAACAACCACTGGTATGAAAGCCAACCCATAGATTATTGCGAATTGAGTGCGACTAATTGCGGCAACATCAAATAGCTCGAATATTAATACTAGGTTTAACAAAATGACACCTATTAAAAAAGCGATCCAAACAGTCAAATTAGAAAACAGCCCAATTTTAAAAATAGATTCCTTTGACCGGCAATTGAAACCGTGAAACAGTCTAGATAAGCATAATGTAGCAAAAGCCATCGTAGTTGCGACCATTGTATCCCCTGTTGCCAACCCTATTTGGAAAGCGATGATTGTCACCGCTGCAATGAGGAAACCTTCCAATCCAACCTGTATCGCAAACTTTTTATTAAGGAGAGGTTCTTTAATGTCCCTGGGCCTTTCTTTCATGACCTTTTTATTGTGTGGCTCTAACCCAATGGCAATGGCTGGTAAACTATCTGTCAGCAAATTTATAAATAATAAATGAACTGGTAAAAAGGGTGCTGGTAAGGCAAGAAGAGTCGCATATAGTACAACTAAAATAGCCCCTGTATTACCTGATAGCAAAAACATAATGGAATTGGTTATGTTCGTGTAAATACTTCTCCCATTGGAAACTGCTTTTACAATGGTTGAAAAATTATCATCCGTTAAGATCATAGCAGAGGCATCCTTTGCTACTTCTGTACCTGTAATGCCCATGGCAACCCCTATGTCCGCTTGCTTCAATGCTGGACCATCATTTACACCGTCACCAGTCATCGCTACAACGTGGCCTTTTTCTTGCCAAGCTTCTACTATACGAATTTTATGCTCCGGCGATACTCGTGCATACACAGAGACATTCTCCACTATTTCTTGTAATTCTAAATCCGATAATTTTTCAATTTCCTTCCCTTCCATCACTTCATCAGGACCTTCTACAATCCCTATTTCTTTCGCTATAGCAGTTGCGGTAATTTTGTGGTCTCCAGTAATCATAACTGGTTTAATACCTGCTGCTATACAATCTTCTACCGCTTGTTTAGTTTCTGGTCTTAATGGATCCATCATAGCAACTAATCCAATGAAAGTAAGATCTTGTTCATTTTCCATGTTTACCATTGGAGAATTTACTTCCTTATAAGCAAACGCAAGGATTCTTAGACCTTGACTTGAAAAGTTATGGTTTGCTTGTTTTATCCTCTCTATTTGCAAGGTATTTATAGACGTAATACCTCTAGTAGTTTCTATTCTTACTATCCTAGATAACAGCTCATCAACTGCTCCTTTTGTAATCATCATATATCGATTATTTATTCGATGAATTGTACTCATTAGCTTTCGATTAGAATCGAACGGAATTTCTCCAACTCTCAAATATTGTTGGCGTACGTTTCCCTCATCAAAATTATATAGTTTACTCCAATTCACAAGCGCAATTTCTGTTGGATCTCCAATTTCTTTTACATCAGTACTTATAGCATCATTACAAAGAAGCGCCATGCTCATTAAATTTTTGTGGAGTGAATTGTTAATATCGACTCTATCTCCTGGCATAGTTTGTTCATTCACGTATATACGCTGAACTGTCATTTTATTTTGTGTAAGGGTTCCAGTTTTGTCTGTGCAAATGACAGAGATACTACCTAGGCTTTCAGCTGCTCGTAATTTTCGAATAATAGCATTTTCTTTTGCCATTTTCTGTGTGCCAAATGCAAGTACTATGGTGACGATTGAACTTAATGCTTCCGGAATAGCTGCAACCGCTAAGGATACTGCGAACATGAATGAATCTACTAGCTCTCGACCTCTAAGAATATCTAGACCAAAAATGATTAGGCATATAATGATGATGCCAATAGCCAATCTCTTTCCAAAGTGATCCAGATTCAATTGTAAAGGGGTTTTCTTTTCTTTTGCATTTTGCAACAGATTAGCTATTTTGCCTATTTCCGTAGCCATACCAATCGATGTTACAATAGCACGTCCTCTACCATTAGTAACAAAACTCCCTGAAAAGACCATATTTCGCTTATCACCAATCGGTAGATCCTCTTTATCAATTAAGGCTTCTATTTTGTCTATCGCCTCTGATTCGCCTGTCAATGAACTCTCATTTACTTGTAAGCTATAGCTTTCCATCATTCTTCCATCTGCACAAATATAATCTCCCACCTCTAAATAGAGAACATCTCCCACCACTACCTCTCGGGATGGAATTTTAATAATCTCTCCATTTCTCAGGACTTTGGCAATAGGAGCGGCCATTTCTTTTAAGCTATCTAAAGATTTTTCCGCTTTAATATGTTGTACGGTTCCTAAAACTGCGTTTAATACTATTACTATTACAATAACGATTGAGCTTTCTAATTCTCCTAAAAAAGCAGAAATAACAGCAGCAACTATTAAAATGATGACTAGAAAATCATTAAATTGCTCTAAAAATACTTGTATGGCATTTTTCCTTTTACCTTCCTCTAATTCATTAAAGCCATTCTCTTTATGTCTTTGTCGTACTTCGTAATCTGATAATCCTTGTTGTGTAACTTCAAACTCTTTCATCACTTCTTGAACTGATTTTTGGTAGTATGCTGTGATATTCATTAGATTCCCCCAAACTCATTAGTTAAGATAATTACATACCAATTAATCACTTAGATAAAAATATATGTATGAGTTTAAGAGATTAGTACACAAATAATGATAGATTTAGATTATGATAAAATTCAATAGTTTTTAAGGAATATAAAAAAAGAGTGGCTTAACTAGCCACTCCTGTTAAAGAAAAACACGTTTTTATTAGCTTGATTTGAAATTAGAATCTAAAAAACTATTCATAAATTCCTCTACTGATTTTTTCACTTTTTCTACTATAGGTACTTTTTCTAGTAATTCATCCTGTGAGTATAAAGTTCCCGCTTTAATTATACTGTGAATTTCTTTCGTGTGACGTATATCTTTTAAGGGGTTTTTTTCTAAAACTACCATATCCGCAATTGTTCCTTCTTGAATGATTCCTATATCTTGTCTATCAAGGGCCTCTGCTGCTTTAATCGTTGCAGCCCTTATCGCATTTATTTCAGATAAACCATTTTTCACGAATAGTTCCAGCTCCCTATGAAGCGCCATACCAGGAAAGGTGAATATTCCAGCAGGAGTATCTGTACCAGCAACGACAAGTCCACCTAATTCAAAATAAGCTTTTGTAATGGCCTTGTTAAAGGTATGTTGCATTCCTAATTTACTCAAAGAACTTGTATTTTCAATAAACCGTCTCCAATGCTGCATTAACACTGAGTTTTCTTTAATCTTGTCCATTATCTTTTCTTCCGAGTACCAATAATTCCTCATTAAGTTAGCTTGGTCATACAAAACCATAGTTGGACAAAGTACAACGTTATTTTCAATAAGAACCTTACAGATCTCCCTGATCTTTTTGTCATTCGGATTATCCCAATCAATTTCTTCCCCAACGACTTCGCTTGTATCCATCGACCAATCGGGAAAAATATCTTTTAAAAATCCTGAGGCATGTTCATTCCATTTAATACCCATTTTAGCAGCGTCAGTTGCAGTTACTTCCCTGGAATGCACTAAATCACAACTGACCTCTTTCCGATGAATTTTTGCTTCATCAACGACTACTTCCATCATTTCTTTTGATAACCATCCATACACCTTAATGAATTTAGCACCAGCTTTAACCTGCCTTCTAACCTCAGCTCTAGCACTCTGTTCATCTTGTACATTTATGTTCCATGGACTATTTTCACCCCACAAACCAGGCGGCCCATCGATTATTCTATCAGCTGAAATCACTCGAGGCGTTGGTGCCCCATCGGATGCTTTAATGAGCTTTTCTAATTCACCAACATTTCCGCCAGTATTACGAACGGTTGTAACTCCCGCAGCAGTAAAAATAGGAGCATAGTCTTTTTTCATATGTACGTGCATATCAATTAAACCTGGTATTACATACTTTCTTTTCAAATCATAAATAATTGCTTTTTTATGAATATTATCAACCGGTTTGTGGGCAGATAATATATTAGTAATATAGCCATTTTGGATAAGTAGATGAGAGTAGGTTACTTTTCCTGTTTCCACATCTATCACACTTGCATTCTTTAGTAATAAAATAGCATTCTCCATGCTGCACTGTCCTTTTCTCCCAAGGTATAGGTAAGATATAAACTAGTTGTGTATAATCATCTTCGAGTTTTTATGTTTTTCAAAAGGTCTCACCTTTCTATTTCCCCGATTTCTCTCTTTTTCAAACGCGTTGTTTTCTGCAGCTAAAACTCTTTCTCATTTATAACTTTATTCAATTTCATATATAATTTGCTAATCAAATATTGTTACTCGGAAGTTATCGATTTAACTTACCTAGGGAGCTAATTAGATGAGTATAACCTACTTTTTATTATTCTATCTAACTAGTTATTTCTCCTTTTAAATACAAAAATATAATTTCCTTGAAGTCCAATTGTTTCCATCTTACGGAAAAGTCTAAAAAAATACCTCTTGCATAGTAACTGCATGAGGCACAAATATATTCTACTAAATTAATGGTTACAGCAATTATTACAATTTTAGCGAAGTAAAAGCACCATATTTCTCTACGTTAAACTTCCATTCCGTATAGAAATCTTTAACTGAAGCATAGCGATTGTTTTTATTCTTTTCCACGGCTTTCATAGCCACCAGATATAATTCTTTCCCTGCTTCCCAAGACTCATAAGTTCGGTCAAGAGTTCCACCAACTAAAGCGAATGCCATTGCTCCCATATTGAAAACGTTAGTGCGACTATCAATTTCAGATGCAAGAGTAAACTCTTCTGGTGACATAAACCTGGTAGAGCCCCAAAGCCTTCCTATTTGGTTATAAAACGGTTTTACTTGGTATAAATCCACATCACATATTTTGGTTATATATTGTTTAAAGTCATATAAGATGCTTCCATCGTAAAAGTCTACTGCGACGTAATTACTTTTTTCTACATACACGTGAAATTCAAAAATAGTGGTAAGAGATTGTAAACGTAATGCAAGTGGAAGCTTCTTATATCTCTGATAAGCGGAGTTTAGTTCAACATTCTTTTGTATGTTTAATCCATCGAACCATTCGAACACTAGTACATATCCTTCTTCAAGCTCCAAATGATCAACTAGGTTAACTAAGTAAGGATGTTCTAATTCTTTATATACATCCTTTGCATTTTTGAGTTTTTTTACAGCTTCTTTAGGATCTCCCACATAGTTTACAGTTTGAGCACCAGCATATTTTATAAACCGTTTCACATGCCCCTTTTGTACACCAAATGAGATATTACCTGAATCTTGTTGATCAAATACACAAAAAACCTCTCCAAAATCGTTCAACCATTTAAAATCATGATGTTCTTTTAACTGAAAGGACACACCGTCTATCACTAATGATTGTGCATATCTCACATTCGTTCTCCTTCCATAAGAAATTCAGTTTAAAAATTAAGTTCATGATTTAAAACACCCTCATGTGGCTTAGTATCATTAGAAAGTAAATTCTCTTATGTTTTTCTTTTAATCAGCATATTGACTCTTAGAATATATGTCTTGCGCTGACATTTTGGTCCATTCCTCTATTGGAACGCCACGATTTTCTTTCAAAAAGTTTTGCATAATCTCATAACCAATCTTGTAATTAGTCCATTTAGCTATCCCTTTAAAATGATTACCAATGAAAAGGAAATCCCATATTTCTGATTCCACAGAGTTCAAGTTTTCCTTAAAAATTTTCCACCCATGCTCCTTATAATAACCAGAAAGAGGCTGTAGCCAGGCTGGCTCCATTTCTGGATAAATGATTTTTGCAAAAGAATCTGCTTTTCCTTCCAACACAATTCGCTCTAGCAAGGTCTTAGCACGGCCACTTTCCATTGCAACCGTATGATGATATTCATGTGCCACAGTATATTTTAGAGTGCACTCTGTAAAAAGAGGATTTATCTCTAAAATAAAACCGTCTTTATCTATCGCTAATCCACCTACATATTCTAGTTCTTTTAACGAAGCTTCCTCGCTAAAGGAAGGAAATATATATACTTTCTTGTCTTCTCCTGGAAGAATGTCTACTGAATCCATTAGTGCTTCTTTGATCCACTTGTCTATTTCATCTTCTTGCATTCTCAATCGCGCTATATATTCACCCACATTATGTATATTTGTGGGTACCGTAATTTCTTCATATAAAGCAACTGTATGATTTGTACTTTCTCCGAAAGCCTTCATTACTTCTTGCTGAAATAATAATTTTATATTATCTGGTTCCTTTTCTGCCTTCTCGAAAAAGTTCTCATATTCCTCATAAAACTTGTATATTTCCAATTGCTGACCGTTGTGCTCAAAAATAACAGGATTTTCTTCCACTGAAATATCTGGTTTTACCACATCTTCGCTACATCCAAACAAAAAAAGAACTATCACTACAAAGGTAAGCATTTTCCATTTAGTAATCATTTATTTCCTCCAGTGAAGTAGATGAAATGACATAACTCTATACGCTTAACAGCTAACGCTATGTTGGAGCTTTTACGACTACTAGCTACGTACAAATCCCCCCTCTGAGTGAATAACCTGACCAGTGATCCAAGCCGCTTCATCACTTGCCAGGAAGGCTATACTCTCAGCAACATCTTTCGGTTGACCTATTCGCCCCATTGGAAATTTCGGTAATAGATAATCTCTTATTTCGTCCGTCATCCATGTAGAATCAGTCGGTCCTGGATTAACGGCATTTACAGTTATTCCAAGTGGTGCAACTTCAATCGATAATGATTTTGTAAAAGCCGTTATAGCACCCTTGGTTGCCGAGTAAGCAAGCTCTCCGGGCATAGGTCCTAAATCTTGACCCGATGTCATGTTTATAATTCTTCCACTTCTCAATTCACTATTTTCGCTACGCTTCGCAAATTCTACGCTTAACATAAATACTGTTCTCATGTTAACTGCATAATGATCATCTATCGTCTTGCTGTCTAATTTCAAATATCCGTCATTTGTTGAATGAGCGGCATTGTTAACGAGAATAGAAGGCTTACCTAATTTCTCCTCAACTGAATCAAGGACAAGTAAGAAAGCCTCGCTTGCAGATAAATCTACTTCTAATCCTACACAACGGACACCTAATTTATTTATTTCTTGCTTGAATTGGTGAATCCACTCTTTCTCTGCCTTCCAATAAGTAAAGAATATGTCTATACCTTTGGTGGCTAACTTTCGACATATAGCAGTACCAATGTCTCTTTTATTGCTTGCTCCTGTTACTATAGCTATTTTTTTATTCATATATGTCCCCCCTAATGTATAAAAAGCAACAGTTAATCTTTACTAAAATAAAAGCTCTAAATATTATGAAATTATAAATATCTTTTACCATTTTATCTTAGAATTATCTAAATTAACATTGCATTTCGTAATATCGACTGGATAGAAATGTAAAACTTATCTTAATAAAAGTAAAAAGGTTCCTGACAATTGTCAAGAACCTCCATATTTTTTACTTATTTTACTTCCCCTACATAAATGGACTGAGGGCGGAAAATAGTATTGTCTCTGATTTGTTCGATTGCATGGGCTGTCCATCCTACCATTCTTGCTGCACTAAATGTTGGCGTAAAAAGCTCGGCTGGCATATCAATAGAACGCATGATAGCAGCAGCATAATATTCTACATTCGTGTATAACTTGCGCCCCGGCTTATGTTCTTCCAGTAACTCAATAATCTCTTTTTCTGCTATAGTCGCTATGTCTAACCAAGGATCTTTCCCTTGCAGATTCAAGCATTTATCTCTAAGTAAAATAGATCGAGGGTCTTCCGTTTTATAAATGCGGTGACCAAAGCCCATTATTTTTTCTCCGCTCATAATCTTGTCTCTTACAATATCTCTAATCATTGTAGGATTCCTAAACTCATTGAGTAGTGAAATTACTCCAGAAGGAGCTCCTCCATGCAAAGGTCCCTTCATTGTTCCTAATGCTGATGTTACTGCTGCAGTTAAATCGGACTCTGTTGAAATAGTTACTCGAGCAGCAAATGTCGATGCATTCAAACCATGCTCCATCGTTAGCTTTAAATAAGTTTCAAGTGCCTCTACTTGTACATCTGATGGCACTTCCCCATTTAACATCCACAAATAGTTTGCTGTATGGTTGAGATCCTGTTTAGGTTCAACTATTGGTAATCCTTTTTGATTGCGGTAATGCCTTGCAATGATAACTGGCAATGCAGCCGTTAAAATCACTGCCTGCTCCTCTAGCGTTTTATCCTTAAATTCTGTATGTGCATAGGCAGATATTGCTGTTCTCATGGCATCCATTAAAGAAACTTCGCCTGGAAGAGAATCCATAATGGCGATTACATGGTTTGGTAACACCCTATATTCTTTTAATGATGCCACATTTGTATTTGCTCTTTCCCCAGTCCATAAAAAGCTTGCGACATCTTCAAATGTCCCTTCATTTATAAGCTCTTCCACCTTTACTCCACGGTATCTAAGCTCACCCTTCTCTCCATCAACTGATGCGATCTTTGTATGAACGGCAACTACATCTTTTAGTCCCTTTTGAAACATACGAAACGCCTCCTTTTTCTTTATTATATTTCAAAACATTGATAATAAAAATTAAATATATATAATTATATTAATTAAAAAAATTAAATGAGTAGGTGTTTATATGGAATATCATTGGTTAAAAACATTTTGTGTAGCAGCAGAAACCTTGAATTTTCGAAAGGCCTCTGAAAAATTAATGGTTTCACAGCCAAGTGTTACTGTCCATATTAAATTACTTGAAGAATATTTAGGTACCCCTCTTTTCGATCGAGTAAACAATCGTGTTTCTCTTTCAGAGGCAGGTAAATTTTTTCTTCCAGAAGCTATTCGGCTTGTCCAACAGACAGATTATAGCGTCAACAATGTACGTGCATTCGCACAAGGGTACCGTAGAAAATGGACTATTGCCATTTCTCCGCTTATGGCAGAGACAATCCTTCCTTACTTTTTAAAGACTTTTTTAAAGCGTCATCCAGACCTAGAGATCAATATTCGGGTGGAAGAATCCCATCTAATTGAGGACCTAGTAGATACGGGGGAAGTAAATGTAGGAATATCAGCAATCGATTCTCAGAAAAAAA
>JBEMAY010000073.1:0-15004 GCA_040274765.1 Psychrobacillus sp.
GGTTGTTACTCTAGCATCATATAAGAGGGTTCTTTTTTTTTCAAGTGCCCTTAAAGTTATAATACAGGAATGCTCCAGTGGGAACAGCGCGAGCTGAAGACCCTGGATAGAGCGCAGCGAGAGAGTTTCAAGGAAGGAAAACGATGTCACATCGTGTGACAACGTTTTCCTGACCAACATCCTGTTGGCCTAAGCCGTGCCCGCTGAAAGCGTCCGTTCGCAGCGGAACTCAACTCTTCCTCGGGTTACTTCTATTTTAAAAGAAAAAAGACTGTAGGCAAACTCCAAAATTTTTGAAGCTTGTCTACAGTCTGAAATGAGGAGTAGACATCTAAATGTCTACTCCTCATTTTGCAAATATATTGTCTCTTTATGAGATTGAAATAATTTCTACGTCCATTTCTCCACCAGGAGTAAGGATCTTAACTTTATCTCCAGTTGTTTTGCCAAGTAAACCTTTAGCAATAGGAGAATCGTTGGAGATAAGTCCTTCTAAAGGATCAGCTTCAGCAGAGCCAACGATTGTATAGCTTTCTTCGTCTCCATCAGGAATCTCAATAAATGTTACCGTTTTACCTAAAGAGACAATATCATTATTATCTTCTTCCTCGATAATTACTGCATTTCGAATCATGGATTCAATTGTAGAGATTCTTCCTTCTACAAATGCTTGGTCTTCTTTAGCAGAATCGTACTCTGAGTTCTCAGATAAATCACCAAAGCTACGTGCAATTTTAATACGTTCTACAACTTCTTTTCGTTTTACTGTTTTTAACATTTCTAATTCTTCTTCTAGTTTACGCTTACCTGCAACAGTCATCGGAAATTGTTTCTCAGTTGACACTTCCATACACTCCTTTAAATACCCTCTTTATAAACATACATTTCCTATTCATATGCTTTAAGTTAAAATGATATGAATTTAATGAAATATTTGTAAATCTTTCATCATCATATTATACAATAGCATTAGTTTCAAGAATAGTTTTTATTTTTGTAACCATTAAATCGATAGCAACCTCATTTTGGCCACCTTCTGGAATGATTACATCCGCATATCTTTTAGTCGGTTCTATAAACTGATTATGCATAGGACGTACAACCGTAAGATATTGTTCGACAACAGATTCTACCGTGCGGCCCCTCTCGTGAATGTCACGTAAAATTCTTCGTATAATACGTAAATCTGAGTCCGTGTCTACAAACAGTTTAATATCCATGAGATTTCTTAAACGCTCGTCCTCTAGCACGAGAATGCCTTCTAAAATAATGACATCCTTTGGTTGGATTAAGACCGTTTCACTGGAACGCGTATGCTGAGCATAATCATAAATTGGCTTTTCAATCGCTTTGTCGTTCAGCAGATCGTTAACATGCTGAATAAGTAGGTCATTGTCAAAAGCAAAGGGATGATCATAATTTGTATTTAATCTTTCTTCAAATTCTAAATGGCTTTGATCTTTATAATAATAATCTTGTTCAATAACTACTACAGAATGGTCTTTAAAAACTTCACTAATTGCTTGGGTAACGCTGGTTTTTCCAGAACCGGAACCACCAGTGATCCCTATGATAAGCGGAGTACGTTTAGCCATTAGTTTAACCCCTTCCTCATCATGTTGTTTGAATATAATTTTGTCGGACAAGTAAATTGGACTATTTCTAAGGGATGTCTTGCTGCATCGAGAACTTTTCCCTTTTCATTTTTAAGTTCACCAATTACTAATCGTACGTTGTCGATTTCTGGACCAAAGAACTCTACTTCATCACCTGGCTTGAAGTAGTTTCTCTGCTGCAATGTCACTACTTGTGTTTCATCGTTATAATCTAATACGAGCCCCACGAAGTCGTATCCTAATTTTTTGTCGTGAACACCATACATTTGCTGTTCGACGCCAGGTTCTCCCTCAAAGAATGCTGTATCCGCTTCTCGATTTGCACATTTTTCTAGCTCTTCTAACCATTCCTGCTTCATCACAAAGTTTGCTGGGTCGGCACAATAAGCATCGATGACTTTACGATATACACTTATTACAGTTGCAATATAGTGAATAGATTTCATACGACCTTCCACTTTTAGTGAATCAATTCCCATTTCAATCATTTTAGGGATAGATTCTACTAACTTCAAGTCTTTTGGACTCATAGCAAACGGAGTATCCTCCTCTTGGAATAGTGCTTTTTCTTCTCCATTCGAGCTTGCCTCGTACAGATCATAGTCCCATCGACAGGATTGGCAACATCCACCGCGATTCGAATCACGAGCAGTCATATGATTAGAGAGGGTACATCTACCGCTATATGCTATACACATAGCGCCATGGATAAAGGTTTCAATCTCTATATCCACTTTTTCTTTCATAAGCTTTATTTCTTCACCACTTGTTTCACGAGCTAGAACAACTCGGTGTAAGCCCTCTTCTTTCCAATATTGGACGGCTTTCCAGTTAGAAAGCGATTGTTGAGTGCTTAGATGGATTTCTAGCTTAGGAGCTGCGTCCCTACAAGTTTCTATAATTAAGGGATCGGCAACTATAATCCCCGTCACACCTGCATCCTCTATTGATTGTAAGTACTCCTCAAGTCCATCCATATTTTCGTTATGAGCAAAGATATTAGTTGTAACGTAAATTTTAGCTCCATATCGACTGGCAAACTCGACACCCTCACGCATTTCCTCAATGGAGAAGTTACCTGCGTTTGAACGCAAGCCAAACTCTCGACCACCTATAAATACGGCATCGGCACCATAATGAACTGCTATCTTTAATTTTTCAAGACTACCAGCAGGAGCCAATAATTCAGGCTTTTTCGTAATGACACGTTTGCCGTCGACTAATTCACTAATTTCATCTATTTTCGTGTTTATCACATGAATTCTGTCCTTTCTGAACCGAAAATAATTTCAGCTAAGAGCTACACAATTAGTATACTGTTTCCTTAAAATAGAATCCGGTATCCAAAGGTCTAAGTGGAGGTTGAATAGCTTCAATTTTCTTAAATAGTTCCTTTTTAATCTCTTTATAGGCTGAACGGGATTCATAGTAAGCATCTATTGCTTGACGATAATAGCTAGTTACTTCAGTTACATAGGACGTTTCATGAAGAATGCCATCAATTTTCAAGCTATCCACACCTGCATCTAAAAATTCATCTAGCTCATCAATCATACAAATATCATTCGGGCTAAAAATATGGGTTCCATTTAGGTCTTCAAAAATCGGATATTTGTTAGAGCGTTCTTTATCATGTAAAAACATATTTTTATTTTGAGAGCGGTTTTCTACTTCCATTGCTTTATCTTGAAAAAGAAAATAGTTACCGATTAAAGAGCGCTTAGACTGAAACATGCACGTCATCCCATGTACCTGTGCCTCTATTTCGACTTCTGCATTTTCCTTTATTTCAATAACCTCTTCCAAGCTAAGCTCACGAGCTAAAACTGCTCTTGTAGAACCACGCTTACCCCAATAGTTTGCTGTAAAGAAGTTAGTAGCTGTTTGCTCAGTATTCCAATGAAGAGGCAATGTAACTGCCGCTTCTCTTCTAGCGATAATTACTGCTGGATCTCCAAATACAATAGCATCTACACCAATTTCTTGTATTTTCTTCATGTAAGGTCCCAGCTCATCTACCTTGTCATTGTGGAATATACCGTTCATGGCAACATATATTTTTTTATTATGCTCTTTTACTAGCTTAGTCGCTGCTTGGATATCATCTAAAGTAAATTCTCCTGCAAGCCTTAAACCAAAATACTGTTCTCCAACTAAAAATGCATCCGCACCTGCTTGAATAAGCTCTTGAATATGCTCCACATTTTTAGGTGTCACTAGTAATTCTGCTCTTTTCATACTGATCACCTCTTTATACTTACTAGCATCCCGTCTCCCACTGGAAAGAATGCTGTATCATAGTCTGGATGCTGCATTAACCATTCCATAAACTGGTGCTGGTTACGCACCATTGTTCTTTTTCTTCTCGGAACTTCTTCTAGTGGTAGCTCTGAAAGACCATTTAACAATATATTATCACAGTAAATAACGCCCCTATCGTTTAACAAAGGTGCGTATTTTTCGAAGAATTTTTTATATTGTCCTTTTGCGGCATCTATAAAAATGGCATCAAATCTTAAATCATTAAAAACTTCCTCATTTAATTCTAAGGCGTCTCCGACAATGACTTGAATACGTTCCGCCAAGTTAGCTCGATTGATATAATCTTTAGCAAGTAGCGCCTTTTGCTCGTCACGCTCTACTGTAACAATAGCGGCGTCAAGTTTATCGGCCATGCGCATAGAAGAATAACCGATAGCTGTTCCTAGTTCTAAAATAGAGTTAGGCTTTTGTAGAGAGAGTAGCTGAAGCAATACTTCCATTCCAGACAGTTGCATTATAGGCACGTGGTTTTCTTTTGCATAGCTCTCCATTTCTATAAAGATCGGATCTCTCGGCCTTATTAGATTTTTCATAAAATCTTCACTGATGTTCATAGCTTTACTCCTTTTAGATGCAAGGTTATTTCGTTATGTAATTAGGTAATATCTCTGCTTCTCGAAATTCTACTCCTATGTGTAGCGATAATCAACAGACAAATATAACCTAAATCTTAAAAAACCCATCTTATAATAACATAGCAGGAGAAGGAAAGCGATAACCTTCCTTCTCCTGCAGGCTTATTATTTTAAATGTTCGTCAATTTTTTGAAGATGCTCATCATACGTCTTAGAAAAGTGATTTTTTCCTTCTTTATCCGCTAGGAAATAAAAGTATTCTGTCTTCTCGGGATCTAAAGTTGCCTCAATGGACATTTTCCCTGCATTTGCAATTGGACCTGGTGGTAGCCCTTTGTTTTGGTACGTATTATATGGATTGTCAATTTCTAAATCCTCAAATAGTACGCGATCCTTATGACTTCCTAAGGCATAGAGTACAGTTGGGTCAGTTTGTAACGGCATGTCAATTTCTAAACGATTAAAGAAGACGCTCGCTATTTTTTCACGATCTGTTTGAGCAGTTGCCTCTTCCTCCAATAAGGAAGCAAAGGTTAGAAGCCAATGAACAGACTTTTCTTCTGCCTGTAGCATTTCATAATAAGGAGCCAATGCTTTATCTGTTTGGGCTAATAACATTTCTGCTATTTCCTCATTAGTAGGCTTTTCTTCGTAAAATGGATATGTCGATGGATACAAATAACCCTCTAAAGCGTATCGAATATTTTCACCTTTGATTTCTTCAGTTAGTAATGTGGGATATTTACTTATCATTCGATCAACAAATTCTTCGTTAGTAACTAACTCAAAGAATTCTTTCGAAGAATTTCCAGTCTTCTTTTCCACTACATCACCAATTTGCTCTAGAGTTAATCCCTCAGGAATGGTCAAGGTTAACAATGGCTCTCTATAAATTTTACCAGTCTTAAGACTTTCGATAATTTCATCTAAAGTCATATCCTTAGACAAAGCATATGTACCTGCTTGAAAATCAGATTGGTTATTAAACTTAACGTAGTATTTAAAAATTTTAGCATTTTTTATTAATCCATTTTTCTCGAGAGTAGAGGAAATACTGTCGATACCAGAGCCAATTGGAATCTCTACCGTCACTTTTTCAGTGGAGTCTGGATCCATTGGTGAAAGTGCCCCTTTTACATAGTTATAGCCAGTAAAACCAGCAACAGCAATTACAACTAAAAGAACCAATGCTATTATCAATACTATCTTTCTAACAAGTTTTACTTCCTTTTTTTTGTTTTTCATTTGTTCAAACATTATCTCTTTTTTTGATTTATTTTCCACGGGCTAGCCCCCTTTATTCTCCCTTATTATACATGAAGCGTTGCAAAAAGAAAAAGGATGGCATGAGAATACTCAGTCCATCCTTTTCAAATTGAATTAGTCTTCGTCTTCTTCTGTCTCATCTAAAAATGTGTTTAACATTTCTTCGATCATATCCCACTCGGATTCTGATTCGATTGGAAGTAAATCTCCATCTTCCCCATTTTCATTTGGTGTGAAAGATGATGCGTGAATTTCTATTTCTTCGTTCTCATCCTCTTCAGCACCAATTGGGTAGTAAAGTACATAAGATTTACCGAATTCTTCTGATTCAAATGTAAATAATACGTTACAAAGCTGCTCATTTCCGTTTTCATCAACGATTGTGATATTTTCTTGTCCGTGGTCCATTTGTAGTCACCTCATCTGTTTTTTCTATCAAGATATCCTTGTAAAATCATTACAGCCGCCATCTTGTCGATAACTAGCTTTCGTTTTTTACGACTAACATCCGCATCTATTAACATACGTTCTGCAGCCATTGTTGTCAATCTTTCATCCCATAATGTTACTGGAAAGTTATATTTATCAGTTAACAGCTTAGCAAATTGCTCCGAAGCCTCTGCACGCGGACCAATAGAATTATTCATGTTTTTAGGAAAACCTACAACGAATTCACTCACTTGATGCTGTTTTACCAATTCATCAATTCGATCCATTCCAAAATCTTGTGCATCCTCGTTAATTTTAATCGTTTCAATTCCTTGGGCTGTCCAACCTAGAGCATCACTAATAGCAATGCCCACGGTGCGAGAACCGACATCTAAACCCATTATTCTCATATTTACGCCTCATTATTCTTTTTAATATAGAACTTTACTAGCTCCTCTAAAATTTCATCTCGTTCTAATTTACGAATCATATTTCGAGCATCTTGATGGCGAGGAATATAAGCTGGATCACCAGAAAGTAAATAGCCAACAATTTGATTTATAGAGTTATATCCTTTTTCCTCTAGTGCAGAGTGAACCTGAAGCATCACATGTTTGACTTCTTGTTCCATCGATTCCTCTGGGAAATTGAATTTCATTGTTTTATCAAATGAACTCATGATCAGCACCTCGCTTTCAAATTGGTAATAATGTTTGCTTAGTTATTTGTTAAGTATACCCTATTTTTGAAATAGTTTAAACTGATTTGATATAATCGTAAACTGATTTAAGAGCTCCTTCAAGCTGGCTTGCGTCTTTAGCCCCAGCCATTGCAAAGTCAGGACGACCCCCACCTTTGCCTCCACACTGTTCGGCAACTAGTTTGACAATATTTCCAGCATGGTAGTTCCCACCTACTAAATCTTTAGTCACTCCAGCAGAAATCATTACTTTTTCCTCGTTCACAGCTCCCAAAACTATGATAGCATTATCCATTTTTTGTTTTAAATCATCCATCATTTGTCTTAGTTGATTATTATCCTTTGCTTCAACCTTTACAGAAAGTACTGTAATGCCGTTAATAGTTTGAGCTGATGATAATACAGAAGATGCCTGGCTATTTGCGATTTTAGCAGATAGAGATTCATTTTCTCGTTGGATATTTTTTAGTTCACTTAGTAATTGAGATACTTTCATAACCAAGTCCTTTGGTTGAGCTTTTACTAGTGAAGCTGCTTCTGTAAGAATCAATTCTTCTTCTTTAATAACCTCAAATGCGCCTTTTCCAGTAACAGCTTCAATACGACGAGTCCCTGCTCCAATCCCGCTTTCAGAAAGGATTTTAAAGTAGCCTATTTCGGACGTATTTTTAACGTGCACACCACCGCAAAGCTCTAGTGAATAAGCTCCCATTTGAACAACTCTTACAATCTCTCCATACTTTTCACCAAATAGAGCCATAGCACCCATATTTTTAGCTTCTTCAATATTGTGGTATCCAGTTACTACCGGGATATTATCCCACACCTTTTCGTTAACTATACGCTCAATTGTTTCTAACTCTTCTTTCGTTACTTGCCCAAAATGTGAAAAGTCAAAACGTAGACGGTCTGGTCCAACATAGGAACCCGCTTGGTTTACATGTGTTCCTAGAACATCCTTTAAAGCTTGATGAAGAATATGCGTTGCCGAGTGATTCTTTATCGTATGACCTCTTAATGTATAGTCTACTGTTGCTACAATGTCAGCACCGGCTGTCAATTCTCCGGTCTCGATAACTACAGTGTGCAGATTTTGACCATTTGGAGCTTTTTGAACATCCTTTACAAAACCACGGAAATTATCGTTTTCAATCGTTCCATGATCTGCTATTTGACCACCACTTTCCGCGTAGAAAGGTGTTTGAGTCAATATAATTTTTACTTCATCGCCTTCTTGCGCAGAATTCACTAATTCCTGCCCTAGCACAATTGAGGAGACTTTTGTAGTAACACTTAACGTATCGTAGCCTACAAATTCACTGTCATCTTGTAAGTCACTAAAAACAGCAGACTGCACTTGCATTGAATCTACGTTTTGACGAGCTGCACGTGCTCTTGAACGCTGTGCTTCCATTTCTGATTTAAAGCCATCATGATCGACTGTCATATTTGCTTCCTCTGCATATTCCTCTGTTAACTCAATCGGGAAGCCGTATGTGTCATAAAGTGTAAAAGTAGTTGTTCCAGGAATAAATGATTCCCCTTTTGCACGTTGCTCAGCGATTACTTTTTCTAAAATACTAAGCCCATCATGTAGAGTTTCATGGAATCTCTCTTCCTCTGTTTTAATAACACGCATGATGAATTCTTTTTTCTCTGTAACTTCTGGATAAAAATCTTTCATTATTTCCCCAACTACAGGTACAAGCTCGAATAAAAATGGTTGATCGATACCTAATTGTTTTGCAAAACGGACAGCTCTGCGTAGAAGTCTTCTTAAAACATAGCCACGTCCTTCATTGGAAGGTAAAGCACCATCTCCAATAGCAAATGCAACCGTACGAATATGGTCAGAAATTACTTTGAACGCTACGTCACTTTCGTTATTTTGACGGTATTTCTTGCCTGCAATTGTTTCAGTTTGCTCGATAATTGGCATGAATAGGTCTGTGTCAAAGTTAGTAGGAACATTTTGTACAACGCTTGCCATACGCTCCAAGCCCATTCCCGTATCGATGTTTTGTTTTGGTAACGGTGTATATGTGTGATCTGGGTTATGGTTAAACTCAGAGAAAACTAAATTCCAAATTTCTAAATACCGTTCATTTTCTCCACCTGGATAAAGCTCAGGATCATTTATATCATTCCCATAAGATTCTCCACGATCATAGAATATTTCTGAGTTAGGTCCACTTGGCCCTTCTCCTATATCCCAGAAATTCCCTTCTAAACGAATAATGCGTTCTTCTGGAATACCAATTTCGTCCTTCCAAATAACGTATGCCTCTTCATCTTCAGGGTGGACAGTTATTGATAGCTTTTCAGGTTCAAAGGCCATCCATTTTTCATCCGTCAAAAATTCCCAAGCCCAGTGAATTGCTTCTTTTTTAAAATATTCACCGATGGAGAAGTTTCCAAGCATTTCAAAGAACGTATGGTGTCTTGCTGTTTTTCCTACGTTTTCAATATCATTAGTACGAATCGATTTTTGAGCATTCGTAATTCTTGGATTTTCAGGAATTACACGGCCATCAAAATATTTTTTTAAAGTAGCCACTCCACTGTTGATCCAAAGAAGTGAAGGGTCATTAATCGGTACAAGTGGTGCTGACGGTTCTTGCGAGTGACCTTTTTCTATAAAAAAGTCTAAGTACATTTGTCTAATTTGAGAACCAGTTAAATGTTTCATCATTTATTCCTCCTAATAAAATAATTCCTCTTTTACAAAAGATTTGACGCTGTGCAAAATAAAATAAAAAAAGCCTTCATCCCAAAAAGGGACGAAAGCTATTATTTCGCGGTACCACCCTAGTTACACAATAGAATACAACCTATTATGTCTCTTAAGAATCCTTAACGCAGATTTACGGCAGGTATTAACTGCACTCAGGAGTAGCTTTCCCAATTGTTATACTCTGGGGATTCTTTCAGCCAAGGGAATCCTTCTCTCTTCAGGTAACAACAGTACTTTCTCCGTCATCATGTTTTTATATGCAATTTTGATTATAATTAACAATTTGTACTATGTCAATCTGTATCTAAGAACTCGTATGGGGTAATCCCCTTCATACCTACAAGAGGGTCAATTAAATGATAATTATCTGCAGATAAGTAGTTTGCTTCCATATCATCTGCTTCGGCAGAGACAGATAAAGTCTCTTCCGTACTATTTATAGTTTCTGTTCGTTTTGTCTCTTCCTTCGTTTCTTCAGCCGACAGGCGTTCTTTTAATGTGGTTAATCGCTGCAGGTCATCCGTTCGTTCGACACCAAATTTAAAAACGTCTGGATCTCCACAAAGAATTAAGAAGTTTTTAGCACGAGTGATGCCTGTGTAAAGCAAGTTACGTCTAAGCATCTTCATATAGCTTCTAGTCACCGGCATAATAACCGTTTGGAACTCGCTGCCCTGCGATTTATGTACCGAGCAACAATACGCCAGTGTTATTTGATTTAAGTCATTCTTTTCATATGTCACTTCATTGCCATCAAAAGAAACAACAAGCATCTCTTTCTTTTCCACGGTTTCATTGGCTCTAAATATAGCAACTACTTCCCCCATATCACCATTAAACACATTACTTTCCGGCTGATTTACTAGCTGGAGTACTTTGTCTCCTATCCGATAAATGGTATCTCCAAAGGTCATTTCCTTACGTGTTCCATCTGTATTCGGATTGACCATTTCTTGAATCATTTTATTTAGCGCATCAATACCTGCAGGACCGCGATACATTGGAGCTAGCACTTGTATTTCTCGAATGGACTGACCTTTAGATAATGCCGCTTTTAGCACCTGTTCTACTACTTTAGGTATTTGTTCGGTCGATGCCTTGATAAAGGATCGATCTTTTGTTTTAGCAGTAAGAGTAGCAGGTACACTTCCTTGCTTCATTTCATGTGCTAATTCAATAATAGACGAACCCTCTGACTGACGATAAATATCGACAAGTTCGACCGTAGGAATTCTTTTAGAGGCAAGTAAATCCTTTAATACCTGACCAGGGCCAACAGGTGGCAGCTGATCTTGGTCTCCAACAAAAATAACCTGTGCATCTTTAGGGATAGCTTTTAAAAGTTGATAACCTAGCCAAGTATCGAGCATAGAGGTCTCATCAATAATAACTAATCTACCTTCAATTTCCTTGCCTTCGGTATCGTTGTCCTCTTGACCATTGAATCCAAGTAATCTATGAATTGTCATTGCAGGCAGTTCGGTAGATTCACTTAAACGCTTCGCAGCTCTTCCAGTAGGTGCAGCAAGAACAATTGGAAAAGGCTTTTGTTCCTTGGCCCATTCCTTTGGATCGAGAGAAAGTCCGTGCAATTCAGCGTATAGCTCTACAATTCCTCTTACAACAGTGGTTTTCCCAGTACCAGGACCACCAGTCAATAAGGTAATATTCGAATTGAGAGCCGTTTCAATGGCCTTCATTTGTGTATTAGCATACTTAACACCAAGACGTTTCTCTAAAGGACCTAAATGCTTCTTAATTTCTTTTAAAGGAAATTGGTGAATATCTTTAGCCATTAGTAAAGTTTCTACCTTGGAGCTGATGCCTACCTCTGAAAAATAAAGGGATGGGATATAAAATTTATTTACCTCTCCAACAATCCTACTTTCTTCAGCTAGCTCTATACAACATTGGGTTATTGACTCATAAGAGATTTCCTCTCTTTGTGCATTTTCAAGCATTCTTTTAACGTCTTCTAAGAGCTGCTCCGCATATTGAAAGACATGGCCCTCACTAAGCGAAGAAGTTTGAAGCAAATGGTAGATCGCTGCTTTTATACGGTCTGGATGATTTCCCTTTATCCCGAGCTTGTAACCTAATTCGTCAGCCCTTACAAAACCAACTCCCTCAACATCTTCTATTAGACGATATGGGTTTTCTGTAAGCTTAGTAATTGTTTCTTCTCTATATGCCTGATAGATTTTCATTGCAACTTGGGGACCAAAACCCCACTCATTTAGCTGGATCATAACCTTTTCCAAGCCTAAATTTTGTTCTAATGTTGCTCTAATAGTTTGTTTTTTATCTTCCCCTAGCTTTGGAATAACATCTAGAGCTGCCGGATCATCTAAAATTCGATTAATCGCATTATCTCCAAGCTTCTTAACTATGAGCTCAGCTGTCTTCCTACCTATCCCGGGAAACATATCACTAGATAGATAATGAACAATCCCTGTCTCAGTTGCAGGGACTTCCTTTTGGAACGTTTCGACTTGAAACTGTATTCCATACTTTGGGTGATTTTTAATAACACCTGTAAATTTATACGCTTCTTCTAAAACTAACTGAGGGAAATAACCTGTAACGATTATTTCTTTATCTGTGTATGTAGTATTAGTGGATTTTATCTTTAGTTTAATTATGGAGAATAGATTTTGGGGATTATGAAAGATAGAGACGATTGGTCGACCTGATATAAATTGTTTTTCGTTATTTATTTCATTTGTCATTTCAATCGTCTCCTAACTTCCTAATTGCGTAGTGAAATCATATCGTATACATATCTAGCTTGATCATAGTTTGGTTGTATTGTAAAAGCAGCTTTTAGATGTTTAAGAGCGCTTTCTGTGTCAGATGTAGATACCGCATATAAAACTCCCATATTGTAATGGGCATCCGCGTTTTCTGGGTCTAGCTCTAATATCTCTTTAAAAATTGGTTCTGCTATATCGAACATTTCTAGGCTTGCCAGAGCAATACCATATGTTAGTTTAATCTGAATATCTTGTGTCTGGTCTAATTCATAAGCTCTTTGAAGATATGGAAGTGCAAGCTTCGTATGATCGACCTTTTGAAAGCTTTTTCCAAGCATGAAATAAGCATCTGGACCTTCAATACCATTTGTAATTGCTTTTTCATAAAGCTTAGCTGCTTCTTCAAAGCGCTCCGTATTATAATACAAATTAGCTAAGCTATAAAACGCTGTCGCAGCTTTTTCATCTAATGTGATTGCCTTTTGAAAAAAACGTTCTGCACGTTCATTTTCATTCATAGAAGCTAATAGATTTCCAAAGTTTATAAAACCAATTGATTCCTCAGGGTTTTCTTCAATTGCTTTGTTAAATAACTCTGCTGCTTTTTCATAGTTTTCTTCTTGTATTGCTTGTATCCCTAGTTCATTGTAATTCAAATCCAATACCTCCATTAACCAACGTAATCCAATTTAAGTCCATCTTTAAAAACCTCGTCAATAGTCGCTCCACCAAGACACTCATCTCCTTGATAGAAAACAACTGCTTGTCCTGGAGTAATGGCACGAACCGGCTGATCGAATACGACACGAACACGATTGTCAGACAGTAGCTCTACGTGAACTCCGACATCTTCCTGACGGTAGCGGAATTTCGCTGTGCACGTAAAGGAAGATGGTTTATCTAATGTAGTTGTAAAGGATAGATCCGTGGCTGTTAGACTTGTAGAGAACAATGCATCATTATTAATATTTTGTCCAACTAATAAAACATTTCTTGCTAGATCTTTTCCGATAACAAACCAAGGGTCTCCTGCTCCGCCTATGCCTAAACCATGACGTTGTCCTATTGTGTAATACATCAAGCCATCATGTTTGCCCATTACTTTTCCGTCCATTGTTTCCATTGTACCTTGTTTAGCTGGTAGGTATTGACTTAAAAACTCTTTGAAATTTCGTTCGCCTATGAAACAAATGCCAGTTGAGTCTTTCTTAGTCGCAGTTGCTAGCCCCTGCTCTAATGCTATCTCACGGACTTTTTTCTTCTCTAAGTGCCCTATTGGGAACATGACCTTTTCTAATTGCTCTTGGTTTAACTGGTTCAAGAAATACGTTTGGTCTTTGTTGTTATCTTTACCACGTAGCATTCTAGTTTGGCCTTCTCTTACTTCCACTTGAGCATAGTGCCCTGTTGCAAGATAATCAGCACCAAGTGCCAATGCGTACTCTAAAAACGCTTTAAACTTAATTTCTTTATTACACATTACATCAGGATTTGGCGTTCTACCTGCCTTATATTCTTCTAGGAAGTATGAGAATACTTTATCCCAATACTGCTTTTCAAAATTAACTGCATAATAAGGAATACCAATTTGATTACAAACCTTTATAACATCTTCGTAATCTTCTGTTGCTGTACAGACACCATTTTCGTCGGTGTCATCCCAGTTTTTCATAAATATCCCGATGACATCGTAACCTTGCTCTTTTAGTAGATAAGCTGCTACGGAGGAATCCACTCCTCCAGACATACCAACCACTACTCTTGTATCTTCTTTTTTCTTCATCATTTAACTCACTCTTTTCAGTTATCCAAGAATAATTTTACTTATTTTATTGGCCGCTTCTATTACTTCTTCTTTTGTATTGTTTAAGCCAAAACTAAATCTCACGGAATTTCTAAGTTCAGGCGTTTTTTCCCCATACATAGCTACTAAGACGTGCGAAGGGTCTATAGAGCCTGCTGTACAAGCAGAGCCGCTTGAAGCATCAATTCCAGCTAAATCTAATTGAACGAGAAACGTCTCTACATCCGTTTCTGGAATACTCAAATTTACTACGTGAGGTAGTAGATTTTCTAATGAGCCATTTATTTTAAACTTTACTCCGTTTGTTTTTAATTGCTTAACAAATAGATCACGTAGCGTACGATAATGTTCATCGTTTAGTTCCATGTTTTGTTGCTTTATTTCTACTGCTTTTGCAAAGGCAACTATAGCCGGAACATTTTCAGTACCTGCACGTTTTTTACGTTCCTGTTGTCCACCATAAAATATTGGCTTCAGGTAGATGTCTTTGTTTTGATATAAAAACCCAATTCCTTTTGGTCCATTAATCTTATGACTAGAGACACTCAGTAAATCAATAGAGTACTCTTTCACATCAATTGAAACACTTCCGTATGCTTGTACCGCATCTGTGTGGAAGTATGCTTGATGATCCTTTAATAAGCTGCCAATTTCTTTAATAGGTTGAACCGTTCCTATCTCGTTATTGGCAAACATAATAGAAACTAAAATAGTATCTTTTCTTAAAGCGTTTTTCAAGTCATCTATACTGATTAATCCGGAACTATTTACTGGCAAATAGGTTATTTCAAAGCCTTCTTTTTCA
>JBEMAY010000074.1:0-14721 GCA_040274765.1 Psychrobacillus sp.
TGTGCTTTTTTTATGCTCTCAATTGTTTCAAGACCCCAACATTTATTGTAGAGCCTTTTAAAAGAAAAAAGACTGTAGGCAAACTCCAACAGTTTTTGGAGTTTGTCTACAGTCTGAACATTTCAAATTTCTTTGAAATGTCTATAGCCTGAGTCATTCTAAAATGACAGTGAATGTATTAAACTATGAAAATATTAGTTTCTGCGATTACGATTTCTTAAAAATGTAGGTATATCTAAAGCATCATCTTGGTGATTATGATTATGAGTTGGAGCTGGGCGTTCCTGCTGGAAAGAAGGTTGCTGCGACTGAGTCTGCGGCTCTTCTTTTCTAGTTTCACGCTGTGTTGTAGCTGCTTGTTGTGCACGTGCAGCTCCAAAGCCCGTCCCTCTTGGTTGTTTTTGCATGATTACTTCTTCATTAAAGCCAGTTGCGATAACTGTTACCACAATTTCATCTTTTAGGTTATCATTAATAACCGAACCAAAGATCATGTTCACTTCTTCATCTGAAGCAGACGCTACGATATCAGCAGCTTCTTGTACTTCAAATAAGGAAAGATTAGATCCGCCGGTGATATTCATCAATACCCCTGTCGCCCCATCAATTGAAGTTTCCAGTAATGGACTAGAAATTGCCTTTTTAGCCGCTTCAGCTGCTCGATTTTCTCCAGCAGAAATACCGATACCCATAAGGGCTGCTCCTTTGTTAGACATAATTGTCTTAACATCAGCAAAGTCTAAGTTAATAAGACCTGGAACTGCAATTAAATCAGAGATACCTTGGACACCTTGACGAAGAACATTGTCAGCTTCTCTAAATGCTTCCAGCATTGGCGTATTTTTGTCTACAATCTCTAACAGACGATCGTTAGGGATAACAATTAGAGTATCAACTGCTTCTTTCATCATGCCAATCCCGCCTACAGCTTGTGTAGAGCGCTTACGGCCTTCAAACGTAAATGGGCGTGTTACTACTCCTACAGTCAAAGCACCTAGATCACGTGCTATTTGAGCTATTACAGGCGCTGCTCCTGTACCAGTTCCGCCACCCATTCCAGCAGTTACGAAAACCATGTCAGCTCCTCTAAGCGCTTCTTCTATTAATTCTTTGCTTTCTTCTGCTGCTTTTTTTCCTACCTCTGGGTTAGCACCTGCTCCCAATCCTCTAGTAAGTTTACCACCAATTTGAAGCTTCACTTCAGCTTTTGACATATTAAGGGCTTGAGCATCTGTATTTACAGCAATAAAATCTACCCCTTGAACACCATGTTCAATCATTCGGTTTACTGCATTATTTCCGCCGCCACCGACTCCAATAACTTTAATAATTGCTAATTGATCTTCATTTGTTTCAAATTCTAACATGCTATTGCCTCCTATATCTTTCAACTATGATAAAGTTTTCTCATTCAAAGAACTTGTCAAAAAGTTTCTTCGCCTTACTCATTGCACTCTCTTTGTTTTCATTGTTTGAATTTTTTTGTGGTTGTTTTTGTTTTTTAGTACTAGCTACTACTTCATTTTGTGCCATTTGAGATAATGCATGGCTATCGCCAATTTTACCATAGAAAAGATCTTCTTTATAGGCATATCTTATAAGGCCAACAGCTGTTGTATATTGTGGTTCTCTAACGCCGATGTAATCTGGTGTATATAAGCGGACACGTGATTGCAAAATGTGTCTCGCTAATTGACCGATGCCTTCAAGTTTAGCAACCCCACCAGTAATAACTACTCCACCCGGTAGATCTTGTAATCCCATACGGTAGAATTCTTCTAAAATTAACTCAAATAGCTCTTCTAGACGAACCCCAATAATCTCTGCTATATATCGTTGAGAATATTGCTCTTTCATATCAGCACCAATGACAGGAACTTCAAATAACTCGTCATCAGAAGCATCATCATAAAAAGCATGTCCATATTTTAATTTTATCATTTCTGCTTGTTCAGTTGGAGTTTTTAATACAATAGATAAATCTTTCGTTATATGATCCCCACCAACTGGTATAACAGCAGTATTAACTAAATGACCTTCTCTAAAGATTGCGATGGTTGTAGAGCCTCCACCAATATCAATATATGCAGTACCATGGTTTTTTTCGTCCTCAGTTAAGGCAAAATGTCCAGCTGCCAAAGGTTGTAAGTATATCTCTCGAATTTGAAGGCCAGCTCTTTCCACACATCGTAACACGTTATGTAAAATCGTTTTGGATGTAGTCATCATTAAACCATCTAATTCTAGACGAGTTCCAATCATACCTCGAGGATCCTTAATCTCTTCTAAATGATCCACGATGAATTGTTTTGGTGCAATGTTAATTAACTCTCTTTCAGGAGGAATAGACATAACTTGAGCGGACTCTAGAACGCGATCCAAATCTGCATCTGTTATTTCTCTATCCTCTCGATTAACAGCAACTACACCCTTAACGTTTTGTATATTAGCTAAATTAGCTGGTATACCTAACACTATTTCATGTATAGACATTCCTATCATTCTTTCAGCCTCACCAACGGCTTTTTTAATAGATTGAACAGTCGCATCTATATCCACAATGGTGCCTTTTCGTATACCGTTTGATTTAACATTTCCTACTCCTATTACATGCAGCGAGTCATCACTCATTTCACCTATTAATACTTTAATGGAAGACGACCCAATATCTAATGATACGTACATTTCTGATTGATTCACCCGTGGCACCTCCTAATAACTCTATATTTATTATTCTATTGTAAAAAAGAGATAAAGTCTAAAATTTTCTAAAGAAATAGTAAATTATAGCACAAAACATTATCTTTTTGTTCTCTCAGCCCATTTTGTTAATATAATGCGACGAATCACAGCTATATTTTGAAAAAGTCGAACACCGAAAGCAAAGATAGCAGCTAAATATAAATCGACCCCTAGATGGACGCCAAGGAAAGCAAGACCAGCTGCTAAAGCAATATTAAAGAAAAACCCGGAAACAAATACTTTATCGTCATAAACTTGTTGAAGTTGTGCACGAATACCTCCAAACAAAGTATCTAGTGCAGCTAAAACGGCAATGGATAAATAACTCTCATAAACCTCTGGAATTTGAATATCAGTCATTAAGCCAAGTGATATTCCAAGTATTAATCCTAAAAACGGCAACCACATAACTATTCTCCCCCTGGCACTTCATGTAAAAATTCCATGCTTACTGATTGATCAAAGGCTGGTATTGTAATCTCCTCTTTAGGTTCACCTATCGTTAGTCTAAGGTTATCAATGTATAGATTATCTCCAATTGGAGAGGCCTCTAACTGGTTATACATTTTTTTGGCGTCATCTAAAGTTAATGTGCCAATTTTAATAGTGAAGGGGGCCTTTTTTATGGATAGATTATTTACCGTTGTCCTTCCATTTACATCCCGTATAGCAGAAGAATAAATAATACGTTTACCATCTACTTCCACTGCCTCTGCTTTAAAGCGATTGATCTCATTGATTAATCGAATTAATAAATCAGGAGATATCTCTTCTATTTGCTCACCAACCATCATACTCTCTATAGAGGGCTCAATAGTTATAGTAAGTCCGGGACCTTTAAAATCAGCAAGCCCAATATCTTGTTTTAGCTGTTTGACTGTTTCATTTAAAGCTATTTCTGGACTTTCATTGACCATATTGTCATACTTGCCGATAGTCTCCTCTAATAGACGTACTTCCGATAGCAATTCGGAATGTAGCTGCGTTTCTGAAGCGAGCTCTTGACGAACCTCCCAGACGTCACGTGTATCACGCGTTTCTGGTTGTTTAACTGTATTGTATTGAATTGCAATCATAAAACCAACGATCAGCAAAATGATAGTAAACCGAATATAGACGGTTTTTTTCATGTATTCGGCCCTCCTTTGCCTTAGTTAATTTTGGTCACCACGCAAGGCAGGCATCATTATGTTACTCTTTTCCTCGACGGTGACTACGATATTATCGTTTGTTAGCTGATCCACTACGCCGCCACCTAAGTTAACCGAAGCAAGTAATACCTTTGGATCCCCTACCGCTTCAACTATGAATGGGGCTGGAAAAGCTCGACCATCCACGGTTATAACAGGGCCTGTACATGATATGTAAGACTGCGCATGAAGCCTTTGTCCATTAATTGTAATTGCTTCTGCACCAGATATTTTTAACTCATTTATTACTTTAAATACATGGCTTTCGTGAACAATGTAATCGTTCGGGTTTTCCTGAGAGGGATTATACTCGCCATCCTGCAAAGCTATTGAAATGCCTTTTCCTTCCGAGGGGATATCTCCCATAAGTAAACGAAGCATTTCAGCCTCCTTCACTAACTCTTCCACACTTTCTTCGCTATCCACAAATGACTTCTCAAAACCTCTAATCGCCTGTTGTTTTTTATTGATCTCTTCTGTTAATTCCTTATTCATTTCCTTTTGTTCTATAAGCTGTGCCCTGTATTTCTCTATCTCTAGCGAATAGCTATTACTACTATCTATTTTTTTATCGGCAGAAGCCATGCTGTAGGAATAAGCTAAAATAAATCCTAAAACTAAACTAACGAGCGAAATAAGAATACGTGCACGAAAAGGAACACTAAGACGACTCCTCTTCTTCATCCTCAATCGCCTCCTCACCATCAGTTTCCATTAAGATCTCTTGAAAGGGTTCAAAATACGACCCAACCTCCATATCAATTATCCCTTTTTGATCTGGGTTTATTTGTGAAATAATTGAAGGGTAATAATTCATTTTACTTGAGAAGGACGGGATTAGGGCTTGTACCTCATTGCCATCGTTCATAAAAACTTGAATGGAGTATATATCATTCTCTGTTGGTACGTAATTTATTTGAGAGATAGTTAATAATACTTCACTATTCAACTTTTTAAGTTCTTTTATAAGACGCAAACGAATTTTTTCATCCTCAAAGCCAGCGATGATTGGCCCCTCAACTGGTACAATCTCAGTTTCTGGAGTGATGGTTTTACCATTTTCCAGAATTATTTGAAGGCCATTTTCATTTTCTACATATCCAACTTGGTTGAATTCCTTAACTTGAATCTGAACACTAGATAACCATTTCCTTTTAACTTGAACCGATTCTACCCAATCACTTTTCTCCAATGATTGTTCTATGTCTTTTTCCTTAAAACTCCACATAGAGTCTCCTTTTTTTAGTCCACTCTGTTCGACGTAATAATCATCGGAGAAAAGCCTTGCCCCATTTAGTTCTATTTTTTGTACCTGACTATAGGCGGATTGAAAATAAAGCAGGACCAATAGAGTAAAGACAAAGAGAAAAAGTAGAATGGAAAATTTTTTGTTTGTTCTACGTCTTCTTTTTTCTTTTAAGGTAGGTATACGATCTTCAATATCGATGACTTTTTCCATTCTACCGCCTCCCTTCTGTACTAGATGTATTAGCCAAGTTTAGAATGATTCCAATAATACCCCAAGTCATTACTAAGGATGACCCGCCATAGCTGATGAAGGGCAGGGTTACTCCTGTTACAGGTAACAAACCAGTTACGACTCCCATATTTAGAAACGTTTGTACAACAAGTAAGGAGGTTAAGGCTACTATCATTAACTGTGCCTCTCTTGTCTGAGCACGGGCAGCCATCATATAGCTAGTAGTAAAAAAAACAACAAAGGCAGAGATAACAACCATTCCACCGATAAAGCCCGTTTCCTCCAATAAAATGGAGAAAATAAAATCATTTTGCGGTTCAGGCAAATATAAAAACTTTTGGCGACTATTACCATAGCCAAAACCAAATAGGCCTGCAGGACCAATAGCTAGAAGTGATTGAATTGCTTGGAATCCTGATCCTAAAGGGTCTTTCCAAGGATCCAAAAAAGCCTGGATACGAACTAATCTATAGGGAGCAGAAATGATTAGAGCTGCCAAACCTATAACCCCAGATAATCCAATAGCGAAAAAAAACTTTAAAGGAAGTCCTGCAGCAAATAAAAGCATAAATACCGCTACCACTAATACAAAAGCAGAGCCAAAATCAGGTTGAACCATGATTAACCCAATCGGAAGCAAGAGCAATAGTGCACTTCGCATATATAGTTTGCCTTTATTTTTGGTTTCCTTTGCTAACGCTAAAGCCAATACGCCTAATACAGCAATTTTAGACAGCTCAGCAGGCTGAAAGTTCGTAAAACCCAGAGATATCCAGCTCTGTGATCCGTTCCGAACTACACCGATACCAGGAATCAATACCCCTATAAGCAATACCACCGATAGGAGATATAAAACGTGCCAAAATGTGGGAAGGCGGAGAAATAATTTGTTTTGTATAAAAAATGCTCCTGCCACCCCGACTGTTAGATACAAGCCTTGTTTTAAAGCAAAGGGTGTTTGCCCCTGATAATGAACCTCACTCCAATAGGAGCCAGCTGAATGTACAAACAAAATCCCGATAATTGATAAAAATAATACAGACGATAAGAATAGTAACTTTCTTTTATCTTTCGATTATTTCATCCTTTCAATTATTCGTTAAAGATTCAACCACCTTGATGAATTCATCTCCTCGAATTTCAAAACTCTCATATTGATCCCAACTTGCACAAGCAGGAGATAGAAGGACTATATCTCCTTTTTGTGATACCTCAACTGCTAAACGAGTAGCTTCCTCTAAGTTAGATACTTGTTTGACGATAGGTATATGGTTCTCTTCTCCAAATTTCTGAAGCCTATCAGCAGTTTCACCAAAGTGTACAAGAGCCCTTACGTTAGAGAGATAAGGGATAAGCTGATCGAAGGAATGTCCTCGATCGACACCTCCTGCTATCCACACTACAGGCTCAGTAAACCCTTCTAAAGCACTTTTGGTAGCAAGCGTATTAGTCGCTTTAGAATCATTGTAGAACTTACGTCCATCTGACTCTAACACAAACTGAGTGCGATGCCTTACACCTTGGAAGGTTTGTAATATAAATTTAATACTCTCTAACGAGCAGTCTGACAAAATAGCAACTGCTGTTGCAGCAAGTACATTTTCCAAGTTATGTTTTCCTCGTAGTGCAATAATGGAACGCTCAAAAAGTGGTTCCCCATTCCAATATACAAATTGGTCGTCTGCGCTTATACCATTTGCTGTCTTTTTACTTACATAAAAAGGCACCTTTTGAGCAAGACTTTTTTCAGCATAATCTTGAACTAATTGTTGCTCTCCATTATAGACAAACCAATCATTCTCATCCTGCATTCTTGTAATGTTGAATTTTGCATTCGTATATTCTTGATAATCTTTATGATAGTCCAAGTGTGCTTCATATAAATTCATCAGAACTGAAATTTTAGGTTTCAATAGTTCTGTTCCCATTAACTGAAAGGAAGACAACTCCATAACAATTGTATTGTCTGCAGTCGCCTTTTCTGCGACTCCAGAGGCGACCGTACCTATATTCCCAGCAATTAACGGCTGTTTAGAAGCATGATTCAACATTTCGTATATAAGGGTCGTTGTAGTAGTTTTACCATTAGACCCAGTAATACCAATCATAGGAGCGTCACTAATACGATACGCAAGCTCTACTTCTGTCCAAACAGGAATACCTCTTTCGATAGCTTCTGCAACTACACTATTCGTATAAGGAATTCCAGGATTTTTGACGATTAAATTAAACCCTTCATCCAGCAAGTCTTCTGGATGACTACCACAAATGACCGTTAATCCTTTAGTCAAAAGATATTGAGCATTTTCATTTTGCTCAAATGGCTTGGAATCATTAACAGTGACAAACGCACCTAGGTCATGCAAGATTTCAGCAGCAACAGTACCGCTTTTAGCTAAGCCCAAAACGAGGATTTTTTTATGATACACAAAAGGTAGCTGTTTCAATTTACATAACCTCCATAATCACTACAAACATTGCAGCTACAAAGTTAATTGCCCAAAATACAGTTACAACTTTACGTTCACTCCAGCCAGAAAGCTCAAAATGATGGTGAATCGGGCTCATCTTAAATATTCTCTTACCAGTAGTTTTGAAGCTAATGACCTGTAAAATAACCGATAATGTTTCAATTACAAATATAATCCCAACGATCAATAGAAGCACTTCCTGTTGAACAAGAATGGAAACCATAGCAAGTGCTCCACCTAACGCTAGTGACCCAGTATCTCCCATAAAAACTTGAGCGGGATTTTTATTGAATAATAGGAAACCTAACAATGCTCCAGCAACACTAAAGGCAAAAATTGCAATATCTGTTTGTTCGTATATTAAAGCAAGAACTCCAAAAGTAGCGAAGGATACAGATGCTGTACCAGATACCAGACCATCTAACCCATCTGATAGGTTTACTGCATTGGAGAAGCCTACTAACCAGAAAATCAAAAATGCAACATAGAATTGACCTAATGAAAGTGTAATATCAGTCCATGGAATGGAAATTGACGTATCAAATGGGCCTAACTTTAATAGGAAAAAGGCAATAATCGCAATAATTATTTGTCCAATTAGTTTTTGTACAGAAGTTAAGCCTAGGTTCCTCTTTAACACCACTTTAATAAAATCGTCTAAGAACCCAATTAATCCAAAGCCTATCAGCACCAACAACAATACGATTGACTGTGTAGTAAGTTTGTCAAATATAAACGAAATAGCAAGCGTTGTTACAATGATTGAGATTAAAAAGATTAAACCACCCATGGTAGGTGTTCCAGCTTTTTTCTGATGGGATTCTGGTCCCTCTTCTCTTATACTTTGCCCAAATTTCATCCTTCTTAAATAGGGGATGATAATCGGGGCAAGTATAACAGATACTAAAAAACTAGCAATAAGTGTAATTAACGTTGTAGACAATGTCATAAAAAAATCTCCTTAAATACGCACAACTAATCATGAATGTACTATAGTTATTTTTATTTTGTGTAAACATGTATAGTCCCATCCAAAGGAATAAGACTGTTTTCTTTTGGTAATTGAGTTAAGATTTCATCTCCATCCCCATGCCAAACAATTTGGAACGGATACATGTAAGATGTAATTTCTTTTCTTTTAGTTCCTACAAGATTTGGGACTCGGACGGTTTGGACATCTCCCCATCTATATTCTTTCTCTAATTGCTTACCTCCACCTGTCACCTCAAGTGAATCTTCAATAATTTGACCTACAATCGGCGCAGCTATAACTCCCCCAAACTGAGTGCTATGCTTTGGATTATCGATGGCAACGTATACGATAAGCTCTGGGTTATCCGCAGGAGCAAAACCTATGAAAGAAACAATGTACTCCCCTTCCATATATCGGCCGTTCTGTACCTTTTGTGCAGTCCCAGTTTTTCCACCTATCCGCAACTGATCTCTATAGGCATTTCTTCCAGAACCGTGGGCAACAACATGTTCAAGTGCCTCTCGAACTTTTTGAGAAGTTGCTTCAGATACTACCTGCGTTTTCATTTCTGGCTCTGCAGTAGAAAGAATTTCATTTGTTTCTCCGTCCACAATGTTCTTTACAATATAAGGCTTATACAAGTAACCACCGTTAATAGCTGCTGCTACTGCTTGAACTTGTTGAATCGGTGTGACAGAAATACCTTGGCCAAATGAAGTTGTTGCATGTTCAACTGGGCCATAAGCATCTTTACTAAATAGAATGCCCGAAGATTCTCCAGCCATTCCAGAACCTGTGGATTGACCAAATCCAAACTTCTTTATGTACTCTGAAAGCTTGTCAGGTCCAACTCTTCTACCTAATTCTATAAAGCCTGGATTACAGGAATTTTCTACAACTTCCAGAAACGTTTGGCTACCATGCCCTTGTCGTTTCCAGCATCGCAGTCTTGCTCCTTCTACAATGGTGTAGCCAGCGTCATGAAAATGGTCATTATCTAAGTTAACAACATTTTCTTCGAGTGCTGCACTAAGTGTAATAATTTTGAAGGTTGACCCTGGTTCGAATGTCATCCAAACTGGTAAATTACGATTATAAATAGTAGAATCAACTTCTTGATAAGAAGAAGGGTCAAAATTGGGAGCGGAAGCTAGTGCTAGTATCTCTCCATTGTTAGGATTCATCACGATTGCAATGCCCTGAGTTGCCTCATATTTATCCATTGCCTGTGACAATTCTCTTTCTACTACTGTTTGAATTTTCATGTCTATTGTTAATTGGACATGGTTACCATTTTGTCCATTTTTCCAACTGTCGTCCACATGTGGAAGTGGAATTCCTTTTGCATCTGTGAACATTCGAATAGCTGATTCTTTACCCTTCAAGACGGAATCGTATTGATATTCGATTCCGGCAAGTCCTTGCGCATCATAACCAGTAAAGCCCAATAACCTAGATAGCATTTTACCGTGCGGGTAATCTCTAACGTAGTCTATACCAGCGTAAAGACCTTTAACATTTTTATCTTGAATCTGCATAGCTAAGTCAGATGTAATGTTCTTCCCGGCTGGAGCAATTTTAACAAGATAAGCTCTCTTGTTAATCTGTTCATATAGCTTACTCTCTTCCACTTCTAACAATGGGGCGATCTCTTTTGCTACCTTCTCTGGTTCTTTATTTTGGGAAGGCATATAGAAAAGGGTAGGAGATAGTCTGTTACCCACTATTACCTCCCCATTTCTATCAAGTATATTACCCCTTTCAGAAGCATAAGGCAGCTCTCGGTCCCAGCTCTCCTTAGCCTTAGTAGTCAATTCACTGAACTGAAAAAACTGAAGCTGAATAAGCTTTCCTGCCACAGCCAAAAATAACAGCAGCGTAATTACCCATATCATCCGTAGCCGTATAATTTGTTTAAGTTTAGATATTACGTTTTCTCCTTTATGTCCGTTTTAGATAGCTTATGAGAAAACGTCCTTAACTATTCTAGCACTCTTCTAGTCTTGTGGTAGTTCTTCTAATTCTTCTTCCTCTACACTGTTTTCTGCAATTTCCTTTGGACTAGATAATTGAACTACAATCGGTGAGTCACTAGTAACTACCGAGCCGGCTGTTATACTTTGCTTTGACACAAAGCCATCTCCTATTATTTCTATCGGCAAGCCAGATAGTGACTTGTAAATCATTAGATTTCTTTTTGACCATCCTGCAAAGTTTGGAAGCTCTATTTCCCCGCTACCTTTTATAAAAGCAGTACCTTGAGAAATAACAGAGGTGCCAGCCTTAGGATATTGCTCTAACACTTGATCCAACTGTCCAATTATAACAGTTTTTAATCCTTGGGCTTCTAACGCCATTTGGCTGTCTAGCACATTTTTACCAACTAAATCAGGCATTTTTATCGGCTTCGATAATTCCAGATTTTCTGGTTCTATATTTAAATATTTCAAGCTATTTTCAGTGACAGAATTAAAAATTTCCGAAACAGGCTGTGATCCTACCTCGGTCTTTTTAATTTTCGGTTTCTGTACGGCAACATACACAATGAGCTGTGGATCTTCTACAGGAGCCATACCTAAAAAGGAATAGAGGAATAGCTGTCTCCCCCAAAAGTATTTACCATCTCCTTTAGGAATTTGCGCTGTACCCGTCTTTCCAGCTGAAGTATATCCATTTAGCTTAAATCGTTGTGCGGTACCATGATCAGATGTCACAGTACTAGCAAGAATTTCCTTCACCTGATTTGCAGTACTTGCCGAAATTGGAGATTTCTTTTCCACTGGTTCATTGTCATCTACAACTTCTCCCGTATTAGGATTAACGATTTTATCGATTACAAAAGGCTGTAACATAGTACCCTCATTTGCGATAGCTGTCATTCCTTGTATTAATTGAATAGGAGTGACCGTAACACCTTGCCCATAAGTAGTTGTGTATATATTAATCGGATACCTATCATTTACAATACCACTTGCTTCATTTGGAAGGTCTATACCTGTGGGCTCTCCAAAACCAAAACGACGAATATATTCTATAAAGGTTTCGTCACCAATTTTATTTAGTAAAAAAGCCATGGAAACGTTAGAAGATCTTTGGAATCCTTCTAGGTAAGATATAGTGCCCCAACCTACCCCATCGTTATGGTCTCTAATCTTTCTGTCATAGACTTTATAAGTACCCGATTTAAATTGATCATTTGGATTCCAAACGCCCTCTTCAATAGCAGATGCTAAAGTAAAGATTTTCATCGTTGAACCTGGTTCTATCGTTTGCTCAATGGCTTCATTCAACCAGTTAGTCGAAAGTCCTTCTCTCGTATTCGGTTCGAATGTCGGTCGTTGGGACATTGCCAATATCTCACCAGTTTTAGCATTGGCAACAATGGCTGTCATTTTTTCGGGATTATACTTTTCTTCTGCTTTATTCATAGCATCTTCTAAAAAGTTTTCGATTGTTTTGTCGAGCGTCAGATGAATGTCATAGCCATCCTGTGCTTCTGTGACCATCTTGCTTGCGTTAGGAAGTAGGAAACCCTTTGTATCACTATGATATTCCACTTTACCTGGTACACCAGTAAGCTTTTTATCGTATATATACTCAAGGCCCATTTTACCAACAGCCTTAGCTTCCCCGTCCTCGTTCTCTTCCTTTAGAGCAAATCCTATTAAATGAGATGCAAATGTCCCATTAGGATATAACCTTTTTAAATCTTGGCTAAACTGAATTCCAGGAAGTTCTAAACTCTTAATCTCTAACATTTTTTTATGACTAATATCTCTACCAGCTTTGCCAAATTCGACCTGATACTTGTCCTTTTCAATACCTTTATTTAAGATCTCTAGAATTTCTTGCTCTGACATATCAATATATTCTGCAAGTATTCTTGCAGTGTCTTCTGGATCTACAACATGTCGAGGGACTTTACTATTACCTGAAACCTCTGCTCTCGTAATTGCAATCATCTTATAGCTTAAAGTATCTTCTGCAATTACTTCGCCATTACGATCTAATATATTCCCTCGATTGGCTGGTATTTCTTGAACACGTCCATACTTATCGTCTGCTTTTGTTGCTAGAACTTCACCTTCTGCGGTACCTGTAACCTGAATAAACACAAAGCGGCTTAGCAATACAAAAAAGAGCCCTCCATAAAGTATAAACATTAGAAAGGCTCCCCATTGAAAACGAAATTTTTTATTCATTGTCCTGGTACTACCTTTACGTTTTGCTCATTTAGTTTCAAGCCGAGTTCCTCTGCCTTTTTCCAAATTCGATCATAGGTAGATAATTCACGTACTTGTATGGACAAGTCAGTATTTTCTTTTGAAGTAGTATCTATTTGTTGTTCAAGTACAGAAATTTCTTTTGTAGTTGCTCTTACATCCGTTTGAGTTTGAACAATCAATATCGAAAGGACAGTCACAACTATTAGTAATCCTACAAATAAAAACTTTTCACCTTTAGATAATATTTTGGTCTTTAGTTTTGCCGGCTTCTTTGGTTGTGGTGGTTGCTCTGGAAAAGAAGGCCTAGCTATGTATGTTTCGGACTGATAGTTACGTAAAGCCATTTAAACACTTCCCTTTTCGATTAGTTTTTCCACAATGCGCAGCTTGGCAGATCTGGAACGATTATTTACTTCTAGCTCTTCTTTAGAAGGTAGTATTGGTTTTCTTGTTATTAACTTCAGCATAGGTTCCATTCCTGCCGGGATAACTGGCAAGTTTGGTGGCAATTCCGGTATGGAGGATGCTTCTTTAAAGATTGTCTTTGTAAGTCTATCTTCTAATGAATGGAAAGTAATAACGCTAATTCTGCCTCCGACTTTTATAAGCTGTATTGCCTCTTCGAGAGAATCCTCTGCTGCTCCTAGCTCATCGTTCACTGCTATTCGAACTGCTTGAAAAATACGCTTGGCCGGATGCCCGCCTGTCCTTCTTGCTGCAGCCGGTATTCCAGCTTTAATTAGCTCAACTAACTGGAAGGTAGTTTCGATAGGTTCATTTTCTCTGGCCTGCTCTATTTTCCTTGCAATTTGCTTAGAAAATTTCTCTTCTCCATAACGGAAAAAGATTTTTACTAGCTTTTCGTAAGGCCACTCATTGATGACGTGGTAAGCGGTTAGTTCACTTGTTTGATCCATGCGCATATCAAGAGGAGCATCGTAGTTATAACTAAAACCACGCTCTGGAGTATCTAGCTGAGGAGAGGAAACTCCTAAGTCATATAAAATCCCATCAACCTTTTCAATGCCTAAATCGTTTAAGGATTTTTTTAAATATCGAAAATTAGAATGAACAAAAGTCACTTGATCTAAGTAAGGAGCCAATTTTACTTTGGCATTTTCGATAGCAGTCGTATCCTGATCGAAGCAGATTAACCTGCCATTTTCATTGAGCTGTTTGATTAAATATTCGCTGTGACCAGCACCACCTAATGTGCAGTCAACATAAATTCCATCGGGACGAATAGCTAGCCCATCTATCGTCTCGTGGAGTAGTACTGTTGTATGATGAAACAAGCTCTTCCCTCCATTTCTTATATATCAAAGCCGATCATATTCTCCGCAATATCGTTAAATGAATCCTCAGAGTCTTCAAAGTATGTTTCCCAGGCTTCCTTCGCCCATATTTCTAGACGGTTGGACACCCCAAGAACAATACACTCCTTGTCCATTTTTGCATATGCTCTAAGATTACTTGGTATATTGATTCGGCCTTGCTTATCAATTTCTACCTCTGTAGCACCTGAAAAGAAAAAACGAGTAAATGCTCGGGCATCTTTCTTGGTTACAGGTAGTTCTTTTAATTTTTCTTCGAGTTTTCGCCATTCATTCATAGGATAACCAAATAAGCAATTATCGAG
>JBEMAY010000075.1:0-14128 GCA_040274765.1 Psychrobacillus sp.
GTTACGGGTGCCAGGCACCCGTAACACTTCTGTCACACGTTATTTTGGGACAAAAAAAACCTCGCCCAAGGGCAAGGTTATTGTTGGTGCTTATACTTTTCTTTAAGTGCTATTTCCACTTGTGGTGGTACTAGCTCTCCAATGTTGCCTCCGTATTTAGCTACCTCTTTTACGATACTAGAGCTTAAAAATGAATACTGATTTTTAGTCATGATAAAAAAGGTTTCGATTTCATCATTCAAGACCCGATTCATGGAGGTGATTTGCATCTCATATTCAAAGTCTGAAACTGCTCTTAGGCCTCTAATGATTGCACTTGCCCCTACGCTTTGAGCATAGTCCATAAGTAAGCCGGAGAAGGTTTCTACCTTCACATTCGGCAAGTGGGCGGTTACTTCCTGAATAAGCTTTACTCGTTCTTCTACAGAGAATAAAGGATTTTTGGAGGAATTATTTAAAACAACTACATAAACCTCCGAAAAGATAGAAGCTCCTCGAGTAATAATATCAAGATGTCCATAAGTAATAGGATCAAAACTACCTGGAACAACTGCCATTTTACTCATTTGAATTCCCCTCTTCTTCTTGGTAACGATAAATGGAAATAACCGTCCCACCATAATTTTCTCTCCGTGAAAGCTGGAATTCGCCATAAGCATCTGGTAGATCCGCCATTTTTTCGTGTTCGCATACGATTGTTCCAGTTTCAGACATTAGACCTTTTTCTACTATATCCCCCACTAGGTTATAAAAAGGTGTTTTACTATAGGGAGGATCCACAAATAATAATTCTATATTTAATGCTCTTTTTTCAAATGCTTTTACTGCTCGGGCCGCATCTATTTTGTATATCTCACTTGCATCTTCTAAGCGACATTTCTTTAAATTTTCGGTAATGGTTTGAATTGCTTTATAATCTTTCTCTATAAAAATACATGTTTCAATACCTCTACTTAAAGATTCAATGCCAAGTCCCCCACTGCCTGCAAATAAATCCACAGCGATGCCTCTATCAAAGTAAGGTCCAATCATATTAAAAATAGACTCTTTCACCTTATCTGTAGTAGGTCTTGTATTCGTTCCTGGCACTGCCTTTAACGGTAAACCTTTTCTCGTTCCTGAAATAACTCTCATACAATTTCTCCCAGCATTAATTAGACGTTTCTTCTTGTAAATGAATTCGTTTATCCTCTTTATCTATCTTCAACAAAAACAAACGAATCATCCACGTCTCTTCTATATAAAATTTCGAACCAATCTTTTCAAATGGCTCTGACATGGCATCGTACCTTTTTTGATTATAGACATAAAACGGCTCTTGTATAGGGAACCTAAATGCCCTTGTTTCATTTTGGACATATAAACCTTTATCTGTGTCGTCGTACGTATAGCCCAGTACATCTAATAACGGTTCTGCTGAATACAAAACCTTTCCATCTTTAAAAAGAACATCGATGTCTTCTTGCAAGCCATCATTAATAAATACAGGTCGGGAATCTTCAAACAAAAGTGGAAACTTATCCTTTTGCATTTCATTTAACTCGAAAAATGAAGTATTTGTATCCAGAAGTGACGATAATAGCTTGTCTAACTTCTCGGCACTTAACTGTTTCTGACCTTCTAACAAGGATTTCCATTCTGACACCTGGTTGTTTGTTAAATAGCTTATTAATGTCTCGTACATCCACATAGACTTTTCAGAGCCTACAGGAGACCCCATTAAAAAGCTGCTTACTACTTCAGCTAGCAAAAGATCTTCAGTCGGTAAATGATAGCCATCCTGAACAGTCTTTACTGCAATGTCTCTTTGTATAGTTGGCAAATCCTCATTTTCCAAAAATAAAATATTGGAGGCGTTCACTTGGTTCTTATTATCTGAAAATAAAATAGAGGCATGTCTAGTGTTAGGTATTTGTAATTCATCTAAAAGTTTCTGTAATCCAGTAGCAACTGGTTCCTTGGAATAGACTGTGTAATGATCATTTTGATATTGAATTGGTAGAATTTCTTGCTGCCAATATAACTCCTGTACGCTACCCTCTCCAATAGAAAGTGAATAGTCAATTAAATCTAAAGAAGAATTGCCAATCTTCGGTAGACCACTGACCCACATTCCCCCTCTTTTTAAAGCGTCCGTTATATGTAAGGTTGTATAGGTTACATCGCCATTTTCCAGTTTTAAGAGAAAATCCGACAGTACCAACCCTTCTTGCACACCATTTGGCAAAGGGAGTGTATAGGATATACTTTGACTGGACGTTTCACCTTCAAGAAAGCTTCCTAAGTCTTCCGACGAGCGTTTACAACTGTCTTCCGATGTATTTAAACAACTTCTATTTTCACTGGCAGTTGGCCAGATGAAAGAGACTTTCTCCGCTGGCAAGTTAAAAAAATGATGGCTTATTTGAATACTATTTTCCAATAATTGAATATCTACTTCTTGCTCATATGAAAAAGCATGTCCTTCTTCATCTATACTGGAGGAGTAGACCTCATATTGAAATAATAATAAAACACAATTTGTTACAACTAAAAGCATAGATATAAAGCCTACAATAATTTTCATGGAATTGTCCTCCAACATAATGGTAAGATGAATTGGAAAGGAAGTGTTTTCATTGATCCAACGTTTTATAGAACTTGGCGAAGGTTACGGAGATATTTTTGAGCTTTGTGAACTAGCACGTGTAAACAAAGAACGTATTTACAGAGCATTTATTTTCTCTTCACCAAAGAATGGGAAGGATTATATTTCAATTGCGATTGCTCTAAAACCCATAAATGATACTAATTTTTTCCCAATTTATATTTGCCGTGAGGGTATTCCCCAATCACAGCCAGAATCCAAAAGACTTAGTACATTTAAAGAAACTTTAAATGAGTTACAGGTGGAACCAATACAAATATCTATTAAGCATTCCTCGACCTTTGCAGATACCAATTTATTTTATCAGTATATCATTGGAATTCTAAGATTAAACCATTATATCCCACCATTTCAATAACATACTATAGCCCGATTTTATAATCATACTCTTTAGCTTTATCGGGTTTACTATTTTCAAATTCTGTTTTTACAAACGGACGATAGGACTCTAATATTTCTTTTACAAAAGGAAGTTTATTCATCTTTTGTTTCGCAGCCTCTATCTGATCCTGATCACAATATAAAACTACATATTTCATTTTTTTAGAAATATAATGGACATGCCCGTATTTTCTTAAAGATTTGGCCTGCTTTAAATGATGCACATAGACAATTAGTCCTTGTCTTTCTGTCATACGCTTCCCCTCATTTCTTCCTTCAAGAATAACATATGGAGGATTTTGATAGCAACAACAACTAGCTGACAGCAAAATATCGATTGGCTATAATGAAAGAAATAATAGTAAAAATAAGTAGTTAAGGACCATTATCTTGCTACATTTTGAATAAGTTCAAAGGGGGATTAAAATATGGGAAAAAAATCTAACGTAGCTCTTGCAATTGCTGCTGCAGCTGGAGCGGCCTGGGCAAGTACCAAAGCTCTGTCGAAGCCTGATAGCCGACCTTCCAAAGAAGCATTGAAGTATGAACATCCCATTATTCTGGCACATCGCGGAGGACTAGCGCTTGCTCCGGAAGGCTCGATGGCTGCTTTTGACAATGCTGCAAAATTAGGTGTCCATGGCTTTGAAATCGATTTGAGATTAACTAAAGATGAAGAAATTATTGTATTCCATGATGAAACGCTAGAACGAACAACAGACATGAGCGGCAAAGTTGCTGACTACACATTATCGGAGCTAAGAGAGGCAGATTTAGGATATCACTTTAAAGATTTAAAAGATGGCTTCTCATATAGAGATAAAGGCGAAAAAGTTGTCACACTTGGTGAATTACTCGATGCATATCCACAAATGCTCATTAATATGGACATAAAGGACAACCCTGCTACATATGAAGGTAGCCTGATGCCATCTAAGCTATGGAGATTAATAGAAGAAAAACAAGCCTTTGATCGGGTAGTTGTAACAAGTTTCTTCGATGAACAAATTGATCGTTTTAATCTCTATGCTCAAAACCGTGTCGCTATAGGTGCTGGAGAAAAAGAAGTGAAAAAAGCATATACCGCTTACACTTCACAGTTTAGACACCTATATCATCCAAAGGCGGATGTTTTTCAGTTGCCGTTAAGAGCGAAAATGGTTTCTTTAGACAGCCCTGGATTTATTAAATTCTTAGCTACTTTAAATATACCGGTACATTATTGGACTATAAATGAACCCGAGGTAATGAAGAAGCTCATACAAAACGGAGCTAAAGGCATCATTACTGATAGACCAGATTTAGCAATTGATGTATTAAAGATTGATTAGAACTTAATAACTTTAACTCTAATAAAAAGGAAGGATGTGCACATTTAATGTACACATCCTTCCTAATACATATCCAGTTATCGATTTGCTTATTTGGCAGACATTTAGACTTTTTTTAAGCTGAGCAAGAGCAGGAGCCACCTGTCCCACAGCCACTGCCACAACTGGAGCCACTTGAAGCGAAAAATGGATTGCTTACAGGTACTTTGACTCCTTCTGAAACTGTTTTACCAATTATTAAGCTTACCTCATCGAGAAGGTCCTGTAACTCGTTTTCAGCGACCTTGAGAGCTGCTATTTCATCAACCATATCAAGATTACGTTTAGTGACACGAATATCTTTCATGACTCTTGCGTAATCAGGATGGTATTTTCCAAACCGTTGAACTTCTTCATATTGGTCCTTCAGGCGTGTAAAGCTATTAATTTCCTGGACAAGTTCAGGTTTTGTATATACAGCACGATGTGCATTTAAGTAAAGGTAAAAAGGTTCAGAGGATAAAATCATTGTACATAATAGGTCTGAGTGGTCCATAATATCAACCCATTCGTCAGTCATAATCATAAATAAAACCTCCAATCCTGTCTATCATAACAGAAAACTGGAGACAATTGTTAAACTAATAACTTCATTGTTAGGAGAATTACTATGGAAAATTTACAAACGCTCTTTGAACAGGTCACAAATGAGGCCACAGATACGGAAAAAGACTTATTAACAGATTTCCTTAGAGGATTACAAAAAAAGCAACAAGGTCATGCTCCTACGTATTTAAATGCGACATTTCAAATGGATACTCGTTACGAAGACAATCAATGCATTGTAACACTACCTGTTACGCCACTTATTTATAATAGCTTTGATATGCCACATGGGGGTGTCATTGCAACTTTGGTCGATAATGCGATGGGATTTTTAGTAAACAAAGATCTTCATCCGGAAGGTAAAGGTGCCGTAACAACCAATATGACAATCAACTACATAAAGGCTTCATCTGAAAAGCAATTGATTGCTACATCCACGTACTTACATAAAGGAAGACAAACACTAGTTATGGAATGTACTGTAACCCAGCCAGATGGGAAAAAGATCGCTCATGCAACCGGATCATTTTTTGTTATTACACCTTCTTCAAAATAGCTCTGAACTACTTCAAGATCAGAAAAAGGTAAAATAATGTCCTTAATAATTTGTTCTTTTTCATGACCTTTTCCTGCTATTAATACAACATCACCCTCTTGGGCTTTAGATAATGCCAAGCGAATTGCATTTCTACGATCGACTTCTATAATTGTTTTGGTAGGGTCTAGCCCTTTAACAATATCAGCGATAATTGCTTCTGGTTCCTCATATCGTGGATTATCAGAAGTAATTATTGCCTTAGTAGCATATTTAGATGCAACTTCTCCCATCCCTTTTCTCTTTTGTTTATCGCGATTTCCTCCACAGCCAAAGACAACAAATATATTTTTCTTTGCATAAACTGCAATAGAAGACAAACAAGCTTCTAAAGCATCTGGTGTATGGGCATAGTCGATCAACACTTCAATTCCGTTATTATTCTGTACTCTTTGAAGTCTACCGGCTGGTAAGCTAACTGGTTCGACCCCCTCACAGGCCAGACCTAGCCCTAACATTGCACCAAGGGCAGCAGCTAAATTCAGACCATTATGATATCCGCTATTCCTCATGGTGACTGCTGTCTGTGTACCATTCACCTCATATATATATTTAACTTCTTCCTTTAAATATTCTTCCTTGCTAAAAATAACATCATTACCTTGTTGATTTCCAAATCGTATGGTTGGTATATAAGCTTTTTGTGCGACTGTACGACACCATTCGTCATTGTTATTAACAACTAGTCTTCTTGCTAACGGAATGAGCAGCTCCTTAGACTTCTTATATGGTACCATTCCGCCATGAAATTCCAGATGGTCTTTTCCTATATTTAAAAATACAGCCACATCCATTGGATAACTACCTAAACGATTATCCAACAAGCCTTGGGAGGAGGCTTCCAACACAATATACTCCACATCATGGTCATAACAATACTTCACTACCTGTATGAAATCATAAAAAGGTAGAGTTGTATTGTTTCTAAATTGCCTTTCCAATTTTTCTCCATTCACATAAACACCTAGAGTACCTATTACACAAACAGACTTTTGTTGCTGTTTCAATAACTGACCTATAAAGGATGCAACAGTAGTTTTGCCATTTGTCCCTGTGATGCCAACCGTTTTTATTTTCTGCCCATACATTTTATATGTTAAATAAGCTATCTTGTCTTTAAGGAGAGACATATCTGAAGGAAAAACAATTTGTGGAACGCTACAGTCCGGAACATAATGCTGTGAAATAACCAGTTTAGCCCCTTTTTGGATTGCTTCTTCTATAAACGCACGATTGTTCGATTCCCAAACAAATACATCTCCAAGCTGTATCTGTTTGGAATGATCTATAAATCGTTTCATTATTACACCATTTAAATCTCCAAATATTTTATATTCCAGACCATCTAATAGCTCTTTTACTGAATAAATAGTAACTCACTCCCTACACCATTCTTGTAATATCGCATACAGTAAAATGAATTCCTTGTATTTTATGAACGGAGTGTTTGAAATGTCACGAAAAGAGTGGTTGAAAATATGATTGTGCAAAAATATGGAGGAATTGCGATGCAGGATACTTCGAATAGACAATTAGTCATCGAAAGAATCCAACAAGCAATCACTACCCATAAGAAAGTGTTAGTTGTTGTATCGGCCATGGGAAGAAGAGGTCAGCATTATGCTACAGATTCGTTGCTCGACCTTATACCAAGCTCCCCTCACAGTATAGAGACAGATTTACTTTCTGCTTGCGGAGAGCTCATTAGTGCATCTGTGTTAGTTGCTGAATTGAAACATCATGGTGTTCACTCAACTATTTTATATGGCAAAAATGCTGGTATTATTACAAATGCAGCATTTGGTAATGCAAACATAGACAATGTAGATACTTCTGAAATCTTAAAAACATTTGAGGATTATCCGTGTATCGTTGTTCCAGGATTTCAAGGGGTCACCGAAGGCACTAACAATTTTACTACCCTTGGAAGAGGGGGAAGTGACTTAACTGCGGTTGTATATGGCTATTTTTTAAAAGCTGATGTTGTAGAATTTTATAAAAATGTACCCGGAGTAATGTCTGCAGACCCTTCAACTAATAATAAAGTAGAGTTAATACCGCGTATGACGTATGATGAACTCCAACTTAAAATAAACGAACCTGTAGAAGTCATACAAAAAAGAGCAGCAAATTTTGCTGCCCTTCATCATGTTCCACTTCATATTCGCTCTTTATATGAAGAGACAAATGGTACATTTGTTCATTTATAATTATTCCAGATTTTCTTTTTTCTCTATAAAATTCTGCGTATAGTAGTTACTGTATACTCCAACACCAGTATGAGTATAGGATCTATCTAACAAAGTTTGCCTATGATCTTTAGAATTCAACCAACCATTGACAGCTTCTCCTGCATCAAAATAAAAGGCTGCAGTATTGCCTCCAGCTCGAGAAAAATTAAGCGAGGTTTCTTTAAGCTTATCTTTAAAGTTTGGTATTTCAAAACTCTCATTTCGGGCAATGTTGTTCTTTGCCATTTCTTCGCTGTGTATATTAGCCAAGTTCTGTAGGTCCATATCGGACTCTAGCACATGTAAGCCATGTCGAAGTCTAATAATGTTTGTCATCTCTACGACTTGTATAGCAGTGGCCTTATCAGCCCTTGCTTGAAGATTCGAAGATGGTGTTTTAGATTCGATAACGTCCCCACTGTACAAAATATCGTAAGGTTTATGCAGGAGAAGCGTTTGTGAGTCACTAAATCTAACGGCCTCCAGCTGTTGATCCTTTTGATCAATGTAAAGCATAGCGAATAAATCATCGAATTGCACTAGCAACCTAGTTTTAATATCCTCTTCATTTAGCGAAAATATATATGTGTTTTCCCCAATGCTCATAGTTATTTCAGATTGTACCAGTGTAAATCGATAGATGTCTTCAAGGGATTGACCAATTTTGTACGGCGCTGTATCAACCTTGTTTCCAATTGCAAATGCTTGAATTACTTTGTCATCTCTTACACCTATTAACAAATAGTCCGAGAAAGAATTATTATACACCCACCAATCATAGCCGTAAATGGAAGGGTCGATTCTTGTTGGATTTCCATAGAGAGTTTTGACTTCTTTTGCTGGCTTCCCAATTAAAGTGGATACCCCTTCCTTTGGTCTAGTAAAAATACTAACAGCCTCTACTACTTCTTCCCTTTCCACTGGAATTAGCTGACCGTTTTTATTGGAGCCTGTTATAAGATCATTTTCTTGAACCGGCGAATCAAAATATATAAATATTACTAATATAATAGCCATGCCAACTAAAATATGAAATAAGGTTTTCAACTTTTTTGGCTCCTTCAAAGTTCCTTCATTTTTCACTAGTATATCAAGGATATGTGCAAATACACAATGTTGTCATTGCAACATTTTTGAATTTGAATTAATATTAATAAGAACAGATTCTTAGTATAACTTCAATGTGAAGGAGGACAATTCGATGTATTTTGAAAATACAGGTATAGAAGACAAAGTCTTAGACTTAAATGTATTAGACGACATAATGAAAAAACATGGTTTAATCCGTGCTGGACAATGGGATTATGAACGCGTGACTTACGATAAGAAATTCGAAATTAAAGAGGGTGTATTTTACCTACGTATATTCGGTTTTACAAAAGAAGGAGATGTTGGTGCACACGAGGCTAACATAACACTTTTAAAACCGGTTTTAGGTAAACACTACTATCCACATGGTGTGGAATATGGTGAAGGTGAAACATTCCCGAACCATTTAGTTAAATCTTGTGTAACTACTCTAACAGCTTTAAAAGCTGAATTAGATGAATTTGCTATCCAAGCGTAACTCATGAAACGTTAGAGAAAAATTTCTCTAACGTTTTTTTTACCTGTTAAAACTGGTATTTCTTGTATATACTTAAAGGAACGACCTATAAAGGAGCAAAATAGAATGGTCTTCAAAGCGTTTAAAAAAGAAAACATTAAATATATAATTCTATTTATTTTTATTCTGTTAATTTCTATTTTTATCCTGCCAGTGTCGGTTCCAATTATTTTAGCATTACTTACCGCTATTATTATGGAGCCTGTTGTAAAGTTTACTCAAAGGATATTTAAATGGAAACGAAAACCTGCAGTTATTACTAACTTCATTTTTTTTCTAACCATCATTTCGGCCCTCCTATATTTCAGTGTTACTAAGCTTATTAGCCAACTCCTGTATACCTCAAAAGTAATTCCTTATCATCTCAATACTTTAACGGGTATATGGATAGATATTCAAAATAATGTGTTTCAATATACGGAAGGATTACCTCTTGAAGTAGTTCAGTCTATACAAGATAAGTTTAATGCAGCCTTAACCAGTATGAAGGATGCTCTTTTAGACCTTTTAAGCTACTCAAATATCTCAGCACTACTAGCCAATATCCCTGGCTTTCTTGTCAACTTCATTGTGTTTATGATTGCTCTATTTCTCTTTATGTTAGACTTAGAAAACTTAAGTCAAAAATTCTTTTTCTTTCTCAAGGAAGGGACTGCTGAAAAGGTACGCGTCATGACCAATAGCGTAAAGAAGGTAACTATTGGATTTATGAAGGCTCAAATACTGGCTAGTTTCATCATTTTAGGCGTTTCTCTAATAGGACTATTATTTATAGTTCCACTAAAAGTAGCGATCATAATGTCATTAGTTATTTGGATTATAGATGTGATTCCTATTTTAGGATCTATTGCAGTGCTCGCTCCTTGGGCAGGATATTTATTTCTTGTAGGTGATACGGTATTTGCAACAAAGCTTACCGTTCTGGCAATCATCTTATTGATCATTAGAAGAGCAGTGGAGCCAAAATTAATGGGCAGTCAAATGGGTATATCCCCTTTAGCTATTCTAATCGCTATGTTTATAGGAGCTAAATTGTTTGGCTTCCTTGGATTCCTCATCGGACCACTAGTTGTCATATTATTTATAACTGCTAGAGAAGCAGGTATGATTCGATTAAATTTCAAAATATAGTTTTGTTAGTTGAATCTCAAACAAAGAATTCTTAGAGAGGTTTTTCCAATAGAACATAAAAAAAGAGTACGGGACAAAAGTTAACTTAAAACAAAGAGGAGTTATTTTCCGTACAACGGACGCTTACCGCGAGCAAGGCTTTAATCTCCTTGCGCTTAGCTCCTACCTAGGTTTTTGCTCTCTCTTGTTCCCCTCAGGAATTACCGCCTCCTCTCCAAACAACGACCATAAAGAGTTACCTATTAGAAACAAGCTGCATATAAAAAAATAAAGACATGAAATCAGCAACTGATTTCATGTCTTTTAATTTATTGACTTGTTATATTTCAACCACTTTTTTATTGGAAGAGTCAATTTCTGTCTATACCCGGGGTTGTCTAATTTATGAAGCCGTATGCTTAACAATGTTATCCACCAAGTATTGCTTTGAATACTGAGGTTGTGTCCCCACCTTTATAGAATACGTAAAGTAATAAATACACAGCAACTCCTGTGATTGCTACAAAGAACCATATAACACTAGTAATAGGACCAATCTTACGGTGTTTCTTTATATTGTTCTTATATCCTAACCAAATTGTAACTAATCCAAATACCGCGCCCGTAGTAGCTAAAATAATATGGAATATTAAAAATACAGTATAGTAAATTTTAATATCATCTGGTCCACCAAAGGCTGTGTTTCCTATAAATAATGTGCGAGACATATAAATAATGAAAAATGTAAGAGCTGAGATTGCTGCGGCAAACATTGTCTTTTTATGGGCTTCAATTTTTCTCTGTTTAACTAAAATCCAACCAATAGCAACAAGTACAGCACTTAATACAATAAAAAAGGTACTGATTGTAGGTAATACTGGAACACTCATCCTCATTCTCCTCATATATAAAAATTATAATTTAGCTTGAACTTTCAGGTCGTCTAATGCTTTTTGTGTTATTTGTTCTGCATTATCCTGCTCATTTTTATACCATGCAAAGAAGATGGAGAATAAGAATGCAGCATATATAATTTCTTGAATAATTTTCATTACTATCCCGCCAAGCTGTTGATCCTCTAGTGGATCCAAGTTAGAGAATAACTCCGGACCAGATAAGTTTAGACCAGCTAATGTATCTGTCGGTACACATAGCTCCATGTTTTTTAACCAAACGTCTGAATCTGTATACGTATCATACATTGGGTTACTAGAGAAAATAATTAATGCACAGGCAGGGGTGATTAGGACCGCACTTGCAACGATAAAACCAATTTTCTTTAGTCCATGAAGTCTTTTTTCTGACTCCAATACATCAACTATAGACCACCACATAAACACTGCTGTCAAGAATAGCACTAAAGTATAAGTACCATGAAGAACCTCGTTCATCTTAATAGCGTCAAAAACTAAAGGAATATGATATAGCGAGAATGTCATAGTAAACAATACTAGTGACAACAGCGGCTTAGTAAAGAAAGGAATAACCTTTCTTAGAACTGGTAACTCAACAACCACCTTCCACACCCACCATGGAATCCCTTTCATAAGTAAAGGTGGTACTAGCAATAAAAGTAGTGCCATCTGAACCATATGGAATGTAAACATGATATGAGCCATCAAATCCATTGGAGAGCCTTTTACAATATATAAAAGAACTAAACCAGAAATAAAAAATATTGCTTCTTTTCTTTTTAATGGCTCGGAAACTTTAAAGTCGTTTCTCCATTTGACAGTGATCAAGAAATATAAAATAGCTATACAAACTAATAGCCCTAAAAGAATAGGACTCCATAAAGCTTGGAAGCCGAATATGCTAATAGACATACGTATACGCTCCTTTTTAAGTTGCTACCCCTATTATATAGGGCAGTTCAATTAACATCAAATGAACGAACTATGACATTTATTACTATTCAAATATTTGTGACAAACTGTTACAAATTTTCTTGTAAATAAAGACGAGCATAATCATATAATTTGTAATACCCGTGGAGCGAGTGATGAGCAATCAACTGTTACATTATAACGACATGAAACTTACATTTGAGAAAACAAAAAGAGCTAAGAAAATTCTTAGCTCTTTTAGTATTACCACCAAACAATTGTTATAAAAGTTAGTAGGAATGTAAAACCAACCATTGCTGCAAAATAGATGAAGTAAGCAGGAATGTTATGATTTTTTTCACTCATATGCATGAAGTAGTATAACTGTAATACTACTTGAATTGCTGCTAGCAACAAAATGATTGGAATAATGTAGAATTTTGAAAAGCCTGCAACCACTGCTGTGAATGCAATTAATGTCAAGAAAATCATGATAGAGAATGTAGTCACTTGTGTACGCATATTCTCTTTTCTTTTTCTCTTCAAGTACTCGAATTCTGTTTGAGATCTAACGTAAACATGATTGTCATGTGAAGACATTAGTTCACCACTCCCATCAAGTATACTACTGTAAAGATGAATACCCACACAACGTCGATAAAGTGCCAGTATAAAGATGCAGTATAATATTTTGGTGCATTATATAAGTTGAATCCACGTTTAGCATTACGTAGAAGTAATAGGATGATCCATCCTAAACCAATAACTACGTGAAGACCGTGAGTACCAACTAACGTAAAGAATGCAGTTGAGAAAGCACTTTGTCCATAGTGGAATCCTAAATGTACATAGTGATTGAACTCATAAATTTCTAATCCTAGGAAAACTAGACCTAACACTACTGTGATAGCCATCCAAGTTTGTGTACCACGGAAATTATGGTTTTTCATATGGTACATAGCATAAACACTTGTTAACGATGAAGTTAATAGAATCATCGTCATGATAAAAACTAGAGGTAATTCAAATAACGTATTGGTACTGAATTCCATACCCTCTGGCCCTTTATTTTTAAGAGCTATATAAGTAGCAAACAAGCTAGAAAATAGTACAGTTTCACCGGCTAAGAACAACCAGAAGCCTAAGAACTTATTCTTACCTTCCATTGTTGCTTGTTCTGGATGATCTGGCCAAGTTTGTGGGGTGTACTTTTTATTCACGTCCATGTTATTTACCCCCTTTGTCATTCATTAAATCTTCTTTATGAATGTGATATCCATGGTCGTCTTTCAATGAACGAACAGCCATAGAAGCAACTGTAATTGCAAGTCCTAGTACTAGTACTGGGACAGCCCAATCTTTTTCGCCATTGTAAAGTGCACCAAATGCTGCAATGAATAGACCTAATGTCATTACGAAAGGAATGAAAGAATTGTTCGGCATGTGAATATCAGAGATTGGCTCTGCATATGTCATACCTTCTTTATTGCCTTCTTGTTTTTCAATCCAGAAAGTATCTAATCCACGAACTAGTGGAGTTTGTTTAAAGTTGTAGAATGGAATTGGTTGTGGAATAGCCCACTCCAATGTACGTCCATCTTCCCAAGGGTCATTTCCAACTTTTTCGTTTTTAACAATTGTAATAATAATATTAATTACAAGGATAATTACACCGATTGCCATGAATACGGCACCGCCAGAACTGATTGCGTTGAATAAATCCCAACCTTGATCTGCTCCGAAAGTGAATACACGACGTGGCATACCCATAAGTCCTAAGAAATGTTGAACAAAGAATGTTAGATGGAAACCGATA
>JBEMAY010000076.1:0-13890 GCA_040274765.1 Psychrobacillus sp.
TGCAACACTTACTGGGAAAAGCGCAACACTTTGCAGATTATGCGCAACACTTAATTTTCCCGCAACAGTTCGAGCTAAATGCGCAACACTATAGCACGTAACTGCAATACTTACTGGGAAAAGCGCAACACTTTAGAGATTATGCGCAACACTTAATTTTCCCGCAACAGTTCGAGCTATATGCGCAACACTATAGCACGTAACTGCAACACTTACTGGGAAAAGCGCAACACTTTGCAGATTATGCGCAACACTTAATTTTCCCGCAACAGTTCGAGCTATATGCGCAACACTTTGGAGATTATGCGCAACACCTGAACAATTTCCCATCAGCTCATTTTTTTGTCTGTTTGATGAGGGAAATGATATGATAATTAGTAATGACGAAGAGGTGGTTAGATGATAAAAATTGGGTTAACTGGTTGGGGGGATCATCCGGATCTTTATGTTTCTTCGCCTAGGGAGAAGCTGCAGGATTATAGTGCACATTTTCCGATTGTTGAGCTGGATGCATCGTTTTATGCGATTCAGCCGCAGCGAAACATAGAAAAGTGGATTCGGGAGACGCCGGATAATTTTCAGTTTATCGTGAAGGCATATCAAGGGATGACGGGACATTTGAGAGGGGAGAATCCTTTTAACTCTCCAGAGGAAATGTTTGAGAGTTATCGCCAGATGCTTGGGCCGCTTAAGGAGGCAGGGAAGCTTGCGATGGTGCTTGTTCAGTTTCCACCTTGGTTCGAGTGTGAGAAGGATAATGTGCAATATATGAGAAGAATTCGAGAGGAGCTGAAGGAGTTTGAAGTGGTCATTGAGTTTCGCCACCAGTCCTGGTATCTTCCCGAGTATAAGGATTCGACGCTTCAATTTTTAAAAGAACATCATTTTCATCATAGTGTCTGCGACGAGCCACAAAATGGAGAAGGTAGTATACCTGTAGTACCGGTTGCTACTTCTGATAAGGTGCTAGTTCGTCTCCATGGGAGAAATTTTTATGGGTGGAAGAATCCGGGAAACAATGAAAAGTGGAGAGAAGTCCGCTATCTATATGATTATAATGAGCAGGAGCTCGCTTATATTCAGTCTGTTTGTGAGGTTTTATCTAAGCAGGCCTCCGAGGTGCTAGTAGTATTCAATAATAATTCTGGTGGTCATGCTGCTAAAAATGCTAAAGCCTTTCAGCAAATGCTTAATATAGAGTTTGATGGACTGGCACCTAAGCAATTAAATCTTTTCGAAGGGGATTTTTAAATGGAGTGGTTTTTATTAGTACTGAGCGGGCTTTTTTCAGGGACGATCGGTGCCTTGGTAGGGCTTGGCGGTGGGGTAATTTTAGTGCCGGCCGTACTTTTCCTTGGTACGACGCTGGATTTAATTCCGAATATTACGCCACAAAGTGTTGTGGGTTTATCTGTTGTCATGATGATTTTTATTGGCCTGTCTTCTACACTTTCTTATATGAAGTCAAAGACGGTAGATTTTAAAAGTGGATTTATATTTTTTATCGGTAGTATTCCGGGAACTATTTTAGGTGCTTGGGTAAATAAAGGATTAGATCTTCCTTCGTTTAACCTATACTTTGGTATATTGCTCGTCATTTTATCGGTTCTTTTACTTGTGCGTAAATATTTGAAGCCAGTTCAATGGTTTGTAGAGCATGGCAAGAAGCGTACCTTTGAAGATGGTGAAAATACATATGTATATGGATATCCAATCTGGTTTGCACTAGCTTTAACCTTTTTTATAGGCTTTTCTTCAGGGCTGTTTGGAATCGGTGGAGGCTCGATGATTGTGCCTGCCATGATTCTATTGTTTCTGTTTCCTCCTCATGTGGCGGTGGGAACTTCTATGTTTATGGTATTTTTATCGTCCATCGTCAACTCTGCAACCCATATATCTTTAGGAAACGTACCATGGCTATATACGATACCTGTCATTCCTGCTGCATATATTGGTGCAAAGATTGGTGCTAAGCTGAATAAAAAGCTGAACTCAGAAACGCTTGTTACGGCACTTCGAATAGTACTGCTATTGCTAGGAATAAGATCTATTATAGATGGGCTGTTTTAATAAAGGCGAGCGATAGCCCGCTAAAAAAAAGAGGTGAGAAAGCTGAGAGAGACTATTCATATTTATCATACAAATGATTTGCATAGTCATTTAGAAAATTGGCCGTCTATCCATCGCTTTCTCTCTGAAAGACGTAAAAAGCACGCGAACGAAGTCTCTCTTATTTTAGATATCGGCGATCACGTGGATCGTTCGAATATATATACGGAGGGAACGCTTGGGAAGGGAAATGTGAAGCTCTTAAATGATGCCCAATATGATTATGCCACGATTGGAAACAATGAAGGAATCACATTGAGTCACGAAGAATTGGATTCGCTATATGATCAGGCTAAATTCGAAGTCATAGTTTCCAATTTTACGGATTTGGAAGGGAATATCCCTAGGTGGGTGAAACCTTATAAAATTCATCAGACAGCCTCTGGAATTCGAATTGGGATTATAGCCGCTACTGCGGATTATAGTGTCTATTACGAAAAACTTGGATGGAAACTGGAGGATCCAATTGCTAGGTTAAAGGCTGTTGCCCAAGAAATTAGTCCTTTTGTGGATGTCCTTATATGTATGTCTCATTTAGGAAAATCCAAGGATGAGGAGTTATGTGAGCAGATACCCGCTCTAGACCTTATTTTAGGGGCTCACACGCATCATTTATTTGAGAATGGGAAAATGATTGGGAATACATTACAAGCCGCTACAGGGAAATTTGGGATGTATGTGGGCTATGTGAATCTGGAATATGAACATCACAGTAAAAGAGTAGTTTCCAAAAAGGCATTTGTTTATCCTACTGACGAGTTGCCGGCCCCTAAAAACGCAGGACACACGATGGGAAATTGGGAGCGAATCGGGAAAGAAAAGCTATCTTATCCTGTTTTCACAAGTAATTCCTTGTTAAAAAAAGAGTGGTTCAATGGGTCTGAGTTAGCAGATTTTTTTGGAAAGGCATTGCTAGAATACACGAATGCTGATTGTGCGATGTTTCCTGCAGGAATTTTTTTAACAGATTTACCGGAGGGACCTGTCACAGCTTGGGACTTACATCAATGTCTTCCACATCCCATCAATCCATGTATCGTTACATTAAGTGGGGCTGAACTTCTTGAGGTGATTGAGCTTGCCAAAAATGAAAAATGGCCAGTTTTAGAAGTAAAGGGTCTAGGTTTTAGAGGCAAATATTTGGGTGCTATTTTGTATGAACAAATTGAGGAAGATGTCCTTGGAAAACCACTCATTAAAGGGGAGCCTTTAATGTTAAACGAAACGTACCGGCTGGCGACGCTAGACATGTTTACATTTGGATTTTTCTTCCCTTCTTTTAAGACCGCCAAGAAGCAATATATTATGCCGGAAACTATACGTGATGTTGTAAAATGGTATGGAATAAAGGAACAAGATAAGTGTAGGGCATAATAGACCTTCTCGTTACATAAAAGTAATGAGGAGGTTTTTTCGTTGTTTTATCGCAAAAAGAAGAAGCGTTTCATATTTTTTAGCACTCAACGCAAATTAGCCATCTTTTTAACATGCTTTCTATTGTCAGTGGCTTACGTATTTTATTATATAAATGCTCAACTGACCCCAACCTATCTACAATATGCTGAAGTACAAACGAACAAGATTGCCTCTATGGTAATTAGTAAAGCAATCAACTCGCGTACAGCAAATGTTCTAGATGTAAATGATATTATTGAAGAGGTCCCCTCAGATAGTAAAAATATGGTGACGACTAAGTTTAATACCGAAATTATTAATCGTGTGCTTTCTGATACAAATAGTTTGGTTCAATCTCATCTAGAGCAAGCGGAGCAGGGGAATCTTTCAAGTCTTCCATACTTGGACGACATTGAGTATGATAAGCAAACAATGGAAGATCAAGGCGGGGTCGTATTTTTTGTACCTATGGGGCAAGCAACGAATATACCTTTAATCGGTAACCTTGGTCCGAAAATACCAATTCGATTCCACGTGATCGGGAATGTACAATCTAATGTGGTGCCTACTATTACAGAGTTTGGTATCAATAATGCGTACGTAGAAATCAGCATCCATATAAAAGTAAACGTCCAAATAATTGTTCCGCTTGCCAGTAAGATGAGTGTAGTGGAACAGAATATACCAGTAGCTATGGGTCTAGTCCAAGGGCAGGTTCCTCACATTTATACAGGTGGTGACGGGTCGGCTGCTCCGTCTGTTGAGGTGCCAATACCGTTACCGAAAGATTAAAAAAACTTCATTTTTCCTAAATTACTGTTAGAATAGAGAAAAATGAATAATGAATAGGTAGAGGCCGCATTGCTTAATAGTATGTTACGGGAGGGTGACTCCGATGATCGTAATAGAAAGGAAGTTTTGCCGAAACTAAGTATGTCTAGTCAATGGATGCTTAGTTGGGGTTATTTTGAACAAGAATAACACTGTCATTTATATGGGGACATGTAAATGGGGAGCTACACAAGTGAAATAAAGTGTTATAACTAAACTTTCATGTATAAGCCAACCTATAAAATACTATAGGTTGGCTTTTTATTTTTGAGGAGGAACAGTTTTGGAAAATACAATTTTTTCGTTAGTGCCACCGTTATTGGCCATCATCATGGTTTTAGTGACTAAAAGGGTTTTGTTATCGTTAGGAGCAGGTATTCTTTCTGCAGCCTTACTAGTAGAGGAATTTAGCCCTGGTGGAACTCTATTAATGTTATGGAATTCCTTTAAAATCTCTTTTTGGGATGGGGGATTAAATGTATATAATATTTATATTTTATTGTTCATTCTCTTATTAGGTGTAGTAACAGCTTTTGTTAGCCTCTCTGGAGGTAGCACCGCGTTTGCTAACTGGGCGATTAAACGTATAAAAACTAAAAGAGGATCTAGATTATTAACAGCTTTTTTAGGAATTATTATATTTGTGGATGACTATTTTAATGCACTTGCAGTGGGGCAAATTGCTCGACCGATTACGGACTCGCATAAAGTCTCTCGTGCGAAGCTTGCCTATTTTATTGACTCAACCTCTGCACCTATATGTGTTGTTTCACCAGTTTCAAGCTGGGGAGCATTTTTAATCAGTCAGCTGGGAGTCATATTTACAACACATGCAGTAACGGAATATACTCCGCTAGAAGCTTTTATCACAATGGCGCCTATGAACTTCTATGTTATCGCTACTTTAGCAATGGTATTCTTTGCTGCATGGACAGACTTTGATTTGTTTGAAATGAAAAAGCATGAAAAACGTGCAAAAGAAACAGGAGTACTATTTGATCCTAATAAAACAAATCCGGGGGATATGGAAGCAGATTTTCCAGACAATCAGTATGGAAAAGTGATCGATTTATTGCTTCCGATCATCTCTTTAGTAGTGGTAACGTTAGGATTAATGTTCTGGACAGGCTATCAGTTGTCTGGAGGAATTTTAGATATTTTTGTCATCTTTGAAAATACAGATGTTCCTTTGTCCTTATTTGTAGGTGGATTGGTAGCGAGTATTTTAGCCTTCCTGTTATACGCACGCCAATTCAAGGTGAACCCAGAAGCTAATATAAGCTATGTTTGGAAGGCTTTACGTACGGGTGTTCAATCTATGCTTCCAGCTATTATGATTCTTGTGTTTGCATGGGCATTATCTTACTTGATTACTGCTCTAGAAACTGGAGCATTTCTAGCGACAATCGTAACGGAAAATAATATACCAGTCGGAATTATCCCGGTATTAATGTTTGTTCTGACAGCCTTTATGGCTTTTGCTACAGGTTCATCTTGGGGTTCGTTTGGTATCTTGCTTCCTATTGGTGCAAGCATTATCATGGCAATCGATCCACAATTATTATTACCAGTATTAGCAGCAGTATTAGCAGGAGCAGTTTTTGGAGACCATTGTTCACCAATCTCTGACACAACCATTATGTCAGCTACAGGAGCTGGAGTTAATGTGATTGATCATGTATTGACACAGCTGCCTTATGCAATTATTAGTGCAATCATAGCTGCAATCGGATATTTAGTATTAGGATTGACAGGCTCTGTCATGATAGGATTAATAGCAGTAGTAGGAATTCTCATCCTACTCTTTGCATTTTTGACCATTCGTAATAAAAGTCAGAACAAGAGTTCGATATAAGGGTTTTTAGAAGGTTGTTTGAATTCAAATAATATGGTACATTGACAACAGTGAAGTCAGATTATTTGAAATGGGGGATGGAATCGTGACATCATGTAAGCCACCAAAAGAACAACATGAGCGCAAGCCTGAATGGCTTAAGATAAAGCTAAATACGAACGAAGATTATAAAGGCTTAAAAAAACTAATGCGCGAGAACAATTTAAATACTGTGTGTGAAGAGGCAAGATGCCCTAATATTCATGAGTGCTGGGGATCACGTCGTACTGCTACCTTTATGATTCTTGGAGCTGTTTGTACAAGAGCATGTCGCTTCTGTGCAGTAAAAACTGGCCTACCAAATGAGCTAGATTTAGCGGAGCCAGAACGTGTGGCAGATTCAGTAGTTATTATGAATCTTAAGCATGTGGTTGTGACGGCTGTAGCAAGGGACGACTTAAAAGATGGCGGCTCAGAAGTTTTTGCAGAAACAATCCGCGCAATTCGAAGAAAAAATCCTTTTACTACAATTGAAGTGCTTCCATCGGATATGGGAGGCATTGAGCAAAATATCCGAAACATTATGGATGCGAAGCCAGATATCTTAAACCATAATATTGAAACGGTACGACGTTTAACTCCAAGAGTTAGAGCACGTGCACAGTATGACCGTTCCTTAGAATTATTAAAGCGTGCGAAGGAAATGCAGCCAAGCATTCCGACAAAATCATCTTTAATGCTAGGTTTAGGAGAAACGTTTGATGAAATCATTGAGGTTATGGATGATTTACGTGCAAACAACGTTGATATTATGACAATTGGTCAATATTTGCAGCCTACGAAAAAACATTTAAAGGTTCAAAAATATTATTCTCCAGCTGAGTTTGGAGAATTGCGTAAGATAGCAATGAGTAAAGGGTTTTCACATTGTGAGGCAGGCCCGCTTGTTAGAAGTAGCTATCATGCAGATGAGCAAGTAAATGCAGCGGCAAAGCAAAGACAGCAACAAGGTGAAGAATTACTGGCTGTTCAAGAGTAAATAGCTAATGGATGGTGAGTGTATGATAATAGCAGAAGGCTTCACTTATGAAGTAATAGAAGATTACCGTGATGCGTTTAAAGAGGAAGCTTTTTTGGAGCGTTACAGTGAGATTTTAACAAAGTACGATTATATTATGGGTGATTGGGGATACGGCCAGCTTCGTCTAAAAGGATTTTTCGAGGATCGTAACCAAAAGGCAACATTCGATACGAAAATTAGTACGATGAAGGATTATTTGTACGAGTATTGCAATTTTGGCTGTGCTTATTTCATCATTAAAAAAACAGGTGTAGCTCCAAAACCAGTTACTCTAGAGCTTGTAAAAGACAAAAAAGAAAACCTTGAGCAGGATCAGTCATGATCTAGCTCAAGGTTTTTTTCTAAGGCTATGTTAAAGGTGAATTTTGATTTTTCGTGTGTTTGTGAAATGTTGTACTTAAACTAACGCTGTAGGTAGTCGAACAAGAAATTAATGTAAAATAAGATAGGGAGGTTAATTTATGAATTATCGTTTGTACTTTGCTGTTCCTACATTTACGTTAGATGGAAATGACGGCTTTCCAATGATAGATGATTATGGATATTGGGTTCCATTGATGGAATATTTCTTAAAATGCTCAGACACCATAGAAATACATTCATGGTACGATGAAAAACAAGTAATAGAAGAAATCATTTACTTATCCAATCTTATGAAAACACCAACGGAACATAAATTAACTTGCTATAAAGGCAAATTAAACCCTGTAATTGTAGAGCATATTTTGAGAAACAACCTTACCGCCAACAGAAGACTAAAGTGGTTCTCCATTTTTTTAAGTAAAGAGGGGCAATCGATTTTTAGCTCAGAGCATTGGGGAACTGAATTCTTTGCCCATGCTGTTAATAAAAATGATATTTCATTCATTAAATCAGTTATGCCAAATGGTACTAATTTTCATAAACAATAATTGCTAACGGGTGTTTAGTAAAAAACAGTACCAAAGTGAAATGAGTCAGTAGAAAAATCTCCTAGCTCATTTTTTATGCCTATTTAAAATCAATCTTTACTTTTAACAAAGCCTTTTTTAATAACATTGCAGTGATGGTACTCACTGCTGACAAGCTCTTGAGGATTTTTTAGAATAAACCATTAAGAGTTAGTTTCAGTGTCATTATTAAGAATAAGATCAACTTTTTGAACCTTTTCTACGATGTCTGGATGTATTTGATTCTCTTCTTTTAAGATTACATTAGCTGTGTCTATTTCCTTAAATACATTTTGAATTGCTTTTAATTGATTCATCTGCTCGGATGTTGGTGGCTTGTTATCGATTTGGTAAAGTAAGTTGATTAGCTTCGCTAAAGAGACATTTAGCTCTGGATTTAGGTCAGTGGCCATCTTCAACAATCTCTCTGCATTACTAATATTCTCTAGCATTGGACCGATGGTGAGCCACCTCTTTTCATCATCCTGAAGATTCTTCTCACTTTCTTGAATAAAGGAGGCGTTAGTTGTAAAGGCCATGTCTATGAATTGAAATGCTTCCTGAAAAAAGGCATGGGATGCGGTCTCATTATAGTGATTATTTGTGTTTTCTTTCTTGTAAAACGTTTCTTTCAAGTAGCCTTGTTCATCTTTATCAAATTTGAAACTCTGTACAGTTCTATCAGAGTGCTGCGCATTAATCATAACGATTAATGGTTTTCTCTCATAAAATGTTGTACTAAATTCTATATAGCCTAATTGAACATATTCATCAAAAAGAGGATAGGTTTTATCACCGTCTTTAACGACCAACAACCACCTCTGCCCATCATCCCATCCATAACGGCCGTTCTCCATTTTTCCTGCATCCACATGCAATTCAATTATTTCATCTTCTCCATCCTCATCGATGTCAATTGATGCCGTTTTATAAAGCGCATATGGATACTTTTCAATACCTTTTGCCAGAATCATAGAATAATCCCTGTTCGCTTCCTCACTCATCGCCAACTCTAGTGTGTTTTTTTCCTGCTCTAGATTGTCTTTTTCTAATGAAAGTTGTTCTAGCTGCTTTTTAAGTTTGTTAATTTCGTTGGCTTGATCTGTGTCTGACTGATCAGTGCAGCCCACAAGTATACCTATTAAACATACTATGCCCAGTAAAAACCCTCTCATTTTATTATTTCCCCTATATATCAGTAATAAATATTAATTCTCTATTCTTTTGCTTATACCTCTTTCAATTATCTAATTGAAAGAAAAGAATTGATTTCCGCTCATATGAGTGTGCTTAGGTTCAAACACAAAAAGTTATGGCGCTTAATAAACATTAAACATCTATTTTTAGAAATATTTAGTGTGTTAATATGTTATAAGAGAAATAGTAATTGCTATAAAAATACTATTTGGAGGAAAGAGAGTGAATTCAAACACTAACCGTTTAGCATACAATGAAACAGAAATTTACTGGAAGAATTGCCAGAGATTTTTTCCTGAAGAATTGCGTATAAATGACAATAACCTACCTGCTGAAGAATGGTGGGTTTGGAATGACTATCATATACATCTAGATCGAATGACTGCTTTGGATTCGAACATTAAAGTTGTTTTACTACATAGTGCAGGTGGAAACGGGCGACTATTGGCTCCCTATGCTCTGATGCTACAAGCAAATGGATATGATGTTGTATCTCCAGACCTTCCTCCTTATGGTGTTAGTTACACCGAGTCAGTGAAATCCAAGGAATACTATGACTGGATAGAAATAATTTCAGAGTTTATTAAACAGGAATTCAATCGAGACGGTAAACCAATTGTTTTATTAGGGGCAAGTATCGGAGGCATGCTAGCATATCATGTGGCTAGTATGAGTAAGCAAGTGAAAGGTTTAATTGTTACGACTTTTGTAGATACAAGTAATCAGAGGGTTCGTGATCAAATTGCTCCCAATAAGTTAATAAGCCGACTAGGTAAATTCACGTTGGATTGCTTCCCTCTTGTATTAGATTCGTTTCTGATCTCCGTTTCTAAAGTATCAAGAATGAAGCTAATCACAAATAATTATGAGTTGACGAAACTAATTATTCAAGATTCTCGAGCTGCGGGGACAAAAATTCCTTTGCGATTTCTAAGAACCTTTTTAAATGCGAAACCAATTATTGAACCTGAATATTTTGATGCTTGTCCTATATTACTTGTCCATCCTTAAGTAGATCCGATGACGCCATTTAAATTAAGTGAATCTTTTTATAAACGACTGAAATGTAAGAAGAGATGTGTAATTTTAGAAGGAGCTGGCCATTTTCCTATAGAACAACCTGGAGTCGAACAAATGAAAACAGCTGTCCTAGCCTTTTTGAATGAGATAGAAAATACTTTTGAGTCAAAAGAAGATTAGATGGGGTAAATAAATAAAATGAGCATAGAAGCATCGCTTCCAGCTCATTTTTTTGTGCATTATAACTTAACCATTTAAGAAATGCTCTCTCCCAAGCGTGTACAGAGAGCTTTTCTGATCATGTCATGGACATAATTTAACTTAGTAATTCTCTTAAATATTCTCTAAGCTCTAATGCTTCCTCTTCGGATCTATTAAAAATATGCTCTAGGTAGCCCGGTTCTTCTACGTCATCTGAACCTATGATGGCTGACCGATTATATTGAATATCCATTACAAGAACTTTCCCAAAAAAACGAGAGCTCTGTACGATTGCTAAGTCATAACGCTGAGATTCTCCTGTAAAACCTACAAATCTTGTTTTTGTATCTTCTACATCATCATATAAAAAGAAACGTTCCACCCTTGACACTCCTTCCTTACCTAAGAGTTATGGTACTATAGAATAGAAGTATATATCAACGAAAACAAGAAATTAGGAGGCTGTACCATGTATTTTGTGGACCGTAAAAGTATAGCACTGACATTAAAGCATATGAGAGAATTGTTAGTGTTAATAGATGATCGTAAAGATTGGAATGAAAATGAAATTACCAAGTTAGCCTTAGAGCGAGTTGGACAAAATATGATTGAGTGTGTAATAGACGTGGGTAATTCGATGATTGATGGGTTCATCATGAGAGATCCAGGTGGCTATGACGATATAATTGATATTTTGACCGATGAAAAAGTTATTACACCTGAAATGGATGCCCCATTAAAAGCTGTGATTGAAATGAGAAAAGAGCTTGTAAGACATTTCTTTTCCGTTGACCATAAGCAATTAGAAAGCGTATTAGTAGAAAACCTCCCTTATTTAAAACAGTTCCCTGATAGAGTAGAAAGTTATTTGATTAACGAGCTAGGTCCAGTTTCTGCATTTTTACCGGAGGATTCTGATGTCCGTCTATAAAGCGTACTTTTTAGATTTAGATGGAACTGTTTATAAGGGACAAACACCAATTCGTGAAGCTGTCGATTTCGTACACTATTTACAAAATAAAGGAATCGAGCCTTTCTTTGTAACAAATAATTCATCGATGACTCAAAAGCAACTACAGCAGAAGCTTGCAAAGATGGACATACAGACGTCCGAGGAGCAGATCATTTCTTCTAGTATTGCTGCAGCTAACTATATTGCAGAGCATTATCCTGCGAAAAGTGTTTTTATGATCGGGGAAGAGGGACTAAAAGATGCTCTAGCCTCCGTTGGAATTGAGACGACTGATGAGGTAGCAGAAGTTGTCGTAATGGGAATAGACCATCAAGTCAATTATGAAAAGCTTGCGCAGGCTTGTTTATCCGTGCGAGCAGGAGCAGCATTTATTTCTACTAATAGTGACCATGCGTTTCCAAGTGAGAGAGGGTATCTTCCTGGGAATGGTGCATTCACGAAGTTAGTAGAACATTCTACTGGTGTTGAGCCAATTTTTACTGGAAAGCCACAGCCGTTTATGCTGGAGTTTATTCAAAAAAAATATGGTTTTAAAAAAGAAGAGATGGTAATGATTGGAGACAACTACCAAACAGATATCCTAACGGGCATACACATGGGAATTGATACAGCTCACGTTAATACAGGAGTCAATCGTACGGAAGAGCTACAGATGTTACTGAAAAAACCGACTCATTTCTTAGAAACTTTACATGATTGGATAAAATAATAGCATTGAAAAATGAAGAAAAGGCACTTCCTGTTCATTTGAACAATGGAGTGCCTTTTTTCTATGTTGCAAAATATTTTAAATTCAGATTGTCTAGCTTTAAAACAAAGGGTTTTCTTCAATATATTTGTATATATTAGATACTAGATCTTCCGATGAATTACCTTCTACAACGTCACCATTTACTATAGCAAATAACGTCTCAGAGCAAAGAGAACAATAGCTTAGACAGCCGTATTCTAGTACATCTAAATCAGGATCTTGTTCTAATATATCAAAAGCTTCTTGTGAACCATTTGCAAGGTTGCTTATACAAAATTCAACCATTGGATTCATAGCTGTCACCTCACTACATCGTCATGCTACTCTATTTTTTTTAAAAGGTCAATTCAGAAGTTGTATTGTGAAAACTGTCACAATCATTTATAATTTGAGGAGACATTGAAAGAAAAGGGAGAATATTTATGCGAAAATTAGTCTTATTAGGTGGTGGATACGGTAATATGCGCGTATTATTACGCCTGTTACCAAATAATTTACCGGATGATGTAGAAGTAACATTAATAGATCGTACGCCATTTCATAGCTTAAAAACAGAATTCTATGCTTTAGCAGCAGGTACCTCTTCAGATCAAGATATAAGAGTTGCTTTTCCAGATAGTAACAAACTAAATATTGTTTATGGAGAAGTTGAAAAAATTGATGTAGAAAACAAGCAGGTTGTTCTACAGGGTGAACAAACTGTTCCTTACAATGATTTAGTTATTGGACTAGGCTGCGAGGATAAATATCATAACGTTCCAGGAGCAGAGGAATACACTTATAGTATCCAAACAATAGGGCGTTCCAGAGACACTTATAATAAAATCGGTGGACTTCCAGCTGGTTCCGTAGTAGGGATTGTTGGAGCGGGCTTAAGCGGAATCGAGCTTGCAAGTGAACTTCGCGAAAGCAGACCGGACCTTAAGATAAAGTTGTTTGACCGTAGTCCACGTGTATTACGAGACTTTCCAGAACGCTTAAGTAATTTTGTACAAAAATGGTTTGATAATAATGATGTCGAGGTCATTAGCAACTCAAATATCACAAAGGTTGAGCCAAATAAATTATACAATCATGATGAAGTGATCTCGGTAGATGTAGCAGTTTGGACTGCGGGTATTCAGCCGGCAGCACCTGTCCGAGCATTACCAGGAGAGAAAGACCACTCAGGAAGAATTATTCTGACTCCGTATCACGATTTACCTAGTTATGAAAATGTATTTGTAGTGGGAGATTGCGCTTCTTTACCTTTTGCACCAAGTGCTCAGCTAGCTGAAGAACAGGCAGAACAAATAGTAAAGGTTCTACAAGCACGCTGGAAAGGCCAACCACTTCCAGAGAAAATGCCAGAGATTAAACTAAAAGGCTTCATGGGTTCGTTAGGGAAAAAGCAAGGATTTGCATATTTAGCAGATATCTCTGTTACTGGCCGCATAGCGAGACTAATGAAGTCAGGCTTACTATGGATGTATAAGCGACATAATGGATAAATAAAGGTTCTACGTCAAATGTTGGGGTGAAGTAAAAATTCGCTTCACCTTAACCAACATGATTCCCAATCTTTTTATA
>JBEMAY010000077.1:0-13632 GCA_040274765.1 Psychrobacillus sp.
CTGGTATTTCAGAAGAGACACGTGTACGTGATCTTACAGAAGACGAACTAAACAAAATCCGTGAACAAATCGGTGTATACAAAGTAGAAGGTGACCTTCGTCGTGAAGTATCACTAAACATTAAACGTTTGATGGAAATCGGTTCATTCCGTGGTATCCGTCATCGTCGCGGCTTACCTGTACGCGGACAAAATACGAAGAACAATGCTCGTACTCGTAAAGGTCCACGTAAAACAGTAGCTAACAAGAAAAAATAATCGGTAAAGGAGGTTTCTTCTTAACATGGCACGTAAACAACAAACACGTAAGCGTCGTGTGAAAAAGAATATCGAATCCGGTATTGCTCACATTCGCTCAACATTTAACAACACTATTGTGACTATCACAGACATGCAAGGAAATGCACTTTCTTGGTCAAGTGCTGGAGCTCTTGGATTTAGAGGTTCTCGTAAATCTACTCCATTTGCTGCACAAATGGCTGCAGAAACAGCTGCAAAGACTTCAATGGAACATGGTATTAAAACTTTAGAAGTAACTGTTAAAGGACCAGGTGCTGGTCGTGAAGCGGCAATCCGCGCACTTCAAGCTGCAGGTCTAGAAGTTACAGCAATTAAAGACGTAACACCAGTACCACATAATGGTTGCCGTCCACCAAAACGTCGTCGCGTTTAATAGGTGATACTCAACTTGTTTGAGAACATCATTTATTGTACAGACTGTGGTTGTATTAACAGCAATCAGTTAACGATCGAATTCATGATGGAAAGAACCTATACATTCGATGTTTTGAGGGAGGGTAAATTGGAATGATCGAAATTGAAAAACCAAAGATTGAAAGTGTAGAAATCAGCGAAAATGCCAAATTTGGTAAATTTGTTGTAGAACCGCTTGAACGTGGCTATGGAAATACTTTGGGTAATTCTTTACGTCGTATCCTTCTGTCTTCTTTACCAGGAGCTGCAGTTACTTCTATTCAAATTGATGGCGTTTTACACGAGTTTTCAACTATTGAAGGCGTAGTGGAAGATGTAGCATCTATTATTATGAATGTGAAAAAGCTAGCTCTTAAAATCTACTCTGATGAAGAAAAAGTCATAGAGATAGATGTTAAAGGAGAAGGAACGATTACAGCAGCTGACATTACTCATGACAGCGACGTGGAGATTTTGAATCCTGAGCTTTATATTGCTACAATCGGCAAAAATGGTCATTTCCGTATGCGTATGTACGCAGGGCGAGGCCGTGGCTACACTCCTGCTGATCAAAACAAACGTGAGGATCTTCCTATCGGCGTAATCCCGATCGACTCTATTTATACTCCAGTTTCACGCGTTAATTTTCAAGTGGAAAACACTCGTGTTGGGCAAATGTCTAACTACGATAAATTAACTCTTGATGTGTGGACAGATGGCAGCACCGGTCCAAAAGAGGCGATTTCTCTTGGAGCAAAAATACTAACAGAGCACTTAAACATTTTCGTAGGGATGACAGATGAGGCACAAACTGCTGAAATCATGGTCGAAAAAGAAGAAGATCAAAAAGAAAAAGTTTTAGAGATGACTATTGAAGAACTTGATCTTTCTGTTCGTTCTTATAACTGCTTGAAGCGCGCAGGTATTAATACAGTACTTGAGCTAGCTAGCAAGTCAGAAGACGATATGATGAAAGTAAGAAACCTTGGACGTAAATCTTTAGAAGAAGTAAGAGCTAAGTTAGATGAGCTTGGCTTAGGATTACGTAAAGAAGACTAAGCGAATTTTGATATAGCTAGATATGAACTATTCACCAAAGGAGGGAAACATCCATGGGTTACAGAAAACTTGGACGTACAAGTTCTCAACGTAAAGCGATGTTACGTGACTTAACGACTGACCTAATTATTCATGAGCGTCTTCAAACAACTGAAGCACGTGCAAAAGAATTACGTTCTGTTGTTGAAAAAATGATCACTTTAGGTAAACGCGGAGACTTGCATGCTCGTCGTCAAGCAGCTGCTTATATTCGTCGTGAAGTAGTTACTACTACAAACGAAGAAGGCGAAGAATCAACAGCTTTTGCTTTGCAAAAATTGTTCGATGATGTTGCACCACGTTATGCAGATCGCCAAGGCGGTTACACTCGTATTATGAAAGTTGGACCTCGTCGTGGAGACGGAGCACCAGTTGTAGTAATTGAGTTAGTTTAATTTAATGGATCAGTCGTTTGATCGATTGCTAAGTTAAAATCCAAAGCTGAAGAGGGATGTTGGTGTTGCTACCACCCTCTTCTTTTTTCAAACAGATTTATACGACATTATAAAAGCAGAGTGTTATGATGAGCGGACTTTCATTAGTGGCGTCTCGTCTAGCTCTACGCACCTCATTTTCTGACTGGTCTTGAGCAACCAGTCAAGAAATAAGTTATAGAAGAGCGCATTTCTCCAAATGAGGTGCGCGCTTTTTTAATTTGTCCGTAAAATTTGTTAGTATGGAGTTAAGCCGAGCAGAGTTTAGTTAAGGGAGGTTAAGTGATTGAAAAAAGAAATTATTTCGTTGCAGGATGTAACCTTTACATATGCAGAAGAAGAGTCTATTATACGGCCTGCTATACATAATGTATCATTTTCTATTAAGGAAGGTGAATGGGTCGCCATTGTAGGACATAATGGTTCTGGTAAATCAACGTTAGCCCGACTAATGAATGGTCTTCTATTTCCTCAGGAGGGAACAGTACGTGTTTTTGGTGACTCCTTGTCACAAGACAATCTTTGGGAAACTAGATCTAAGATGGGGATGGTTTTTCAAAATCCCGATAACCAATTTGTAGGGGCCACTGTCCAGGACGATGTAGCATTTGCCCTTGAGAATAATGGAATCCCCTTTGAGGAAATGGTGGAACGAGTAAGACATTCGCTAGCAAAGGTCAATATGCAAGATTTTATGAATAGTGAACCTCATCATCTATCCGGTGGTCAGAAGCAAAGAGTAGCGATAGCAGGTGCGATTGCGATGCAACCTCGAATCTTACTATTAGACGAAGCAACCTCGATGTTAGACCCTCAAGGGAAGGAAGAGGTGCTAAGGACCGTTAGACAGTTGAAAGAAGAAACAGATCTAACTGTTATCTCGATCACCCATGACTTAGAAGAAACATTGCTTGCGGATAGAGTCATCATGATGAACCAAGGGGAAAAGTATATAGAGGATATTCCTAAAGGTATCTTTGAGCGTGGTCAAGAGTTAGTAGATTTAGGATTAGATCTACCTTTCGCTATGAAAATGTCCAAGCTTCTAAAAGCTGAAGGAATCTCCCTAACAGCTGAACATATGTCGGAAGAAGAGTTGGTGAATGATTTATGGACATCATACTTCAACAAGTAAGCTATGCCTATGCAAAAGATACGCCCTTTGAAAAGAGAGCCCTTTTTAACGTAAATATGCATATTTCATCTGGCTCGTATCAAGCAATTATAGGGCATACAGGTTCGGGAAAATCAACCGTATTACAGCACTTGAATGCATTGTTAAAGCCTACAGAGGGTACAGTTAAAATAGGAAACGTAGAAGTGAAGGCAGATAAGAAGAATAAACAGCTGCGCTCCGTTCGCCAAAAGGTAGGTATCGTCTTTCAATTTCCAGAGCACCAGTTATTTGATGAAACTGTTTTGAAAGATATTATGTTTGGACCATTGAATTACGGTATTCCTGAGGCAGAAGCCAAAGCACGGGCCATCGAACTAATTCGTCTATTAGGTCTACCAGATGAGGTGATGGATAAATCTCCATTTGATCTATCTGGTGGTCAAATGAGACGAGTTGCTATTGCAGGAGTTCTGGCGATGAACCCAGATGTCCTTGTGTTAGACGAGCCCACTGCAGGACTTGATCCTAGAGGCCGTAAAGAGATAATGGACCTCTTCTATCAAATTCACCAAGAGACGGGGCTCACGACCATCCTCGTCACGCACAGCATGGAGGATGCAGCAAGATACGCAGATCAAATAGCAATTATGCACAGAGGGAAATGTGTAGTGCAGGGGACTCCAGAAGAGATATTTCAAAATGAAACTCAATTAAAGGACTATCAGTTAGAGCTTCCTCAAACCGTAAAGTTTCAGAGAAAGTTAGAACAAATGATGGGTAAAAGATTACCACTTCTATGCTTAACGGAGGAAGTGTTAGCGAAAGAAATAGCGCACCTGTTGAAGGAAGGGTGTGAGGATAAATGTTAGAAAAAATGATTTTTGGTAGATATATTCCTGGAGATTCGTTTATTCATCGTTTAGACGCTCGAGCTAAACTAATCTTTGTTTTTCTTTTTATTGCTGTCGTTTTTATTGCAAATAACTGGATTACATATGGGATATTAGTGCTCTTTACTTTTTTAATCATTCGCCTGTCCAAGATCAGATTATACTTTTTAATCAATGGCTTAAAGCCAGTGGTCTTTCTCATTATCTTCACCTTCCTGTTGCATATGATTTTTACTCGTGAGGGCGCTATTATTTTTGAATGGAAGTTTATCAAGATTTATGAAGAAGGCTTGAAGCAGGGGATATTCATATCTATTCGTTTCTTTGTTCTTGTTATACTAACATCCATTCTAACGCTCACAACAACCCCTATTTCGATTACAGATGCTTTAGAGATACTTCTGAACCCCCTAAAGAAATGGAAGCTTCCAGTGCACGAATTAGCCCTAATGATGTCGATCTCATTAAGATTCATCCCAACACTTATGGATGAGACGGATAAGATAATGAAAGCACAGATGGCTAGAGGGTCCGATATGACGTCAGGAAGCATGAAGCAGCGCATGAATGCTATTGTGCCGCTGCTAATTCCGCTATTTGTGAGTGCATTTAAGCGGGCAGAGGATTTGGCAACAGCTATGGAGGTTCGTGGCTATAAAGGCGGCGAAGGAAGGACAAGATATCGCAAGCTTGAGTGGAGAAAGAAGGATACGTCCATTCTAGTTGTGCTTGTTCTACTAGCAGCCATACTTGTTTATTTTAGACAGTAAAATGGAGGTAACCGTATGCGTTTAAGAGCTGTAATAAGCTATGACGGAAGTCAATTTTCTGGTTATCAGGTCCAACCTGGAAAAAGAACCGTACAGTTAGAGCTTGAACGAGTTCTACAAACAATCCATAAAGGAGAGCTAGTAAAGGTAGTAGCAAGTGGACGAACGGATGCTGGAGTTCATGCTACAGGGCAGGTAATCCATTTTGATAGTCCCTTTACTTTATCTATGGACAGCTGGAGAACTGCTTTAAATGTTCAACTTCCGAAGGATATCCGAATACTTTCCGTAGAAGAGGTAGCAGCTGACTTTCATGCAAGATACGATGCAGCTGGTAAAACGTATCGTTATAAATGGTCGCTTGATGAGATTCAAAGTCCCTTTGATCGCAACTATACAGTCCATGTAGACAGATATAAGCCTAATGTAGAATGGATGAAGGAAGCATCCGTACACCTTTTAGGAACGCACGATTTTTCAAGTTTCTGTGCATCTAAAACTAGTGTGAAAGATTTTATTCGAACGGTACGATCGATAGATTTTGAATGGAAAGAAGAATCTAATCAGCTTCATATGGTGATTAACGGTAGTGGGTTTTTATATAATATGGTTCGAATTATTGCAGGTACTTTATGGGAAGTGGCAATAGGAAAAAAAAATGTAGACGAGCTACCGGGAATTCTTCAATCTTGCGATAGAAAAAATGCTGGGAAAACCGCTCCAGCACACGGTTTATACCTAGAAAAAGTAGAGTATTCAGGATGAAGCAACTTTTCCAGGTGTTTATGGAAAAATACTTGACTATTAGGAGACGGCGGGTTATGATGATGTATGGTATTTTCATTAGCCCCACAATATAAGCCCCGAAACTTATTGTTATGAGGATATAGAAAATTATAGATCGATTATGATTGAATTAGGAGGACAAAATACATGCGTACAACATTCATGGCTAAAGGTCACGAAGTAGAACGTAAATGGTTAGTTATCGACGCTGAAGGCCAAACTCTTGGTCGTCTTGCTTCTGAAGTAGCAGCTATTTTACGTGGAAAAAACAAACCAACATTCACACCGAATGTTGACACTGGTGATCATGTGATCATTATCAATGCAGAAAAAATTCATTTAACTGGGAACAAGTTAAACGACAAAATTTACTACCGTCACACTCAATTTGCTGGTGGACTTAAACAACGTACTGCTTTAGAAATGCGTACTAAGTACCCAACAAAAATGATCGAATTAGCGATCAAAGGAATGCTTCCTAAAAATACTTTAGGTCGTCAAATGTTCGGAAAACTTCACGTTTACGCTGGAGCAGAACATCCACATGCAGCACAACAACCAGAAGCATTTGAGCTTCGCGGATAATAATTAAGAGGAGGACATACACTTGGCACAAGTTCAATATATCGGCACTGGTCGCCGTAAAAGCTCAGTAGCACGCGTACGTTTAGTACCAGGCGAAGGAAAAATCGTTATCAACAAACGTGACGTAGAAGATTACGTACCATACGAAACTTTACGTGAAATCATTAAACAACCATTAGTAACTACTCAAACTTTAGGTAGCTACGATGTTCATGTAAACGTTAATGGTGGTGGATTCACAGGTCAAGCAGGAGCAATCCGTCACGGTATTGCACGTGCACTACTTACAGTAGATCCTGATTTCCGTCCAGCTTTAAAATCAGCAGGATTCTTAACACGTGACCCACGTATGAAAGAACGTAAAAAACCAGGACTTAAAGGCGCTCGTCGTGCACCTCAGTTCTCAAAACGTTAATATCGAATTTACAACCCTTTCCCAATTTGGGAGAGGGTTTTTTCGTGGAAAAATAATGATTAGTGTATTCGAAAGATTGGCGGAATGCTTATAGGTTAAAGATGTGGAATACAAATTAGAGACAAAAAATATTTGTTGATAAATCTGACCCGCTACAGAGACAGAAGCTTGTGAAAAGCATCCGTGAAATCTTGTTCTATTTGATTTCTAAGGAGCTGTTTTATTTATAATAAGACTACGTAATTTATTTAAGTTAAAATTAAACCGTGTATTTGGAGAGGGGGATGTCTGTATGGAAATTTTAAGGCAATGGGATCAGGTGGATAGTGATTATATACGACAAAAGGTTATCGAGCATAATATGGCTAATGTTCCGGAAGAAGTGAAGCACCCAAAAAAACAAATCAGTTTCATCTTGCGAGATGAGAACCAAAAGATTCTTGGAGGAATTACTGGCACTAATTATTGGTATCATCTCCATATTGATTTCCTGTGGGTGGATGAATCCTTGAGAGGACAGGGCTACGGCAAAGAGCTGCTAACAAGGATAGAGGAATTTGCGATAGAACAAAGCTGTAATCTAATACAATTAGATACCTTTAGCTTTCAAGCGCCGAATTTTTATCAGAAGTTTGGTTATGAGGTGATTGGGAGCGTCGATGATTTTCCTGTGAAGGATAGTAAACAATATTATTTAGTAAAAAAAATAGGTTAACGAGAAAGGTAGATTGGGTCTTCGGTAACCCAATCTACTTTTTTATCGTGAAGGAAAAATTTATTACCTGGGAAATTATTATTTAATGACAAATTATTAAGAATTATTTATCTTTAGCCGAAAAAGGGATTGTAGCATAAATTGCGAGGGTGTATATTAAGTTAGCATTTATACATATAGGAGGTGGAGGGAATGTTTTCTTCAGATCGTTTAACGTTTCGCTCTTATACAGAGGCAGACTTTAAATTTCTATATTCGATGTTATCAGATGAAACCATGATGAAGTTTATAGGGAATGGGATGACAAGAAACGAGGAGGAAGCGGTAAATTTCTTGCAATGGATATTCCAACATTATGAACAAAACGATGAGTATGGATTAAAGCTACTCGTACATAAAAAGGATGGAGTGCCTATTGGACACGCTGGAATTGTCCCACAGGTAATAGAGGGAAGAGAAGAATTAGAAATTGGGTATTGGATTGCTCGCGAGCATTGGGGAAAAGGTTATGCGAGTGAAGCAGCAGAGACTTTGTTAGAAAGAGGTCTAAACCAGCTAGGAGAAAGAAGGTTTATAGCGATTGTTCAAAAGGCGAATATAGCCTCTAGAAAGGTAGCAGTAAAAACCGGTATGAAGCTAGAAAAGGAAATCCTCCTTGGTAACAAGCAAGTTTGCTTATATGTATATGAAAAATAGAGAGAAGTAGGGTTGAGGATGAGAAAGAAATTTAATGTTGTTACTTCTACCATTTTGGTAAGTATTTTCTTAGCAAGGTTTGGTACGTTTTTAGTTATTCCTTATCTTACTTTGTTCTTGTTAAATGAGTTTAACTATTCAGGGGTGCAAATTGGAGCTATATTATCCACCCTTGCTTTTTCTGGTCTTATTATGAGCTTTTTTATTGGTCCTTATATTGATAAGTATCCAAAAAACAAAGTGATAATTACTGGTTTAGTAGGATATCTTGCCTGCTATATTTATTTTCCGTTTATCGATCACTATGGAGGATTTATTGTATTTGCAGTTGTACTAGGGATGAGTCAATCTATTGTAGAGCCAACCTATCGTGTTCTGTTAAGTCTTTATACGGAACCAGAGAATAGAAGGCTAATTTTTAATATAAGATATTTCTTGATCAATATTTCAGCTGCTGTAGCTCCGCTTACTTCTGTCTATTTCCAACGTTTTGGACTGGAGAACATATTCTTTGGAGTCGGGTTTATCTTTTTAATCAATATTATGACGTTTCTAGTGTTATTTAAAAAATATCCAATGGAACGACCAATAGGCAATTCAAGTAAACCATCTATATTTCAGTCTTTTTATGTCTTTAAACGAGATTATGCATTCAGCATTTTTGTGCTGGCCCTTATCTTTGTTACCTTTGGATACAGTCAATTTGATTCGACTTTTAGTCAATATCTTGGAAGGACATTTGACGCAGAGCTTGCAGTACAATACTTTGCATGGTTAATTACTACAAATGCTATTACCGTTCTTATTATTCAATACTTTGTGTATAAGCTAGGTGAGCGGATCAGTACAACTGCTTCTCTTATGATAGGCAGTGGAATGCTATCCTTAGGTTTGCTGATATTCGGTCAAAGTCCAAATATTTTTGTATTAATTCTAGCGATGATCATTTTTACTGCTGGAGAAGTGCTTGTATTTACGATGGTAGATATACATATAGATAGTATGTGTGAGGACCATGAGAAAGGAACTTACTTTGCTTTAACAGGTGTTAAATCTATAGGTAGAATAATCGCCCCTAGCTTGGGAGGGGTACTGCTAGATCAGATAGGAAGCGGAGCAGCTGTATTCTTTATCATTTCTATCATTACAGTTTTATCTGTTCCATCGTTTTGGATAAGTTCAAAAATGAAGCCTCGAATCTAATCATACTCTTTGTCCCTCGTACGTATAATGAGTGAAAAAGGGGCGATTAATCTGAAGAAATGGTTAACAATTGGTGTTTTATTTTTTATTACTCTATTAGCGGTAACGTACAGCACAAGAGCAAGTGATGTTGGTTTCTTCCTACCAGAGCCTTTGAGTGGAGTGAAGATTGTCATTGATCCAGGTCATGGTGGTATGGATGGTGGAGCCAATTATGGTGATGTAGTAGAGAGAGATATAACGCTATCTATGTCTCTTAAACTTGAGAAACTTCTTAAGTCTCAAGGAGCAACCGTAGTGATGACTAGAACTAAAGAGGGAGACGCGGTAGCTGAGCATTCACCAGATGAGGATTTTCCAACTACACGAGCTAGAAAACGAGCCGACCTTCTGCTTCGTGAGGAGATAATGAATAACTCTGAGCCAGATATGGTTATTAGTATGCATGTGAATGCTGTGCCAGAGGAGAGATGGAGAGGGGCACAGGTTTTCTATCATGCAGAAGGACATGAAGGCGGACAGCTATTAGCTAAGTCTATTCAAGCTTCTATTAGAACAAATATCGGCAATACGGAACGTGAGGCTCTTGCTATTAAACAAGTATACATTTTAAAGAAAGCAAAAGCCCCAGCGGTATTAGTAGAGACAGGGTTTATAAGCAATACGGAAGAAAGAGAATTACTAACATCAGACAAATATCAAAATGAGATGGTAAATGCAATTGCCAAAGGGATTGGGGTATTTGTAGAAGAAAGTATTTATTGAGTCGTTGATGGGATGGTAGACACTCGTATATGGTATACTATATTGCGAATAGTTAACTAAAGGGGAGTGTCTACAAAATGATTAATGAGAATCAAGTTCGTACATTACTTGGGGAATTAAACGATCCGTTTTTACATAGAACGCTTGAAGAAACGAATGGTATCTCTCAAGTTTCCATAAAAGAAGAAAAGAATCACGTTAGCGTAAAGCTTGCAATTGCTAAGATTAACTCTGCAGAGCAGATGCAATTACAAACAAAAGTAGTAGAAGTTTTAAAGAATGCTGGTGCCAATACAGTTGGTATCCGCTTTGAGGAACTTCCTAAAGAAGTGTTGGAGCAGTTCAGAGGAAAAGGGAAAGAAAGCGATAGCGAAGATATTCTTTCTCCAAACAGTAAAGTTAAAATAATCTCGATCGCATCAGGTAAAGGTGGAGTAGGTAAATCTACTGTATCCGTTAACTTAGCCGTTGCCCTTGCAAGATTAGGTAAAAAAGTTGCGTTAGTAGACGCAGACATCTACGGCTTCAGTGTGCCAGATATGATGGGTGTAAAAGACGTACCACAAATTAAAGAGGACAGAATAATTCCAGTAGAACGTAAGGGAGTAAAAGTAATCTCTATGGGCTTCTTCGTAGAGAACAACACTCCAGTAGTTTGGCGTGGACCAATGTTAGGAAAAGTGTTAGACCAATTCTTTAAAGACGTAGAGTGGGGAGAGTTAGACTTCTTGCTACTAGATTTACCACCGGGAACTGGTGACGTCGCGTTAGATATACACCAAATGCTACCTGCTTCTAAAGAAATAGTTGTGACAACGCCTCATCCAACAGCTGCATTTGTAGCAGCACGTGCAGGTGCAATGGCTTTACAGACGGATCATGAGATTTTAGGTGTTATTGAAAATATGTCTTGGTATGAATCCAAATCGACAGGCGAAAAGGAATTTGTTTTTGGAAAAGGCGGAGGTCCAAAGCTTGCCGAAGAGCTTCGCACTGAGCTACTAGGTCAAATCCCATTAGGACAGCCTGACTGGAATGACATTGACTTTGCTCCTTCTGTATATGGCGAGACTCATGATACAGGAAAGCTGTATTTAGAAATTGCTGAAAAAGTGATAGAGAAAGCATAAAGAAAAGGCCGTTTCCATAGAGGAGCGGCCTATTTTTCTTCTTTTTTACCGCCTTCTTCCTTAGAGCCACCTTCTTCTTTAGAGGCTCCGGCTTCTTCCACTAGCTTCTGCCATTTTGCTTGGAGAGACGGACTTTGGATAGTTTCCTCCACAACCTTTTGAATTTCTTTCCTCATATCACTCGATTTTAATGTTTTTTCTAATTCTTTTTTCATTTCGTCTGAGCTAAAGAATGTCTCTAAGTCTTTTAGATACTCTGGATCCTTCATCATACTTTTCATTAAATCTTCTTGTTGCTTCTTCATACTCTTAGCCATGGTCTCAGAGAATTTAGGATCTTGGTAAATTTCTTTCCAGAAATCCTCGGCTTCCTTAGAAAGCATTGTCTGTTCTACTGATTTTTTTACTTGCTCGCTGTCTATTACAAGCATTTCCTGAAATTTAGGATCCTCTAATAGAGTACGTATAGCTTTCTTACCGTCCTCTGTCTGTAAAGCATCGATTAACATCTTTTTATTTTCTTCATATGAAGGAGTACTAGAAGAGTCACTACAACCAGCTAGTAACCCAATACTTAATAAAATCAGGGCGAAATACTTCATTGATTCCTCACCATCCTTTTCAATTATTGTTCACAAATAGTCCGGAAATATGTATTGATATTATGAAGAAATAGATTTTTTGGCAAATCGTTGTTACAATTGAAGGATGAAATAGAGTAGATGGAGGCAATCTAGCTGTGACAATACGAAATTGGTTTAAATTTTTTATCAATTCCATGCTCATCGGTGGTTTAATAACAGGTATTTTAGGTCTCTTTATTCGCTGGGACGATGCCTTTGCAAAGTATTTTGAATCAGGACAATGGAGTGAGTTTCTTGCTGCCTTTGCTTTTATGGTAGTAATGGGCTTTACCGTAAGTGTTATTACTCAAATGGGATTTTTCGCATATTTAACGATTCACCAAATGGGTGTAAATATATTTAGAACCCTAACTTTATGGAATTGGGTACAGTTATTAATCATTGCTTTTGTTATATTTGATTTAATAATGTTCCGTTTCCGTCCAAATGCGGACACTACTTCGCAAGTATGGCTATATGCTTTCTTGTTAATTATTTTAATCGGAACGGGAGTAGTGGTGGCGCTTATCAAAGCAAATAAAACAAAAAAACATGTGTTAATATCTGCATTGTTCTTTATGATTGTCATTTCAACAATAGAGTGGCTTCCTGTCTTAATGGTTAATGCAGATAACGTCGATAGCTGGGTAACTTTATTATTGTTCCCAATTCTAGCGGTTAATGCATATCAGTTATTAGCTTTACCAAAATACAACGCTAAGTCTGATGAAGATCGATTAAAACTAGAAGCGCGTAGAAAAGCGAGAAGAGAAGCTGCGGCAAAGGTTAAATAAGAAAACTGCTCTGACTATTAGTCGGAGCAGTTTTTTTACTTATGGGAGAAAAATGAATTCTCTTCGTTATTCCGGATAACTTTTGGTTTTCATTTTCATATTAAATATATTTTGTTCAATACTAACAAAAGGTTGTGATCTTAAATATTTTGCAAGCTGGATAGTATCGATTCTTTCTTCTTGGTGGAGAGGAACGGTAAGTATATCTCCCTTCGTAAGCTTAGGTACATGATTTCCTAAAACTAAAGTAGAGCCTAAAAGATTTACTTCTTCCTTCCAGGCATCTTTTTGAAGTTCAACAGGGAACTCGTAATCGGAAGTCCGAAACCAATCTGGCTTCACACCAATGGCTGCTTCAAATCGATCTATTTCTTTTTTAAATAAACTTCGATCCTCTGTGTACAGCAACCCCTCTTTACCCAATAGACTAATAGGGATTTTTTTATCCTGCATCATTTTGATAATGGGCTCAGATCGCTCAATCCATTCAATGCTAATGAAAAAATGAGGATAAGGAGCTTTTAGATCTTCTACTAAGGTTTCTATATCCTCTCTACCAAAAGTTAGGTCGATAGTTACCGTATTACCATAGGTTCCCTTCGATATAACACTTGGTTTTTCGGTTACTTGGAACACGGGAAGAAGCGTAGAGTAAGTATTGGGCGCAAAGAGTAACAGCAAGAATAACAATACAGAAGTGATGGTTATTAAGAGCTTCGTTTTCAAGGAAACACACACCTTTTCAATTTGTTTTAATAAATTTTATGATTAAGTGTTGACATTCATGTTAAAACGATGTTAAGATACAAAGGTCGCTAAAACAAAACGACAAAATACATTATATGAACATTGAAAACTGAACATGCAAAACGTTAAGACATATAGCATCAACAAGCTTCGGCTTGATTGACGCAAAACA
>JBEMAY010000078.1:0-13445 GCA_040274765.1 Psychrobacillus sp.
TACCAATCTAAAAAACATGGGAAATTTGTAGAAGTATCTGGCAAATTCGATATCAACGTGTGGTATGCCCACCACGATCACTCTAAAACATCTGTATTTACGGAGACGGTTAACTACAAGGATCGCATTAAGCTAAGCTATAGAGACAAAGATGCTACTGGTGAGGAAGTTCATGTGCGTGTCATTCAACAGCCAAATTGCACAGAAGCAATTATTGTAAAAGGCTGTGAATTCCAAGTGACGGTAGAGAGAGAGTTACTTGCTGAGGTAGTCGGAGAAACAACTGTTTGTATTCAAGTTTATGATGAGGATTTCGAGGAAGAATGGTCATACGAGGATGAGAGTTCATCTAGCTCTTCCAGCTCATCTAGTTCATCCAGTTCTTCAGACGATTTCCACGATTCATCTTCCCTTTAATAAGCCGGCGCTGGCCGGCTTTTTTTTATGGATTAAAGTTCTAGTGCATACAAGCGCCTATGATAGCTTATCACTCACTACCTAGTAAAAGTTGATAGGGCGGAATCCATATTCATTTATCCTCTAAAATTTGTTCAAGGTAAGTCTCCTATCTTTTATTAACGCTACAATTATGAAATTGTTTGTACTCCTTCCTTTGTTTAAGGTACCCTCTATAGCAAGTTTTTCCCATGCAAGAGATCTAAAAACAAGTCGTATTATGGCTGCGGTGATTATTTATTTTGTTATAATAGGGAGAGTAACAAATGAGAAGAGGGAAACAATGACTACAATTACTCCAATGATGCAACAATATTTAAAGATTAAAGAAAATTACATAGATGCTTTTTTGTTTTTCCGTCTCGGAGATTTTTATGAGCTATTTCATGATGATGCAATTAAGGCCGCATCCATTTTGGAAATCACTTTAACAAGCAGAAAGGACGGCATTCCAATGTGCGGTGTGCCACATCATGCTGCACAGAGCTATATAGAGACCCTAATTTCGAAAGGGTACAAGGTAGCAATATGCGAGCAGGTGGAGGATCCGAAGGTAGCTAAGGGTGTTGTTAAGCGCGAGGTCGTTCAGCTTGTGACTCCAGGTACTTTGATGGAGGGAAAGGCATTACAAAATAAAACAAATTATTTTATCGCCTCAGCCGATTTATTGTCTTCTGGAGAAGTCGTTTTTTCCTATTTGGACGTGTCCACAGGAGATGGCTTTACCACTATTATAAAAGGAGACGAAAAGGAAGTCGTTCAGCAGCTTCTAGCACTCCAGGCCAAGGAATTAATCGTAAGTGAGCAATTATATTTAGTGATCAATGATCTATCCTCCATTCATGATTTTACGTTATCCATCGAGCAAGAGGAGTTGTCGGATGAAGAAGCAGCGAAGTATGTGGTAAATCATCCGCCAACAACCTATCGAACGGTTAAGCGTTTGCTAAAATACATACAGAAAACACAAAAAAGATCATTGCTTCATATTCAACCTTTCAACTTTCAGGAAAGAGAAGCATTCCTTGCAATGGATTACCATTCTAAACGAAATTTAGAGCTTGTCTCCTCGATACGAAATGGCGATCAAAAAGGCACGTTGCTATGGCTATTAGATGAAACAGTCACAGCTATGGGCGGAAGGAAGCTGAAACAATGGATTCACCAGCCGCTTGCCAATAAGCAAGCAATTGAATCTAGACTAAATATCGTTACCAGCTTCTTAGATGACTTTATGCTAAGAGCAGACATAAAAGAGCTGTTTAAAGAGGTATATGATTTAGAACGATTGGTTGGAAGAATCGGATTTGGAAGTGCTGGTGGCAGAGACCTTGCTCAGCTTCGCCAGTCTTTGTCTAAAATCCCACTGATTAAACAACTTCTATTAGAAACGCAAGACGATACGCTACATGCTCTAGGAGAAGCGATAGAAGATTGTCAGGATATTTGGCAAAAGCTCGAGGATTCCATTAGCGATCAGCCACCTATTTCAGTCAAGGATGGTGGAGTCATAAAAAATGGCTATAACGACCGATTAGATACCCTTCGCGACGCTTCAGTTAACGGAAAGAAATGGATTGCAGAGCTTGAGCAGAGAGAACGAGAAATCACGGGTGCCAAGAATTTAAAAATTGGTTATAACCGAGTGTTTGGCTATTATATTGAGTTAACGAAATCGAATATTCACTTAGCCGATGAGTCGAGATATGTTCGCAAACAAACCTTAGCGAATGCAGAACGATACATAACAGATGAGCTAAAGGAAAAAGAATCACTGATCCTATCTGCCGAGGACGAGAGTCTAGTATTAGAATATGAGCTTTTTACAGAACTTCGTGAAGAAATTAAACAATACATCCCACTCGTGCAAAAGTTGGCTAAACAAATCAGTGAGCTGGATGTGTTCATTTCATTTGCAGAGGTTGCTGAAAATCATCGTCTCACAAGACCGTCTTTTCATGACTCGAATGCAATGATTATTAAAGAGGGAAGACATCCAGTAGTAGAAAAAATGATGAATAATCAGCTGTATGTCCCTAATGACTGTGTACTTACGGAAAAAGAAAACATGCTGCTTATTACTGGACCGAATATGTCCGGTAAGAGTACCTTTATGAGACAGGTAGCCATCACTGTCATAATGGCTCAAATTGGCTGCTACGTGCCTGCTAAATCTGCTGAGCTGCCAATTGTGGATAAAATATTCACTAGAATAGGAGCAGCAGATGACCTGGCAGGGGGGCAAAGTACCTTCATGATTGAGATGATGGAATCCCAACATGCCATAGTCAATGCAACCAACAAAAGCTTACTATTATTTGATGAAATAGGTCGTGGGACTTCTACTTATGATGGCATGAGCTTGGCACAAGCGATGATGGAGTATATACATGACCATATTGGGGCTAACACGTTGTTCTCCACTCATTACCATGAGCTGACAGAACTTGAACAAACACTATCGATGCTTCGTAATGTGCATGTGTCGGCAACTGAAAAAGATGGAAAAGTTGTTTTCCTTCACAAGCTAAAAGAGGGGCCAGCTGATAAAAGCTACGGGATACATGTGGCGGAATTAGCGCAGCTACCAGAAGAAATTATCTCAAGAGCTCGGGAAATCCTCAATACGTTTGAACAGCAGGAAAGAAAAGAGTCAAACGAGAAAAATGGGGCAAATACTCAGCTATCCTTTTTTGATGAGGCATCTTCTTCTGAAGCTCCCGCAACTGTCGTAAAAGGGAAAGAGACTAATGATGAAGAAAATGAAACTGCAAAAATGATTATGAAAAAGCTTAAAAAGGTGAATATTTCGGGTACTACACCTTTAGAGGCCCTTCAATTATTATACGAGCTACAAAATGAGCTAGATTAAAAAATATAGGTGGTGAGCAACAATGGGGAAAATCGTCGTAATGGAAGAGCTCTTATCTAACAAAATAGCTGCAGGAGAAGTAGTAGAAAGGCCTGCCTCCGTAGTGAAGGAGTTAGTGGAGAATGCCATTGATGCAGAAAGCACCTCCATAGAAATTATGCTAGAGGAGGCTGGGTTAGCGAAAATTCAGGTGACTGACAATGGCAAGGGAATGGATGAGGAGGATGCTTTACGTTCCTTCTCTCGACATGCCACCTCAAAAATAATGACCGAGCATGATTTATTTCGAATACGATCCTTAGGATTTCGGGGAGAGGCTTTAGCCAGTATTGCCTCTGTTTCTAAGATTGACCTTTGGACGTCGGACGGAGAAAACGTGGGAACAAAGGTTATGCTGGAGGGTGGAAGAGTACTCTCTTGTACTCCTGCCCCAATCCGAAGAGGTACGGACATAGTAGTAAAACAGTTATTTTTCAATACACCGGCTCGTCTTAAGTATTTAAAAACGATACAAACAGAGCTAGGGCATACCATCGATTTGATCAATCGCCTAGCACTTAGCTTTCCAGAAATAGCATTTAAGCTGTCCCATAACAATCAGACAATCATTCAAACTAGCGGCCGTGGGGACTTAAGACAGGTGTTAGCATCGATATATGGAATGTCTAACGCTAAGAAGATGATTAAGTTTGAAGCAGAATCCTCGGATTTTAAGATTTCAGGCTACGGAACGCTCCCTGAGATTACAAGAGCGTCTAAAAACTATATGACGATCTTAGTTAATGGACGATGGGTTAAGCATTACGGTTTAAATAATGCCATTGTGGAGGCGTATCATACGTTACTGCCTATTGGACGCTTTCCTATTGTTGTCTTAAACATTGAAGCAGATCCGATGTTGACCGATGTAAATGTCCATCCTGCGAAGCATCAAATCCGTTTGAGTAAGGAAAAGGAACTGATGGAGCTAGTGAAACAAACCATCCGTAAGGTGATGCATCGCTCTCAACAACCACTTGAGATTAAAGAGAAGCCTGTAAAGCCAAAGCCTCAGCCAAGCTTCCAGTTTGATTTTTTCAAACAAACATATGAGCCAGTGAAGCAGGAGATAAGGGAGCAGGAGGTTTTCTCTACCACTTTACCTCAAAGTGCTGAACCAACATCTGAGCTGGAGCCTCCTAAATGGGAGGACAACACGACGGTCATGGAAGAGAGCTTTTCAACTAACGAGGAACCGTATTCTGAAACAGAACTTGAACTAAGAGACCCTTTTCCCGATTTACATGTGGTCGGCCAAATCCATGGTACATATATTGTTGCGCAAAGTGAAGACGGGTTTTATTTAATCGACCAGCATGCTGCGCAGGAACGAGTGAAATATGAGTATTACAAGGAAAAGGTAGGGGACGTCGATGTTACGGAGCGTCAAGCACTTCTGTTACCACTCACCTTCCATTATTCTTTGGATGAAGCCTATCGTATTAAAGAATCCATCGATGAACTGCACAAAGTAGGGATATTTTTGGAGGAGTTTGGTTCCTCTAGCTTTGTTGTGAGAGATCATCCAGTATGGTTTCCAAAGGGACATGAAACGAAAATTATTGAGGGTCTAATCGAGCAAGTATTGACAAATCGCAAAACAGATATTAAAAAGCTCCGGGAAGAGGCAGCAATCATGATGAGCTGTAAGCTTTCGATTAAAGCAAACCATTATTTAACGTTGCATGATATGGAGCAGCTGCTAGTGAGTCTGAAAAATGCAAAGCATCCTTTGACGTGTCCGCATGGCAGACCAGTCATTGTCCATTTTTCTACGTATGAAATTGAAAAGATGTTCAAACGAGTAATGTAGGAGGGGTTATATGGGAAAATATATTTTATCCATCGATCAAGGTACTACTAGTTCAAGAGCTATTCTATTCGATAAAAAAGGGAATATCGTTCACTCTGCGCAAAAGGAATTCAAGCAGCACTTTCCAAAGTCTGGCTGGGTGGAGCATGATGCGAAGGAAATCTGGGGAACCGTACTATCGGTATTAGCGGCAGTTTTAACAGAAAGCGGCAGTCAACCCGGAGACGTCCATGCCATTGGGATTACAAATCAACGCGAAACAACCGTGGTATGGAACAAGCGCACGGGAAAACCTATCTATAATGCAATTGTCTGGCAATCGAGGCAGACCCAATCTATCATTGATGAATTGAAGGCAGAAAACCTAGAGTCTTTTTTTCAAAAGAAAACAGGCTTAAGGCTGGACCCTTATTTTTCGGCCACAAAAGTTAAGTGGATATTAGACCATGTGGAAGGGGCAAGGAAGCAGGCAGAGGCTGGAGAGCTGCTGTTTGGAACCATTGATACATGGTTAATTTGGAAGTTATCTGATGGGAAGGCTCATGTCACCGATTACTCCAATGCCTCTCGAACGATGCTCTATAATATATTTGAGCAAAAGTGGGATCAGGAAATTTGTGAGAAGCTAAATATTCCGATGGGAATGCTGCCTAAGGTTGCCTCATCTTCAGAAATTTACGCAAAAACAGACCCTTCTGTTTTCTTTGGGAAGGAGATAGATATAGCAGGTGCAGCGGGTGATCAGCAGGCGGCCTTGTTCGGACAATGCTGTTTTGAAAAGGGAATGGCTAAAAATACGTATGGTACTGGTTGCTTCATGCTATTGAATACCGGAGAGGAAGCGGTAACCTCTGAGAACGGTTTATTAACGACAATCGCTTGGGGTATGAATGGAAAGGTGACCTATGCATTAGAGGGAAGCGTTTTTGTAGCCGGTTCTGCCATACAATGGCTTCGGGACGGTCTTCGTATGCTAAAGCATGCAAGTGAATCGGAAAGCTATGCGCAGCGGGTGGATTCTACCGAAGGCGTATATGTCGTACCTGCCTTTGTGGGGCTAGGAACCCCTTATTGGGATTCTGATGCAAGAGGGTCTATCTTTGGACTGACAAGAGGTACAACGAAGGAGCACTTTATCCGTGCGACACTCGAGTCACTCGCCTACCAATCGAAGGATGTTTTAGATACGATGATCAGTGATTCTGGTGTCGATGTGGAAGTGTTACGCGTAGATGGCGGAGCAGTAAGTAACGAATTCCTCATGCAATTTCAAAGTGATTTGTTAAACTTACCAGTAGAGCTAGCAAAGCTTAACGAAACAACCGCACTAGGAGCTGCCTTCCTTGCCGGCTTGGCGACAGGGTTCTGGAAGGATGAGCAAGAGCTTTCCGAGCTGAGAGAAAGCCAGCGCTTATACGAGCCTCAAATGGAGGAAGAAAGAAGTAAACGATTATATAAAGGCTGGAAATTAGCCGTTGAAGCAACGAGATTATTTAAATTTCAAGATGAGGAGTGGAATAAGTGAAATCTTCAGTAGAACGTGAACAAATACTTAATACATTAAACTTTTACGAATTCGATGTTTTAGTCATCGGAGGTGGAATTACAGGGGCAGGTATAGCCCTTGATGCGGTGACAAGAGGAATGTCCGTAGCCTTAGTAGAAATGCAAGACTTTGCAGCAGGAACATCAAGTAGATCGACTAAGCTCATTCATGGTGGCCTACGTTACTTGAAGCAAATGGAAATTAAAATGGTAGCAGAGGTTGGGAAAGAAAGAGAAATAGTATACGAAAATGCAGTCCATGTCTCTAAACCAACTGGCATGCTCCTACCATTTCATAAGCAAGGAACATTTGGTCCTTTAAGTACTTCTGCTGGGTTAAAGTTGTATGACTATCTAGCTGGTGTTAAAAAAGAAGAGCGTCGCCTAATGCTATCTGCCAAGGAAACACTAGAGAAAGAGCCTTTAGTAAAAAGTAAGGATCTTCTTGGGGGCGGCTATTACGTTGAGTACGTTACGGACGATGCGAGACTAACAATTGAGGTTGTAAAAAAAGCGATTGAAAAAGGTGCCGTATGCTTAAACTATGCTAAGGCAAGATCTTTCCTTTATAGTGATGATAATAAAGTAGTTGGTGCTGAAATAGTAGACATGGTTACAAATAAAAGAATTGCAATCCATGCGAAAAAAGTAGTAAATGCTACCGGACCTTGGGTAGATGGCGTGAGAGCGTTAGACGCAATCGAAAATAAAAAGAAATTGCGACTAACTAAAGGCATTCATGTAGTAATTGACCAATCTATTTTCCCACTCCATCAGGCCATCTATTTTGATACTCCTGACAAGCGAATGGTATTTGCGATACCTAGAGACGGTAAAACTTATGTTGGTACAACCGACACCTTTTTTGAAGGGAAAATCCAAAACCCAGTAGCTACATTACAGGACGTTGAGTATCTATTAGATGCCATTCACTATATGTTCCCTGGTGTTAGAGTAGGAATCGAGCATGTAGAGTCTACATGGGCAGGTGTACGTCCTTTAATCTATGAGGATGGCAAAGATCCATCTGAAATTTCACGAAAAGACGAGATTTGGCAATCGGAGGCAGGCCTACTAACAATAGCAGGCGGCAAGCTAACAGGCTATCGTAAAATGGCCGAAACAATCGTTGATAAAATATCTAAACAGCTCGGGGATGAAAAGTATGGTCCTTGTGTGACGAAGCATTTGAAGTTATCGGGCGGTGAAATTGAGAGCTCCGCGCAATTCGAGGGATTTGTTGCTTTAAAAGAACAAATTGCACCATCTTACGGTTTAACGCCTGAAGAAGGAAGAAGATTGGCTAAGCTCTACGGCTCTAATGTGGATAAGGTGTTCCAATACGCACATATCCTCTCTACTGTTTCATCGAATTTGCCGTTAGGTTTGTTAGCACAGCTTTACTATGCTGTTCATGAGGAAATGACATACTCTCCTGTAGATTTCTTAGTAAGAAGAACGGGAATGCTTTATTTCCGTATTGACCTGTACAAATTGTATAAGGATGAAGTGCTGAATGTCATGAAGCAATTGCTCCAGTATTCAGAGGAAGAGACCGAAAGTTTTTCGCAACAATTAGAAGAAGCTTTAATAGATGCTATGTTTTCGAAAGGTAGTGTTGTGGAGTGAAGGAAATTTTAGAAGCAAAGATGTCAGACGGGTATCTCATTTACGTGATGAGGTGTATACCGACTGATACACCGATTGGCCATGTTCACCTCATGCATGGCTTGGCTGAGCATATCGAGCGATACGATGCTTTTGTTGATTTTTTAGTTAATAAGGGTTTTATCGTAAGTGGCCATGATCATCGTGGTCATGGCAAGACGGCTTTAAAGAATGGTCAGTTAGGCTATTTTGCTGATCACGCTGGATTTGAAAGAATTACGGAGGATGTACGAGAAGTACTATTAACTGTTCGGGAAGGACTGACGAATGTTCCCCTTATTTTATTCGGACATAGTATGGGATCGTTCGTCGCTCGTCGATATATGCAAAAATATAGTGATTCTCTGTCTAAAGTCATCCTAAGTGGTTCAGCGTATGATCCTGGCGTTTTAGGAAACCTGGGAAGGCTAATTGGTAAAACAGCTTCTAAGATAAAAACACCCCAAGCGGAAAGTCCTTTACTTAACGCGCTAGCATTTGGTGGATTCAGTAAGAAAATCGATCATCCGGAGACTCCTTTCGATTGGTTAACTAGAGATGGGGAAGAAGTAAGGAAGTATATAGAGGATCCTCTATGTGGCTTTATCCCATCTAACCAGCTATATGTCGATATGTTTGGTGGCATGAGAGCTATTCATAAAGAATCGGAAATCCTGAAAATTCGTAAAGATCTCCCCGTGCTCTTCATAAGTGGAGGGAAAGATCCTGTAGGAAAAGACGGCAAGGATATATTTAAAGTAGCGGAAGGTATGAAAAAAGCAGGCATGAAAAGTATAACGGTGCAAGTGGTCGAAGGTGCAAGACACGAACTTTTAAAGGAAATAGGGAAAGAGCAAACGATGGAATTTATATATAAGTGGATGATGAAGAATGAATAGTAATCCAGCAGTAATTGCCATTGTAGGACCAACTGCAGTTGGTAAGACAGCATTAAGTATTGAGCTCGCAAAGTTTTGTAACGGGGAAATCATTAATGGTGACTCCATGCAGGTTTACCGTGAACTTAACATAGGGACTGCAAAAATAACAGAAGAAGAAATGGAAAATGTCCCACACCATCTGTTGAATATCAAAGATCCGACAGAGGGCTTCTCTGTTGCGGAGTATCAAAGGCTCGTACGAGAAAAGATAAAGGATATTGCCTCTAGAGGTAAAGTTCCCATTATTGTAGGTGGGACAGGGCTTTACGTTCAGTCGGTTCTGTATGACTTCCGTTTTTCAGAGCAACCCAAGCAAGATAGTGCAAGGATAAAGGAGCTAGAAGGGCTTTCCTCTGAAAAGTTATATACGATGCTTGAGGAAATAGATCCAGCGGCTGCCAAAGACATACATCGTAACAATGTGCAAAGAGTCATCCGAGCAATCGAGAGGCATGAGCTAACTGGAAAGCAAAGAGATGAAATTGAGCAAAACCAGGGAATGGAAAAGGTTTATCCACACTATATCATTGGTCTGACAATTGACCGCGAAATGTTGTATCAGCGCATAAATAAGCGGGTAGATATGATGATAGAACAAGGGTTGATACAGGAAGTGAAAAGTCTTTATGATAAAGGTATAAGGGATGTTCAATCCATTCAAGCGATAGGATATAAGGAAATTTATGATTATTTGGATGGAAATACGACTCTGGAGGATGCAGTGGAAAGACTTAAGCAAAACTCTAGAAGGTATGCAAAGCGACAGTTGACCTATTTCCGCAACAAAATGGATATCCACTGGTTTCATCCATTTGAAGATCGTGAAAGTATTTTAGAAGAAATTAATGTATTCTTGCAGGAAAATAAATAATTTCAGCGAATAGTTAAAGTGATACGTTTTTAAGTGAAATTGCAAACGGGGGTATTGGGATGAAACCAATGAATATTCAAGATAACTATTTAAACCAGTTAAGAAAGAGCGAGATTTTTGTAACAGTTTTTCTGTTAAATGGCTTTCAATTAAAGGGAACAGTGAAATCCTATGATAATTTTACAGTCTTGTTTGAGTCTGATGGGAAGCAACAGTTAATCTATAAGCATGCGATTTCTACATTTGCACCATCTAAGCCTGTTAAGCTATCAGAAGAATAAAACGAATTCATTGACAGTTCCACTGACTCCAATTATTATTTGATAGAATCTTTAAATGAAGTGGAGAGGTTATTTATGAAAACTATTACGACAGCTGAACTTCTAGAAAAAATAGATGCGGGCGAACAAGTCAACATTATTGATGTACGCGAACAAGAGGAAGTAGATGCAGGGATTATTCCTGGAGCTAAGCACATTGCATTAGGTCAAGTGGAAACAAGCTTGGAGCAAATCGACCCGTCCGTTCCTCATTACATAATTTGCAAAGCTGGTGGCCGCAGTGCGATGGCTTGCGAAATCCTTGAAGAAAAAGGCTACGATGTTACGAATGTAACTGGTGGCATGATGGCCTGGGACGGGGAAGTACAATACTAAATATTACTGCAATAAGGGGCTAATTTCATTTTTTGAAATTAGTCTTTTCTCTTTTACTATAAAGAGGTGAAAGTATAATTTATCAAACCAAACACAAAGTACAACGAATAGAATTAGGAGATGCATCATGAAATTTACAACTACCTTATCAGAAAAAGTATTAGCGCTGGCAAATTCAGCGGAAGCTAAGATTGCAGAATATCATAAAGAAGTAGAAAGCATTGCATTTCACAATCAACAAAAAGTGCTTCATGCCTTTAAAGAACATCATGTGAGTGATCATCATTTTAACCCTTCGACTGGCTATGGCTATGACGATGAAGGGCGAGATACGTTAGAACGTGTATATGCAACGACCTTTGGAGCAGAGGCAGCCTTAGTTCGTCCGCAAATCATTAGCGGGACCCATGCAATTTCAATCAGTCTGTTTGGTGTGCTCCGTCCCAACGATGAATTGCTGTACATAACCGGTAAGCCCTATGACACTTTACAATCGATTGTCAGTGGGGGAGATGAGGATACGGGCTCCTTAGCAGACTTTGGCATCAGCTATCAGCACGTTGACTTGCTAGAGGAAGGAGCAGTGGATTGGGAAACAGTTGAAAATGCAATACATGACAAAACGAAGGTAGTAGCTATCCAACGTTCAAAAGGCTATGCAGTTCGTCCTTCTTTTACTGTTTCCGAAATCAAGGAAATGGTAGAAAAAATTAGATCGATTAAGCAGGATGTTATCATTTTTGTAGATAATTGCTATGGGGAATTCGTAGAAACCCTTGAGCCGACTAATGTCGGAGTAGATTTAATGGCAGGCTCCCTTATTAAAAATCCAGGTGGTGGGATTGCTAAAACGGGTGGGTATATTGCAGGAAAAAAAGATTTTGTTACAAAATGCGCTTACAGAATGACTTCTCCGGGTATAGGTTCAGAGGCGGGTGCTTCTTTGAATACGTTATTAGATATGTATCAGGGATTCTTCCTAGCTCCCCATGTTGTCTCGCAAGCAGTTAAGGGCGCGATATTTACTTCTGCGGTATTGGAGGAAGTAGGTATGTCAACGGAGCCACATTACACTCAAAAACGTACGGATTTAATACAATCCGTCTCCTTTCAGACTCCTGAGCAAATGATTCAATTCTGCAAGGCAATCCAAATGCATTCACCTATTAATGCCCAATTTGCCCCAGAGCCGGCATACATGCCTGGCTACGAGGACGATGTTATTATGGCTGCAGGTACATTTGTGCAAGGCTCAAGCATGGAGCTGACTGCAGATGGACCGATCAGACCTCCCTATACTGCATTCATCCAAGGTGGATTGACCTATGAACATGTAAAATATGCGATCTTAGGAGCAGTCCAGTCCTTGAACGAATAACAAAAAAATACCACTTTCTAAAAATAGAGAGTGGTTTAATTTTTTTGAAAATTTTATGTAAGTTTATCTAACATGATATTGACATGTTAGCTGACATAACATATACTATGTTTATAACCTACATAGGAGGTGCAGCGATGGAAAAGGAATGGAGACGTTCCATGCCACTGCTATCGATGAATATTGTCATGCAGCTAACTGGATTAACAGCTAGACAAATTCGATATTATGAAGAGCAAGAATTAGTTCAGCCTGCACGGACTGAAGGTAAGCAACGCATGTTCTCATTGGATGATATTGATGTCTTGTTAGAGATTAAAGACCTTTTGAAATCTGGTGTGAATATAGCTGGCATTAAGCAAATCTTTGAGATGAAAAAAAATCCTGCAACCTCTAAGGATGTTCGACAAGTAATTTCTGATCAAGAGTTACGCGCCATTGTAAAGGAAGAGATGCGATTGGCCCAAAGTCAGCAGCGTGCTTCTTTAAGACAAGGGGATTTATCCCGCTTTTTTCGTTAAGTAAGCTTCAACAAAAATATCAAATATTTAGGAGAGTGGAAAAATGAGTAAGTATACTAAAGAAGACATCAAAAAGTTCGTTCAAGAGAATGAGGTGAATTTTATTCGTCTTCAATTTACAGACATACTAGGTACGATTAAAAACGTGGAAATTCCAGTGAGTCAGCTCGATAAAGCTCTTGACAATAAAATGATGTTTGACGGATCCTCAATCGAAGGATTTGTTCGTATAGAAGAATCAGATATGTTTTTAGTTCCAGATTTGGATTCATGGGTAGTGTTCCCTTGGATTACAGGTAAAGGGAAAGTTGCTCGTCTTATTTGTGACGTAAATAAAGCAGACGGTACTCCATTCGCTGGAGATCCACGCAGTAACTTAAAACGAATCTTAAAAGAAATGGAAGAGTTAGGATTTACTAGTTTTAACTTAGGGCCAGAGCCAGAATTCTTCCTATTTAAATTAGATGCTCAAGGTGAGCCAACACTAGACTTAAATGACCATGGTGGTTATTTCGATTTAGCTCCAATGGACCTTGGAGAAAACTGTCGTCGTGATATCGTACTTGAATTAGAAGAAATGGGCTTTGAAATTGAAGCATCTCATCACGAGGTAGCTCCAGGGCAACATGAAATCGACTTCAAATATGCAGACGCAGTTACGGCTTGTGATAACATCCAAACGTTCAAGCTTGTCGTTAAAACAATT
>JBEMAY010000079.1:0-13290 GCA_040274765.1 Psychrobacillus sp.
GCTGAATATCCGGCATATCTTCAATGATTAGAAGCTCAGCCCCATTATAAAAATTAGATTCTACCTTAAATTGATGAATTGGCACACTCGGACTTAGTCCTAGCTGAGAAGTGATAAAATATTTGTTAGAAGGTACGGTCAATGTACCTGAAGTCCAAATAATTCCTCCGTTAGCTCTTAAAGGAGCCATTGCTTCTTTGATATCCTCTTGATAATTTAATGGTCTTTTGATGATTGTAAGGCTTCCTGGGACACTTCTATTATCTAGTTCTAGCCATTTGGCCTCTTCTTCCCCGTCTTGTAAAAAGATTTCATCCCACTCACTGACTTTAATCTCTAGCTCGCGCAACCAATATTCCCACTCGTTTACGATTACGACTAATTGTTGATCTAGGAGTTTTTTCTTAGACGAGCCAATATAGGGCTTAGTGGAATATATAAACGTCTGCAGATTTTTAGCTACTTTTATAAAATGAGTTTTATCTAGTTCTAACTCTTCCATCGTATTGGTGCGTTTCGTACTTTTAGATTTATGTGGGAAACTTTGAATAGAAGAAATGATGTGAGACATAGCATCATCAAACGATTCTACCACATTTACAAATAGCTTCTCTATACGAATTCGTACAGATAAAGAAACATGGATAAGCGACAGTTTGTATAGTAGATGATCCGTGTCTAACGTTCCAAATTGGCCTAAAATATATTTCCAATTAGTATAGGAAAAAATACGTTCTTTTCGAGAAATGCTAGCATGGATCATTTGGTGCGCTTCATCAATAATAGTTGCACAGCCATTGTCTAAAAGCTTATTTTCTCTGTCCTTGTCAGCTATGACCATGGAATGATTCGTTACAAGAATATCGCAATGCTTACTTCGTGAGAGAGCACGTTCATAAAAGTCAATTCCTTTTATGTCACTAATCATCTTCTCAGATGTTCTTCTGATTTTGTCAACGAAAAGCAAACCACCTCCTGAAACATTTAACTCAGACAGGTCACCCTCCTCTGTTATGGTAAGCCAAACTAAAATCTGCATGATTGTGAAGGTTTCATCATAAGACTCGTCATCTTGCTGGAGATGCTCCCAAAAACGATAGAGGTCAATGTAATGGTTAATACCTTTTAGTTTAGCTACTCGAAGATTGATATTCAAAATATCATAGAGCTTTGGTAATTCTTCGTTTATAAGTTGATCAATGAGATGGGTAGTATACGTGCTAATAATAATTGGCTTTCCTTGCTCTATTCCGTGAATAACGGCGGGAATTAAATACCCTAATGTCTTCCCAATCCCTGTCTCAGCCTCACATACTATTTCTCGAGATTCAGAAAGCGCTAGGTGGATCTTATCCATCAGCTCAAATTGGCCGGCTCTTTCCTCTAGCTTTAATGTTCCCTGTTGAAATAAATGCTTCTTGTCTTCTGGAAAGCTTGGGTAAGTAATTTTACCATGCCCAGTAACAAGCACCTCTCTGTCAGACCGCAAAGGAATCCCTCGATATTCTAAATAGTTCTGAGGATCATATATTTTTCTCTTCATCGTCAATACTTCAAAAAATATAAGAGCTAGATTGGATTTTAATTGAAATGACCTTTTATGTAATAGTTCTATTGTCTTCATAGGGAGCGTTTGTAATTGGTCAAAACATTTCAAAAGTAAATAAGCTGTAGCCATCGCATCATCATCTGCTCGGTGGGCAGATTCTAACTCTATCTTAAGCTCATTGGCTATATCCTGTAGCTTATAGCTATATACGTTAGGAAACATTAGCTTTGCAAATTCAACTGTATCGATCGATTTACAAACTAATTTAGGTAATCCCACACGTTTTAGCTCCTGCTGCAGAAACGTCAAATCAAAATTTGTGTTGTGTGCTACAAAAATATGATCCTGCAACATTTCTAGCACTTTAGGGGCGATTTCTTCAAATCTTGGAGCATCCTTTACATCTTTTTCCATGATGTTAGTCAAATCCTGAATAAATAGAGGAATTTGTTTTTGTGGATTAACAAACGTATTAAAGGAGCTCGTTATTTCACTATTTTCTATAAAAACAATTGCAAGCTGAATAATTCGGTCACCATTGGCAGATGAATGGCCTGTTGTTTCAATATCGACAACTGCATATTTATGATTTTCCAACACACTTCATCTCACCATCATTAAAATTAAAAGCATTTTAAACAAACGCTCGAGCACTGCTTTTTAAAAATTGTACCACATTCCATTATTAGAAACGAAATATATGTGGGACTTCAAAAAATTAAAATGATTATCCTCTACTTTTACAATTATCATATTAACGACTAATTATAGGAGATTTTCATTTTATATCAAAACTAGCTTGTTATAAAGGTCTAATTTGAGGATAAAAAACAAAACCCCGGAAATTTTACAAATAGTAAAAATCTCCAGGGGATATTTTAAATTCAAGGTGGATTTTACTGCAGCCACCTCCTAGCACATCTATTACATTACTGTTGCTTCTGGCTCGTAGTTGATAATTTGATTAATCGTATTATCTGAGTTCATTATCCCTACTGTTGGACGATGGTTTTTTGCTTCTTCATTCATTACATATGCGTAAGATAAGATAATGACGATATCTCCACGTTGGACAAGGCGTGCTGCAGCTCCATTTACACAAATTACGCCACTTCCGCGTTCTCCTGCAATAATATATGTTTCAAAGCGCGCACCATTGTTATTATTAACAATATGGACCTTTTCATTTGGCAGCATTCCTACAGCATCTAAAATATTTTGGTCAATTGTAATACTTCCTACATAATTTAAATCTGCCTCCGTCACTACTGCTCGGTGAATCTTACTATTTAACATCATTCTTAACATGATTACTGCACTTCCTTCATATTAACTATTATATTATCAATTAATCTTGCTTTTTCAAAAAATACGGCAGCTGCAAATAATACTTCTTCTGTATACTCGTTCACAGGTTGCAATGTTGGATAAGCTAAAGCCTCCAGGTAATCTATTTTACCAGAAGTGTTTTCCATAATATACTGTTTAGCTTCAGCAATAGCCACTTGCACATCCCCTGTACGAAGCGCGTTCTCCTTTGCCAGCGAAAGGGCCTTGTAAATATGAGGTGCAACTTCACGTTCTTGCTCGCTAAGAAATACATTTCGAGAACTTTTAGCTAATCCATCCTCTTCACGTATAGTCGGGACAGCAACTATTTCTAGAGGGAAGTTGTAAGCCTCCACAAATAACTTAATAATCGCAAGCTGCTGAGCATCTTTTTGTCCGAAGTATGCCTTTGTTGGTTGCACTAAATGAAACAGCTTCGAAATTACTTTCAATACTCCATCAAAATGTCCTGGTCGTGTAGACCCACATAATTTAGTAGAAATCTCACCAGCATGTATAGTTATACCACTTTCAAAGGGATACATCTCATCTGGAGTAGGAAGAAATAATAAATCTACACCCGCCTCTGTAGCGACTTTAGTATCTCTATCAATATCTCTAGGATATCGATCTAAATCTTCATTTGGTCCAAACTGTGCAGGATTAACAAATATACTTGCAACAACAAAGTCATTTTCAGCACGTGCTCTTGTAAGAAGGGCTTGGTGACCTTCATGTAGATAGCCCATCGTTGGTACAAAACCAATAGTATGTTGTTTATGTTGAGAAATAATTGCTTTTAGTTCTTCAATTGTTTGTACTGTCTGCATGGCTTGAGTTACCTCCATATAGTTGGTTTAGTTGATCATCCTTCATCGTGAAAGAATGCTCTATAGCAGGGAATGCCCCATTCTTTACTTCTTCTACGTACTGCTTAATACCACTTAAAATAGGTTCTCCCACATTCGCATATTCTTTTACGAACTTCGGTATATGATGAGATCCATACTTAACCAAATCATGGAAAACTAAGACTTGACCGTCCGCAGTTGAACCAGCTCCAATTCCAATCGTTGGTATCATAAGAGCGCTCGATATTTGCTCTGTTAGCTGATAAGGTATACACTCCAACACAACAGCGCAAGCTCCTGCCAGCTCACATTCTTTTGCATCTTCTATTAATTTTTGCGCTGCCTCTACTGTTTTTCCTTGTACTTTGTATCCACCTAAAACTCCAGCTGATTGAGGTAATAACCCTAAGTGGGCAACAACTGGAATACCAGCAAATGTTAACTTTTCAATTACCGGTATAATTGCACCTGCTCCCTCTAGCTTAACTGCCTGTGCACCAGTCTCCTGCATTAATCGAACAGCATTAGAAAGTGATTGATCAATATTTCCGTGATAGCTCCCAAATGGCATATCTACTACTAAGAATGTATTTGGTGCCCCTCTTCTAGCAGCTTTACCATGATGAATCATATCATTCATCGTAACTGCTACTGTGGAATCGTATCCTAGTACGACCATACCAACTGAATCTCCAACTAAAATCATATCGACATTCGCTTCTTCAGCAAACTTTGCTGTTGGGTAGTCATAAGCTGTGATCATGGAAATCTTTTCTTCATTAAGTTTCATTTTCAAAAAATCACTCGTTGTTTTCATCCATTTCCCTCCTCATTAAATCATTACCTGGAGTACAGCAAAAACGCAGACTCGGTAAATTGAAGAGAAAACCAAATATAAAGCCCTTCAATCCTAACGTGGACAGAAGGGCAGAAAATTTACATTCATCGGTTTTCTCCGTCCCTGTCATTCAAAGATCAAGGCAGACTATTAAATTTTCAACATTAACGTTACAGGTGCAGTTCTTTATAGATACTACCCTTCGCATACAGAATAACAGAATTAGACGAAAACGTCCAAATTAAATTTTAAGTAAATCGATATCAGCCGAATAGATACCTTTAATCTCACCATTGTCTAATTGAAGCTGCAATGCACCATCATTCGTCATACCAATAGCTACTCCCTCAATCGTATCTCTTAACGTAGTAGCTCTAATCCTATTACCAATCGTACAATTATAGCTCTCCCAAATGAGTTTAATAGGTTCGAAACCTAGCGTGATGTACATGTCACTATATTTTTCTAAATAATATAGAACTTTGGAAGTCAGAAGAGCTCTGTTTACGTCTTCTCCTGTTTCTAATTTTAAAGAAGTTGCAATAGATTCCAAAGCTCCTTCAAAGGATTCTGATGTTTGATTAACGTTGATACCAATCCCTATAATAATAGCCTGAACACGGTCCATATCGGACTGAAGCTCCGTAAGGATACCAGTCACTTTCTTTCCATTAATGAGTAAATCGTTTGGCCACTTGATGCTTGGTACACAGGTTGTAGTATCTTCTATCGCTCTGGCGATTGCTACAGCAGCTACTAATGTAAATTGTGCGGCGAATTGAGGACTAATATTTGGTCGTAGTATCATACTCATCCAGATACCCTTGCCAGCTGAAGATTCCCAAGAACGATCTAGTCTACCTCGCCCAGCAGTTTGCTCCTCGGATACGACTAACGTTCCATGCGGAGATCCCTCCCGCGCTTTGTTAGTAGCAATTGTCTGGGTAGAATCACAGACAGGATAATACAGAATGTTTCTACCAAGTTCCTTTGTTTCGAGATGAAGCGAAATACGTTCACTAGCTAAAGTATCGGGCATATGTTTTAGAATATATCCTTTTTTCTTTATAGCTTCTATTTCGTAGCCCATTTCTTCAAGTCCTTTGAGATACTTCCATACCATCGTTCTAGATATTTCTAGTTCTTCTGCAAGTGTTTGGCCAGAAATTGGGTCTCCATTAGCTGCCAACAGTCTAGAGATAATTCTTTCTTTAATTGTTATACTCACGAAAAAACCATTCCTTTATTTGTGCTCTGTCATTTTTTATTTCTTTATTCAAAATCATTATTGTAATCTTATCCAAAGCTTCTTTTATCCAAGGTCCTCGCTTGTCCTGCTTCCATTCCATTAAGTCATTACCGCTAATTACTACATCTCTTTTTGACGAAATAGCTAGTTTCCTTTTCTCTTCTATTATTTTCTCAGGGGTATACGAGTGCTTAATCTTATAAAGGACCCTGCCATAGCTTGATGCTGCAATCAATACTTCTTCGGAAAATTGAAATAGCTCTACAGAATCCCATCTCCCTTTTTTCAAACAATCCACCGCAACGAGAACTTCCTTCACGTGCTTTTTCTCTATATTAGAACATTTATAAGCGGAGAGGATCTCTCTATAACTAGAATCTTTATTCATTAAGATAAGAAATGCCCAACCATTTGCTTTTATCCCAAAGCTTTCGAAATCACTCCAACAAGCTGAAGCTTCCCAATTTCCTACAAAATGCTTGGAAAGTCCTGTCGAAGTAAACAAATCCATTCCTTTAGAAGGATAGTCACTCATCCATATCTTTTCAAGTTCTACTTTTACTCTTTCTATCGAAATATGGATAATTAATGGATGGAGCACTTTTATGGCAGCTTCCGTAGCGCTATCTAATGTAAAATCTAATTGTGCAGAAAATCGTATCGCTCGTAACATTCGTAAAGCATCCTCAGAAAACCGTTCCTTCGGGTTACCTACAGCCTTTACTACTTTGTGCAGCAAATCCGATTTTCCTCCAAACAAATCGATTAACTTATCTTCTTTCGTTAATGCCATGGAGTTAATCGTGAAATCTCTTCTCTTTAAATCTTCCTCAAGTGTGTGAACAAAAGTAACTTCGTCCGGTCTTCTATGGTCACTATACGTAGTTTCTGATCGAAAGGTTGTCACTTCGATTGGTTCAGATAGCACTACAAGGACTGTTCCATGATCAATTCCCACATCAATGGTATGTTCAAATAACTCTTTTACTTGTAGTGGTAAAGCATTAGTTGTTATGTCAACATCGTTAGCCTTCACTCCTCTAACGAAGTCTCTTACAGCTCCACCAACCACATATGCCTCGAAGCCAGCATTTTCAAGTATGGAGATTACTTTATAGGCATCTGGCCATCGATTTTCCATTTCATTTCTTCGCCACTCTTTCATACATCTTTTCATATTGCTCTACTATTTGCGATGAGCTAAAACGTTCCTCTACGATTTGGACGGCCCTTTTCTTTAACTGTTTATGTAAATGAGGATCCTTCAATATTTTCAGTCCATATTCGGCAACACTATTGATATCTCCAAGAGGTACCAAATATCCATTTTCACCAGGTATTATGACTTCTGGTATTCCGCCAACGGCCGTTCCAATACATGGAACCTCACAGGCCATTGCCTCCAGTAATACTAAACCAAATGACTCTTTTTCAGATAACAATAGCATCAGATCGGATATAGAATATAGCTCAGATACGTTTTCTTGCTTCCCGAGAAACAGAACATCCTTTTCAATGGGCTTACCCTTCACATATTCCATCACGGGATGCTTTTCTGGACCATCCCCTACTAATAGGAGTTTTGCTGGGACTTCTTTATGCATTAATTCAAAGCTCTTTACAACATCCGGAACGTGCTTGACTTTCCTAAAATTGGATACATGGATGACAACTTTTTCATTCTCTTTAATGCCTAATAATTCTTTGAGGTTGTTTGCATCCTTTTTGTGATACTCTCTTTCATCTACAAAATTATATATCGTCTCAATATCTTTTTTGGTCGTAATTAGCTCTCTTGTTTGTTTCACTAACGATGTTGAGACGGCTGTAACGACATCCGACTTATCAATTCCATACTGAATGGCTCCAGTCAATGAGGAGTCGTAACCAAGAACCGTAATGTCTGTCCCATGCAAAGTAGTAACAATTCCGATATCAGAATTAGCCATATCCTTAGCAAGGATCGCACAAACCGCATGTGGGATAGCATAGTGGACATGTAGCACATCTAAGCCCTCATCCTGAATTACTTCGGCCATTTTATTAGCCAAAGCAATGTCATAAGGGGCGTATTGAAACACCGAGTAACTATTTACTTCCACTTGGTGAAACGTAATAGTCGGATAGATTTTGTTTAAACGAAAGGGAACACTAGATGTGATGAAATGGATCTCATGCCCTTTTTCAGCAAGCATTTTTCCTAGCTCAGTAGCTATAACTCCAGAGCCTCCAACAGTAGGATAACAAGTAATACCTATTTTTAGTTTACGCATGTATATGTCCTCTTTTCTTTATCTACCACGACGTTCTTCTAAAAGACGCCAGTCTAGAAATCCCTCTTCGATTCCTTTAAGGAGAATTTCGGCTGTACCCATATTAGTTGCCAACGGGATTTGGTAAACGTCACAAAGGCGGATTAAAGCGGAGACATCCGGCTCGTGCGGCTGAGCTGTAAGAGGATCACGAAAGAAAATAACCATATCCATTTCATTATTTGCGATAGCAGAACCAATTTGTTGGTCCCCACCTAGTGGACCAGATTTATAGCGTAAAACGGAAAGTCCTACCTCATTTATAATTCGAGTACCTGTAGTACCAGTAGCAAATAACTCATGTTCTTCAAGAATGGCCTTATATGCTGTAACAAATTGAATTAAATCCTCTTTTTTCTTATCGTGAGCCACCAATGCGATTCTCATCACGTTTTCCTCCTATAAAATAATCTCTTCTAAACCATATATTAATTTATTTTGACACATTACTTCTTTAATAGACAATACCACACCCGACATAAAAGAGCCTCTGTTAAAGGAGTCATGTCTTAATGTTAAAAGTTGGCCGTCTCCTCCTAATAACACCTGCTGATGAGCGATTAAGCCTGGCAAACGAACACTATGGATTCTCATGCCTTCGACGTTTGCACCTCTTGCTCCTGGAAGAATTTCTTCCTCTTGTGGATGTCCTTGCGGTGTCTCTGTTCTTATATTTTGTATCATTTGAGCAGTTTTAATAGCAGTGCCCGATGGTGCATCTATTTTTTCATCATGGTGCATTTCAATAATTTCTACATCCGGTAAATACTTTGCAGCAGTTTGGGCAAACTTCATCATTAATACGGCTCCAATGGAAAAGTTAGGTGCAATAATACAACCGAGTTGTTTTTCCTCAACTAAATTCCTTATACTATCAAATTGTGCATCAGAAAATCCTGTAGTTCCAACTACAGGTCTTACCCCATATTCTAATGCAGTTATTATATGGTCATATACAGCAGAAGGAACTGTCAAATCAACCAAAACATCTGGAGCAGTTTCTTCAATTAATTGAGTTAAGGAGGTAAAGATAGGAATATGATCTCCTAAAGTCTCATCAATATTTTTAGAATCTAGTAATCCGACTAATAAAAATTCTTCATTTTTAATAACAGTGCCTACTGCTTCTCTTCCCATTTTCCCTCTTGGTCCTGCTATAGCTACTTTAATCACCATAGTTAGTCCTCCTTTTTAGTCCATCGGTCTTTATCTCGAGTGTTATATTTATGTAAAACTTTTTGTAAGGCATCTTCTAAATCAATGCCTTCTGAGTTAGCTAGACAGATTAACACAAAGAAGAAATCTCCCATTTCGTCAGCTATTTCTTTTTGTACTTCCGTATGCTTCTTTTTCTTAGTACCATACTTATGTTGAACCTCTCTTGAAAGCTCGCCAAGCTCTTCAGTTAATCTTGCCAGAAGCTCCATAGGAGGAAAATAACCTTCTTTAAATTGGTTTATGTAAGTATCTACTTCCTGTTGAAGCAAATTTAAAGATTTTGATTCTTTCATTCATCTCACTCTCCCTCTTTCATCGTAATAAAAACATAAGGGTGTTGTCAAAAGCAAAAAAATAATATAGATTTAGTATGGACTATAAAATGAGGTGGTACAATGGGGATTGGTTTAAAATTAAAGAATATATTAATGATTATTCTAGGTTCTGCTATTTTTAGTTTTGGCTTTGTTCACTTCAATATGCAAAACGAACTAGGGGAAGGTGGCTTTTCCGGAATAACATTAATATTGTACTTTGTCTTTAATTTAGATGTATCTATAATGAATTTAGTATTAAATATACCTATGTTTATTTTAGGATGGAAGCTATTAGGTAGGAGAGTGTTTTATTATACATTAATCGGGACCTTTTCTGTCTCTGTATTCCTGAAAATATCTCAAATCTACGAAATTCAACTTGGAATCAATGATGACTTATTTTTGGCTTCCCTTTTTGCTGGTGTATTTATAGGCGTTGGTTTAGGTATTATTTTCCGTGCTGGAGGGACCACAGGTGGAGTTGATATCATTGCCAGATTAGCTCAAAAATATCTGGGTTGGAGTATGGGTAAAACCATGTTTATGTTTGATGCAGTTGTAATCCTGGTATCTTGGTTAACCTTCCTCGATATTCGTTCTATGATGTATACGCTGGTGGCAGTGTTTGTTGGAGCACGTGTTATTGACTTTGTTCAAGAAGGCGCTTATGCTGCTCGTGGAGCATTTATTATTTCTGAACATCAGGATGCTATTGCAAATAGGATTACAAATGAAATGGATCGAGGCGTAACTGTATTAAAAGGGTATGGCCATTATACGAAAAAAGATCGTGAAGTTTTATATTGCGTTATTTCTAAAAATGAAATTATCCGTTTAAAAACGATTATATCTTCTGTAGATCCACATGCCTTTGTTTCTGTAACTGAAATGAATGACGTGATGGGTGAAGGCTTTACGCTAGATGAACAAAAAAAACCTTTGCTTTAAATTATTAAGAGCATGCTCACACTTCTGCAGTGTAAGTATGCTCTTTTTATTAGAAAAGTTGTTATTCATTAAAAGAGACTATCTCAACATGCTAAGATAGTCTCCATTGTTTTTGATTATAAGCTGCTCCTGTGCAAGCTCGTCGCAAACAAGAACGTTTGTTGTGGCTGAAAAGCTGCCCCCTCGCTTTTTCCCATTTGCCTGTCGGGGCAGAGATAACCGATTGCGCTTTTCTGGTTTATTCGCTTCTTGACATTCCTGTATAGATTAATACTAAACGTAATAATTCTAATACCGCTACAGCTGCTGCTGCTACGTATGTTAGTGCAGCTGCACTTAATACTTTTTTAGCGTGACGCTCTTCTTCGTTTCTAATAACTCCTAAGGAAACCATTTGGTTCATCGCTCGACTAGAAGCATTAAACTCTACAGGAAGTGTAACGATTTGGAACACAACACCCATAGCAAGAAGAATGATACCTAATAACAGCATGTTAGTAGAAGTAGCAAAGATACCAATCATGATAAAGATCCATGAAGCATTAGAAGAAATATTAGCTACTGGAACTAACTTGTGTCGCAATGTTAAGAAAGAGTATGCCTCTTTATGTTGAATCGCATGACCAACTTCATGGGCAGCTATCGCAGCGCCTGCTACAGAAGCTTCATGGAAGTTATGGCTAGATAAAGCCACTATTTTTGTCATCGGGTTATAATGATCACTTAAAAACCCACTGCTTTCCACTACCTTTACTTCATACAGCCCATTCTCATCTAATATTCTTCTAGCAACTTCCGCACCGGTCATTCCTGAAGTGGAGCGGACTTTGGAATATTTCTTATAGGTACTTTTTACTTTCATTTGTGCATATAGTGGCAACAATAAAATTATCGCAAAATAAACGATATACATTCCCAACAGAAATTCCCCCTCTCGATATCTAATTAATATTTTATATGCTATTTACATTGTAATCAACTGATATGATTTGTCCTTTTCTGATATACGAAATACGATAAAAGAATACACGCAATCGATAACCAATAGGTAAAATAGCCTATATTACTAGCGTATTCACTTAGGCTTCTATAGGTTGGCATTTGTCCAAATACATAATCTATCACATCATTATGAAGTGTCCAAATGGCTGCAATCACAATATGGACAAATTTAAACCGGTAAAAAGGAATATATAGAATAGCTTGGAGTGCCATAGCAAAATGTGAGCCTACTAGCATCCAGCCCATCCAGCCTATATCTCCAGTTTCCACCAGTGTCCATAAATTCATAACAACAGCCCATAGTCCGTATTTTACAAGTGTAATAAGCGCTAAAGCTTCTATAAGCTTCCAGTTTTTATTCATTAGCCATCCCAATAGAGCAAGCGTAAAAAATAGACTGGCTGTTGGACTATCCGGTACAAACACAAGAAACTTTGTCTCAGTAATAGATAATTGTCCTTTATACCAATAATACCCATATATAGTTCCAATAAGGTTAACGTAAAATAACAACCACATGAATGATTTATTGTAGAGCACTAATTTTATATACGTCATCATATTTTTTTCCCCATACTCCCCTATTTTATTCTAAACAGAATATCTAAAATTTTTTGTAAAGAATTTGAAAAGTTTCATAAAAGGAATAATTGCTAAAAAAAGAGAGTCAGTTACCTGACTCTCTTTTTTTGGATTATTCTGCTGGTTGTAAAGTTGTGATAAACTCAGCAAGCTGTTGTAATTCCTCTTCCGTTCCTTGGAATGTGCCACCTGGCATTGTTCCAATCCCTTCATGAGCAATTTCAACGATTTCTTCAGCTGTATATTCTAAACCGATCAATGGTTTACCTATACCGCCTTCAAAAGCATTACCGTGACAACCTATACATGATGAGCCCTGATATATTTCAAATCCAGGAGCAGTTTCATCAATTTCTACAGCCACTTCTTCTCTAATTTCACCTTGTGCTTTAGCAGCTTCCCAGTCGTGGTTTGCTACAGATTCCCAAGTTAAGAAAATGATTGAAGCGATAGCTAAAAGCATAAAGCCAGTTGGTAATGGACGTTTCCATGGGCTTCTTTCCTTGCTTGTATCTAAGAATGGTACTAGTAAAAGTGCTCCGAAAGCAAGACCTGGCATAACGATTGCTCCAATGATGTTGTATGGTCCAGAAGCAAATTCGTATTTTAATAATTGATATAAAAATAGGAAATACCAGTCAGGTAAAGGAATATAAGCTGTGTCCGTTGGATCAGCTGGTCGCTCTAACGGCGATGGATGTGCAACTGTCAATACTAAATAACCGACTAAAAATACTGCTCCGACTAACCATTCTTTTAGCAAGAAGTCAGGCCAGAAAGCTTCTGTTTTACCTGGATACTCAGAATAGTCTTTAGGAGTTTTCTTTTTACGGCTAGAAGGATCCGTTACACGAGAATCTCCAACAAATTTCAAACCTTTTCCGCGATGCATATTGTCCCCTCCTTTTAAGAATTATCTGTTCCACTTACCCATTATAGTGGTCCAGAAATACCTTGACGACGAATCATGATAAAGTGAGCTGCAAGTAAAGCAAAAAGAGCAGCCGGCAAGAAGAATACATGAATCGCGAAGAATCTTGTTAATGTTTGTGCACCGATGATTGTTTCATCACCAGCTAACAATGTTTTGATCAT
>JBEMAY010000080.1:0-12740 GCA_040274765.1 Psychrobacillus sp.
GTCCGTTCGTAGCGGAGATCAACTCTTCCGCGCGTTACTTCTATTTTAAGAGAAAAAAGACTGTAGACAAACTCCAAAATTTCTGAAGTTTGTCTACAGTCTGAGGCCAGCAATAAGTGCTAGCCTTTTAAAGTATTTCATTTGGAAAAGGGGGTCTATCTAAACTCTATCAAAGCAATGTAAATAGCATGTGAATTGTTTGTAAATTTTTACTCACCACTGATTATTTTTATACTTTTTATAATAATTCACCTGGCGAGCCATCAAATATAACTTACGTTTGAAATGCTTGTCCCCTTTATAAAACAATGGGTTCCCCCACTTACCTTCACCTAACAGCAATCGAATCTCCTGCTGTATAGATAGATTATCCACAAATTTCTTTAACACTATTTTAGGAACAACCGTAAATAGGTAATGTTCATTTAATAGCGTCAACGGCTTTTCTTTATTATAAATAACGTCATCCACAATATATCGTGCCATGTTATGTCCCAGTGCAGTTACATAATAGCTTGATCTGCCCTGTCTAATATTCACTTCAAACACTTTATATTTGCCATCTCGCTCATCATACTTTAAATCAAAGTTAGCAAAGCCTACATATCCAACTGCCTCTAGGAAATGTTGAAGTTTTTTCATCAACTCTTCATCGTAACGAGTAATAAGAGCAGTATAGTTCCCTATTGCAGTTACGGTATGCTCCTGTAACACTACTTGAGCCAGTGTACTTAGCTGTGCCTTGCCTTTCGAACTCATATAGAATACAGAATCCCACATGTACGTATCATCTCCAGGAATATAATCCTGAATGATTAAATCTTCCTCATAGCCACTCTCATTTACCTTGCGAATCACTTCATCTAACTCCTGCTGTGACTCTACTCGGTATACTTTTTGTTGACCAGCAAATTTATGCTTATAATATTCTACGCCGTTACTAGGCTTAATGATCAACGGGAAAAGCACCTCTTCAGTAAACGGTTGTTTTTTAGAGCAAGAATAGAAATACGTTTTAGGCGTATCGATCCCATGCTCTTCACAAAGCTTGTAAAAATTCGATTTTACTAATAGGTTGTTCATCAAATCCTCAGACATATAGTTAAACACATACATTTCTTTTAAAACATCTGCATTTTCAATGATTAAACGAACATAAAAGTCATTTGTGCCGATTAATAATAATTGTTTATCTGCTGTTTTATATTTTTTGGCTACCTCTGTTAAAACAGATACAAAAGCAGTTTGGTCCCATAAGTTCGAGTGTATTTCAATATGTTCAATAACACTACTTAATTTAGTGAAGGACATTTCTTCTTTACCTACTAAAATTGGTTTGATGCCATACTCCTCATGAAAGGAAATAGACATATTATATGCATTCATATCTGTCCCAATAATAATAGGGATAAAGGGTTGATTATTCATGATGGACCTCCATTAACTTTTCGTGAGTGGAATATACACAGTAAAAGCAGTACCTTTTCCAATCTCACTTTCAACTTTTATTAAACCATGATGAGCTTCTACGATATGCTTGACGATTGCCAGGCCTAATCCTGTTCCACCTGAGTTCCGACTTCTAGCACGGTCCACTCGATAAAAACGTTCAAAAATGCGTTCTACTTCTTCTTCTTTAATACCAATTCCTTGGTCTTGTATTGTGAAATAACCATATTTTTTATCTTTTCCAATCGTTACCGTGATGAAAGTATTTTCAGATGAATAAGTAATGGCATTGGTCAATAAATTCATCATAATTTGCATAATTCGGTTGGAATCTCCAAGTACCTCTACCTTCTCATCTAAAGAAAGAGTTAATTCCATATTTTTTTCTTCTAATAAATGATTAGTCATTTCTATACTCTGCATAAGTACGTCGTTGAGTCTTACTTTACCCAACTTAATCTCATATCCGGCCTGTTCCACGGTAGATAGATCTAATAAATCATTAATAAGCATTTGAAGACGATTACTTTCCTTATAAATGATTTCTAAAAAAGATAATAACGTATCTTCTTTTTTATAGGCTCCGTATAGTAGAGTTTCAGAAAAACCTTTAATGGAAGTAACTGGAGTTTTTAATTCGTGTGAAACATTCGCAACAAAATCTTTTCTTATCTGTTCTAGCTTAATGAGTTCTGTTACATCATGAAATACCACTACGATTCCTAGCCATCTTCCATGCTCTCCGATTACTGGAGCCCCGTATGCTACAAGGTGGTAGGTACTTAAGTTACGTTGTATTTCAATTTGTTCCTTGCTTAGCATTTCAGTCAAAAAGAGTTTTTCTATAAACGTTTCTATCTGATCTGGTAATCCAATTTTCCGAAATTGTTTTCCGTCCACTTGTTCAAAGCTTAGCTGCAACTGTTTCAGAAAGGAGCGATTGACTATACTAACCACTCCGCTGCGATCTATCATGATTAAGCCGCTACCCATATTCTCGATGAGTGTCTTTAAGCGTTCTTTTTCCGTTTCACGCATAATAGATATATCTTGAAGATTTCTAGCGAGAATATTAATCGAATTCGTAAGCTTGGACATGCCGGAAAACCCATCCTCAAAAGCTCGTATTCGATAATTTCCTCTAGCTAGCTCCATTGCAGTTTCTGTTAAATGTTCAATCGGCTGCGAATATCTTTTTAGTATGTTATAGCTAGTGATCAAAGCGATTAAATAAGCTAGTATCAGAATAATTGCTAGAGCAACCCATAAATTTATTTGGATAAAATTCACATCTTGTTCTAATAGAGAAGCATCTAAATGATTAATGATTTCTTCGCTTTGCTCGGCCGAAATATCAGTTGTGCTTAAATAACTTTCAATGTTGTCCATTTTTCCATCGATACTCGTACTTGTCGTACGCTCGATGAAAATAGGGAATATTTGAGCTAGTATTAGACCTATTCCAAGTAAAATTAGTCCAATTAAAATAGAATAAATACGAAATATTCTATTGTGGAAACTCATATGGACCTTGGCTCCTCAAACTTATATCCAAGCCCTCTTATTGTTTTAATATACATAGGCTTACGGCTATTTTCTTCAATTTTATCTCTAAGGTGACTAATGTGAACATCTACAATCCTAGTATCTCCCGCAAAATCGTAGTTCCATACAGAGCTCAGTAACTGATCGCGTGTTAAGACTCTATTTTTGTTTTCGATTAAATACACTAAAAGCTCAAATTCTTTTGGAGTAAACTCTAAAGGCTGATCATTCATAAGGACTTCAAAGCGATCTGGAAATACTTTCAAGCTACCAAATGTATAGTTGTCATCAGCATTTTTCTTTTGATGTTCAGAGGTTAGTGCACTTCTACGTATCATCGCCTTAACTCTTGCCGTAACCTCTCGAGGGCTAAATGGCTTTGTCATATAGTCGTCTGCTCCTAATTCTAGTCCAAGCACCTTATCAAATTCTTCCCCTTTAGCCGTCAACATAATTATGGGTGTTTGTATTTTTCGTAGCCTTAACTCTTTACACACTTCCATGCCATCTAGATAAGGTAACATCCAGTCCAGAACGATAACATCCGGTTTTTCATCTACAGCATAATTTAAGCCTTCACGACCATCAGCAGCTGTTATTACTTGAAAACCAGCTTCCTCTAAATTATATTTTAATAAAGTTACAATCGAACTTTCATCATCTACTACTAATACTTTTTTCATCATCTTAGCCTCCATAGTCGATTTGAAACCCCCATTCCAAATCAGCAACTAAACCGAAACTTTTTATAGTTATTTAAGGTCGTATATCGGGTGGAGCAACAAGAAACTGTCCTTGTAATACTATTTCTTTTTCCTCGTTTTGCCCTTCTACTTCTATAATAATTTCATTTTTATGTACATTCATATCAATAATCACAAACTTAAATGTTATTAAGGAATAATGATAAGTAGGGACTGGAAACTTAATCTCTTGTTCATAAACATGAGAACCCGGTCCAGGTAGATATTTGGATATTGCAGAAGTCACAATACCAGTCAACATGATTGGTGGTACTATTGGTTTCTCATACTTGGTTTTAGAAGCAAAATCATGTTGAATATACAAAGGATTATTATCATTTGTCAATCCAAGGTATAGTAACAGATCCTTATCCTCCATTTTCTCCGTAATAGACAAAGTTTCTCCAACCATCAATTCTTGTATGCTCTTTCCTATCCTAGACATTTTCCCTAACAATTATGAATCATCCCCCTACACTTAAGCTATCTATATCTTATCAATAATTATTAGAGGAACGCAACAAACGATACTACTATATTCAAGTATAGCTGAATACTCACTTTTCAACTGACGTTCCTGTAGAAGAAATGTTGCATTTTCTTAGCTTATGTTGAAACTTCTATTTCATAAAGTCATAACGATTAACTAAAAGATTTATCCTGTACTTAATTTAGGTGTAAAACTCGAGCAACATATAGAAAATAATAAAATTGTTACGCCTATATAATTATACAGTAGAAGTCGAATAACAAAAAAATGAGCGAGAAATTAATCTCACTCATTAGTTTTACTATTAAGCTAAAACCTTCATGACTGCTTTTACTGCATCAGCAGATTTACTTAACAGATTTTTTTCTTCATCCGTCAGATCAAGTTCGATAATCTTCTCAATGCCACCTGCTCCAAGGACAGTCGGTACGCCAAGGTAGATACCTTCCATACCATATTCCCCTTCTAAGTATGCAATAGATGGAAGAACACGTTTTTGATCTTTTAAGATAGCCTCTGCCATTTCTACGAGTGCAGCTGCAGGAGCATAGTAAGCAGATCCATTTCCTAAAAGGTTCACGATTTCTGCCCCACCTTTACGTGTACGTTCCACAATAGCTTCTAGACGCTCTGGGTCAATTAGTTTTTCTAAAGGTATGCCGCCAGCGTATGAGTATCGAACAAGTGGAACCATGTCATCGCCATGCCCTCCAAGAACAAAACCAGTAACATCCTTAACAGATAGGTTTAATTCCTGTGCCACAAATGTGCGGAAACGAGCAGTATCTAAAACTCCCGATTGTCCGATGACTCTTTCCTTCGGTAAACCAGATTCTTTAAAAACAGTGTATGTCATCGCGTCTACCGGGTTAGTTAACACTAAAATCGTGGTGTTGGGAGAATATTTAATAATTTCTCCCGCTACAGCTTTCATTACTTTTTGGTTTGTCTGAACTAAATCGTCACGGCTCATGCCAGGTTTACGAGCAATCCCTGCGGTAATCACTACTAAATCCGAATCCTTCGTATCCTCGTAATTAGATGTACCGATAATACTAGCATCGAAGCCTTGAACAGGACCAGCCTCCGCCATATCTAAAGCTTTGCCTTTAGTAGGGTTTTCAGCTTGCGGAATATCCACTAATACGATATCTCCCAATTCTTTTTGTGCCAATAGGAACGCTGTAGTAGCACCTGTAAAGCCGCTACCGATAACTGAGATTTTATTACGTTTCATTGTCATGTCGTAACTCTCCTTTTGTCCAAAATTGGAAAAGAGAGGAATTAATCCTCTCTTTCGGTAAACCAAATTTCATAACTTCGATTAAAGGTTTTTAATCAATTCGTCAGCAAACTCTGAACACTTAACTTCTTTAGCGCCATCCATAAGACGAGCAAAGTCGTAAGTTACTACTTTAGATTCAATTGTTTTTTCCATGGAATCCATGATTAGTTTAGCAGCTTCGTTCCAGCCAAGGTGTTCAAGCATTAATACACCTGAAAGGATTACAGAAGATGGGTTTACTTTATCTAAACCTGCATATTTTGGAGCTGTACCGTGAGTAGCTTCAAAAATAGCATGTCCTGTTACGTAGTTGATGTTAGCTCCAGGAGCGATCCCGATACCACCAACTTGTGCAGCAAGTGCATCAGAGATGTAATCTCCATTTAAGTTCATAGTAGCAACTACATCGAACTCTTTTGGACGAGTTAAAATTTGTTGTAAGAAGATATCAGCGATTGAATCTTTAACTAAGATTTTACCAGCTGCAATTGCATCTGATTGAGCTTTGTCAGCTGCTTCAGTACCTTGTTCTTCTTTAATTTTATCGTATTGGTTCCAAGTAAATACTTTGTCACCGAATTCTTGTTCAGCCACTTCATAGCCCCAAGTTTTGAAAGCTCCTTCAGTGAACTTCATGATGTTTCCTTTGTGTACTAGTGTTAAAGAAGTACGACCTTCTTTAATAATGTAATTTAATGCAGCGCGCACTAAACGTTTTGTACCTTCTTCAGAAATTGGTTTAATACCGATACCTGAAGTTTCTGGGAAACGGATGTTTTTAACACCGAATTCAGATTGTAGGAAGTCGATTAATTTTTTAGCATTGTCTGTACCTTTAGCATACTCGATACCTGCATAGATATCTTCTGTGTTTTCACGGAAAATAACCATATCTGTATCTTCAGGACGTTTAACTGGAGATGGAACACCAGTGAAATAACGTACTGGACGTAGGCAAGTGTATAGGTCTAGCTCTTGACGTAGAGCAACGTTTAATGAACGAATTCCTCCACCGATTGGTGTTGTCAAAGGTCCTTTAATAGCGATTAAGTACTCATTGATTACGTCTAAAGTTTCTTGTGGTAACCATTCACCAGTTTGGTCGAATGCTTTTTGTCCTGCAAGTACTTCTTTCCATTCAATTTTCTTTTCGCCGTTATAAGCTTTTTCTACTGCAGATTCTAATACGCGTGAAGCTGCTGCCCAGATATCAGGACCTGTGCCGTCACCTTCGATAAATGGAATGATTGCTGTGTTTGGTACGTTAAGTACACCGTTTTCTACTGTAATTTTACCAGATGTCATTATTATTTCCTCCTACTATCATAATCATAGGGCCATCAACACACCATGTGTTTTAGCCCTAATCTTTACAAACAATTGATATTATCGTTCTTCGATTGGAACGTATTTTTGCATTCCTGGTCCAACGTATTCTGCACGAGGACGGATTAAGCGATTGTCTGAATATTGCTCAAGAATATGAGCTACCCATCCAGAAACACGAGAAACTGCAAAAATAGGTGTAAATAAATCATGATCAATATTTAATGAATGATACACAGATGCTGAATAGAAATCTACATTTGGTGGTAAGTTCTTTTGACCAGTTACGATTTCTTCAATGCGTACAGACATATCATATAATTTTGACTCTCCGCGAAGAGCTGTAAGTTTTTTAGACATTTCACGTAAGTGTTTCGCACGAGGATCACCTTTTCTATAAACGCGGTGACCAAAGCCCATGATTTTCACTTTATTGTCTAATTTATCTTGAACATAGCTATCTACGTTTTCAAGAGAACCAATTTCAGTTAACATTTTCATTACTTGCTCGTTTGCTCCACCATGAAGTGGTCCTTTAAGAGCACCGATAGCTGAAACAACGCCAGAGTAAATATCTGAAAGAGTTGCTACACAAACACGTGCAGTGAATGTAGATGCATTTAATTCGTGATCTGCATGAAGTACTAATGCTTTGTTAAAAGCTTCTACTTCAATTTCTTCTGGCATTTCACCAGATAACATATACAAGAAGTTAGCAGCATAGCCTAGGTCTGACTTAGGAGCAACTGGCTCTAATCCTTTACGTACACGAGAAAATGCAGTTACTAATGTAGACATTTTAGCTTGAAGTTGGATTGCTTTAAGGTAGTTTGCTTCCTCGGACATATCCTCAGCTGAATCATCATATAATGCTAACATAGATACAGCTGTTCTAAGAGCAGTCATTGGATGAACTTGATCGATAGGATATGTTTTGAAATGATTTAAAACTTCTTGAGGTACTGCCATGTTATCAGCAAGTTGTTGTTTTAGTTCTGCTAGCTCTGAAGCATTTGGCAGACGTTTATGCCATAAAAGGTAAACTACCTCTTCAAAACTTGCATTATTCGTTAAATCATCGATATCATAGCCGACGTATGTAAGAGTGTCATCAATAATAGAGCTTATTGCTGACTGAGTCGCTACGATTCCTTCTAAACCACGAGTTGACGTCATTTGTAATCTCCCCTTCTACAGAAAAACTGCATTATCTACTTGTCTCGTAAATAGAGTTTTACCTGTACTTAATATGTACCTTTAAATTGCTTACTCTCGTATTATAATCAATTTTGGCTATTTTGTGAATGAAAACGCTTAAAATTATTAAAAAATAACTTTTCAATCAATTTATTCTGAGAAAAGAATGGATGAATATAGTTAGTTTTCAAATAAACAAAAAAGATATTCTTACTTATTGGGTGCCCATTGGTATCATTGGGTTAATCCTTTTCATCGCTTACCCTTTAACGTTATCGATTCTATGTGGATATCTATTGTATCCAACGTCTAATTTCTTTCGCAAAAAGCTCAAGTTACCACTTATCGTAAGTGTTCTAATAACAGAGATTATTATCTTAAGTAGCTTTTTACTTTTTGTCTATTTTATCTTTCAGTCATTAGTTACCCTTATTCCACTTCTTCACGAGCACCTTTTATATTTGCCTTTTGATGACTTGCAGAAGCACCCTATATTTCTAATGTTTGAAGATAAGTTTCAAGAACTATTAAACACCATTCTAAATAATTTATTAGTCAATCTCACTCATCTACCTACGTATGTGTTTGAAGTACTTCTTTTCAGCATTGGTCTTTTTTTTTCGTTGTATGAGTCAACTAAGGATAGACTTTGGTTTCTGATCTATTTCCCTGAGAAAACAAGAGAATTCTTTCATCGGGCAGTCGTTAAATCTTCGGAGGTAGTTAATAGTTTTTTAGGTGTGGAAGTAAAGCTATTGTTAATAACATTTATTTTACTTTCGATAGGTTTTAGTGTACTTGGTCTACATAATCCTATTAAAAATGCTTTCTTAATCTCTTTAGTGGATAGCATACCTTTTCTTGGGACTGGCATCATCTTAATTCCAATGAGTATTTATTTCTTTTTACTCGATGCGAAACTATTTGGCAGTATTATTCTATTGCTTTATGTTTTTGTCCAGCTAACAAGACATATTGTAGACAACTTGCTTTGGTCTGCTTCTATGCAGATTAAAGCTGTCCATGTATTCTTCTTAAGCGCTGCGGCTGTATTGATATTCGGCTTTGTCGGTATTCTCTTCAGTCCATTCATATATTTAATAGCTAACAAATGGGGCAGTTCTATGAAGACTTCATCACGATAACTTGACCATTCTTCATTTTCTTTCTGATCCATCTATAAAACAAAGGTTTAAATAATTTGCGTGTTGGAGAGAACAGCAATAAAAATCCAAGAAAATCAGATATAAACCCTGGTAGTATTACTAAAATAGCACCAAGGAAAATACAAATCCCATTGATCGCTGACTCCCCCGGTGCTTGGTAGTTTTTGACGCTATCCGAGACCTCGCGAAAAGCTTTCATGCCTTGGCGCTTTGCTACAAACCCACCAATAATCCCAGTAGCCATGATTAGTAAAAGTGTATTGAGAGCGCCTAACGACTTCCCTGCTAAAAGTAAAATATATAACTCAATTGCAGGAATTGCTACAAACAAACCTATAATCCATTTCATAAAGACACCGTCCTTCTATACTAAGTATAAAACAAGTGCCTCACTTTATGTGAGGCACTTGTCTTGAGAATATAAAGTTTCTTATAAGATTCAATTAAATAATGCTAGCCTGTCCGTTGTAGATTACTCCACTTTCAGCATCTAACGTTAGTTCTTGACCATTTTCTATAAGTTTCGTTGCATCTTGTACCCCAACTATTACTGGGATTCCAAAGCTTAACCCTACGACAGCAGCATGACTTGTTAAGCCACCCTCCTCCGTGATCAAGCCTTTGCAATTTTCTATAGCTGGAACCATATCTTTATCAGATCCAATCGTCACGATAATACTATCACTTGTATCCTGACCTTCTAGCTCCTTTGCATTGTTAACAACAATCGCTTTACCAAATGCAGTTTTCTTTCCAATACCTTGTCCCTTAGCTACCATATCTCCAATGACATGCACCTTCATCAAGTTAGTAGTACCTGCTTGCCCAACTGGAACTCCTGCAGTAATTACCACTAAATCTCCGTGAGTCACATAATGCTGTAAAATACTTTCCTCTACCGCAATTTCTAATACCTCATCTGTAGAATATGCTTTTTTACCAACTATTGGATAGACTCCCCACACTAATGTTAGTAGTCTAGATGGCTTTACAGTAGAAGTCACTGCAATAATAGGCACACCAGGTCTAAATTTAGAGATCATTTTAGCTGTATGACCACTTTCAGTCGGAGCGATAACCGCTTTAACCTTTAAGTTAATAGCAGTATGAGCAACCGCTTGCCCTATTGCATCTGTTAGATTAACTTCTCTTGCCTTGCTTAGTTTGTTCACTATAGCACGATAATCAATTGCATTTTCTGTACGTTTTGCGATTTTATCCATCGTCTGAACTGCTTCAAGTGGATATAGCCCTGCAGCTGTCTCACCAGAAAGCATAATAGCATCTGTACCGTCAAAGATTGCGTTTGCAACGTCACTTGCCTCTGCACGTGTAGGACGAGGATTTCTTTGCATAGAGTCTAACATTTGTGTTGCGGTGATAACTGGCTTACCTGCTTCGTTACATTTTTGGATAAGCGATTTTTGAACCAACGGAACTTCCTCTGCAGGAATCTCTACCCCAAGGTCTCCCCTTGCAACCATTAAGCCATCTGAAACTTGAAGGATTTCATCAATATTATCGACACCCTCTTGGTTTTCAATTTTAGGGATGATTTGAATATGGGATCCATTATTATTTTCTAAAAGTTCGCGAATCTCCTGTACATCTCTAGCTCTTCGGACGAAAGAAGCAGCGATGAAATCTACATCCTGTTCAATACCAAAAAGTATATCCTTCGCGTCTTTTTCTGTAATACCTGGTAATTGCACAGAAACTCCAGGAACGTTAACGCCTTTGTTATTTTTTAAAGTCCCAGCATTTTGTACATACGTATGAATAATTCCTTTTTCTAGATCTACTCCCTTAACGATTAGCTCAACCAGTCCGTCATCTAGTAATATGGTAGACCCTTCCTGCACGTCCTCTATTAGCTTTTCATAGGAAATGGAGAAACGCTCATTATTACCAAGCACCTCAGTCATCGAGATATCAATGGATTGGCCAGACGCAAGTTCAATTGCATCATTTTCCATCTTATGTGTACGAATTTCAGGACCTTTTGTATCCAGTAAAATCCCAACAATTTTATCTAGCCTTTTAGCCACTTTTTTAATACGTTCAATTCTTCCAGCATGCTCTTCATGACTACCATGAGAAAAGTTTAAACGAGCAACGTTCATGCCTGCCTCTATTAGCTTTTCTAGAGTTTCCTCTGATTCACTTGCCGGTCCAATTGTACAAACTATTTTAGTTTTTCTCATACATCTAATCCTTCCTATTGCTTTAATTTATGTAATCTTAAATTGACAACTCTTTCGATAAGCGATACATTGCTTGATCAAATTCTTCTGTTTTTTCAAAGGCTTCCGTCATATCATAGTCTACCACTTGATGATTTTGTATTCCAATTGCACGGCCTCCAGTACCAGCCATTAAGACTTCTACAGCTTTAGCACCAAATAAGCTAGCCAATACACGATCTCGCCCAGTAGGAGAACCACCACGCTGGATATGCCCTAGTACAGAAACTCTTGTTTCAATATTAGCATGTTCTTTTAGTTTAGCAGCAAAATCCTGTCCACTCATAACACCTTCCGCTACGACAATGATACTGTGTTTTTTTCCACGCGCTGTTCCGCTCTCTAAACGTTCAACTACCTCAGTAATATCCATCTCTACCTCAGGAACAATGATAGTCTCTGCTCCTCCTGCAAGACCAGCCCACAAAGCCAAATCCCCAGCGTCTCTTCCCATAACCTCTATGATAAAGGTGCGATCATGTGAAGTAGCGGTATCTCTAATTTTATCAATGCATTCGATTACTGTGTTTAGTGCAGTATCGAAACCTAATGTATAATCTGTTCCAGGAATGTCGTTATCGATAGTACCGGGAATTCCAACACATGGGAACCCGTTTTTTGTAAGAGTCATAGAGCCACGGTAGGATCCGTCTCCCCCAATAATAACAAGCCCATCTATTTCATTGGCCTTCAGCTGTTCAATTGCTTTTAGTTGGCCTGCCTCTGTTCTGAATTCTGGACATCTAGCAGAGTAAAGCTTTGTTCCACCTCTTTGGATAATATCTCCAACAGAACCTAAATCCAGCTTTTCCATTTTTCCTTCAATTAATCCTTGATAACCATGTAAAATACCGACAACTTCAATACCCTCAAATATAGCCTTTCTTACAACTGCACGAATTGCAGCGTTCATACCCGGAGCATCTCCGCCACTAGTTAATACACCAATACGTTTCATCCTATCCCCTCCAAACTTACCTCTATTAACTATAAGTGTAATCTGATAAACTTTCAAAAAAAATGCGCCTATAAAGACGCATTTTCTTTGAATTGACCAATTTGCTTAAACTTATTGTATCGAGTCTCAACTAATTCTACTGGTGACAGCATGGACAGTTCTCTTAATGAACTAACAAGCACATCTTTCATATATTCAGCTTGTTTTTCTATATCTTTATGAGCACCACCATGAACTTCTCTTATAATTGTATCAATTATATTCATTTTTTTTAAGTCTGGAGCAGTAATTTTCATCGCTTCTGCAGCTTCCTTCGCTAGTGATGCATCCTTCCACAG